>JACQKA010000032.1 GCA_016204805.1 Candidatus Kaiserbacteria bacterium | reverse complement strand
GGCCGTGACCATCGTGGTGGATGCATACGGAGCGGTGAGGAGGGCGGTTGTTGGGAGAGTGAGGGAGCCTGTTGAAGAGAATGTACTGGTGGCTGTCCCACCGAAGTATGCGGTGCCGGTGTTTGAGAAGAGGGTTGAAGAAGCGAAGGCGAGAGAGGAGAGACCGGTGAATGTGGGGGTGGCGATCGTCGGAGAGGTGGCGAGGACGACGGATCCGGTGCCGGTAACGGCGGTGATTCCGGTGCCGTTGATACGGAAAACATTTCCTGTGCCGGCAGTGTCAAATGTTTTGTTGGTGAAGGTGTCGGTGGTGGCTCGGCCGACATAGGTGTCGGTGCCTTGGAAGGTGATGACTGCGGAGTCTGTGCCGGCGAGAGTCAGCGTGTTGTTGGATGTGAGAGTCTTGCCGTCAAGAATGGTGAGGGTGGAGCCGGTGGCGGGGGTGGTGATGGTTAGTTTGTTGATTGATGTGGCGGAGGCGGCGCCGAGCGTCGGCGTGACGAGAGTGGGCGAGCTGGAGAGCACCATGTCCCCTGTTCCTGTAACAGAATTGGAGAGAGTGACACCGCCGTATGTGAGAGCGTTCACCAGATTGAGTGCGCCGGTGGAATCAAAGGTGCTGGTCGCCGTGGCGCCGAAGTATGCTTTGTTAAAGACGGAAAGTTGCGAAGTGGATGCCTGATTGAAAACGGCGGTGTTGTGCGCGACGATGCCGTTGCCTATAAAGTTGTGCGTGCCTTCTATCTCTACGTCGTATACGTCTTCCTTCGCGACGGGCTCAACGGAGACAATATGCTCCCAATCCGCGCCGCCATGCGGCGCGGCAATGGCGATTTCCATTCCTTCTTTCAGCTCCGATACCTTGCGCCACGAGCCCTCGCCAGCTTTGACATTGTTATCCACAGTCTCGTGTTTGACACTTGACAGCCCGAGCAGGTCGGCTATACTTATATTACCTTTCTTCAAGACCCGCCCACGAGGCGGGTTTTGCGTCGTATTACCAAGCAAGAGGTTTGGTACAAACTTATTAAGGAGTCCGAATGTCACGAATTTATCAGCCGAAAGGAGGAGCTCGCCAGATAGATATTTGCGGTCAGAAACAACAGTGACGCTCTTGCCGAGTTCGCGCAAACGCTTCACCAGCGGCACAAAATCGCCGTCTCCTGAAAAAAGAACGAAATGGTCATTTGTGTTAGCAAGTTGAAGAGCGTCTGCAGTAATCTCGACATCAAAATTCGCTTTCGGCTGAAGAAGTCGCACTCCTATCATATCGAGCCGTTCCGCTTCGCGCAGAAGATTTGTACGAAGATTGGTCGGAAGAGCCTCAATCCAACGGCGATTGAAAGGCTTTTGGAGTAATCCGAGGAAACTGATATTAAAATACTGAACCGGCTTCGTGATAACTGCATAGCCAAAGGATGCAACTTTTGCAAAAAATGAAGCGGACTTTTTGTTACGCGTGTCTGTGCCGTAATAAAAATGAGTTGTGGTGATACCGGCAACTAATAGAGCGTTATGGAGTACTTCCATATCAATAGTCCGATAACCGCGGTCTCTGTATCCAGCTTTTACATTTGCAAAGTCAATGAATGCTACGGCACGCGAAAGGCTACGAGCGTTGCTCGTCGCCTTTCGAGCCAAATACGGATGGTTCCCTGTGGTGCGAATCGTTTTGCCGCTCACGGTTGTAAGCCGGTAAGTATGCTTCTTGCCCATGAAGGCGAGCTGTTTGACTCGGCTCCAGACGAGATTTCCTGTTTTCTCATCAAGCGACTGAATCTCGTCGCCCGCTTTAATCTCGTCAATGCGCGTGTCCTCAAAATATTCCTCCCATTCACCCTTCGCATTCTTGCGCCGCCTGCGGCGGCGCAATTTGGTGTCGCCGGTAACGCATTGGCCGGAAACGATTAGCGTCCCCGCGACCGACAAATTTCCAGCTGAATCAAAGGTGCTGGTTGCGGTACCTCCGAAGTACGCTTTGTTGAAGACGGAGAGCTGGCTGGTGGAGGCGTTTGTAAAGGAGAGGAGCGACGGGAGCGAGAAGGTCGGGTTCCCTCCTGTGCCGTCGCCGTTAGTTATGGTGATTTGGTTGGCGGTGCCTGTGAGTGTTCTGGCTGAAACTCCCGAGGTGCCGTTGGACGAGAGGATGCCG
>JACQKA010000031.1 GCA_016204805.1 Candidatus Kaiserbacteria bacterium | reverse complement strand
GAAGAGCACGCTGGCAACTGTCTTGCAGAACAGCCAACAAACAACAGCAAACAAACAACAGCCACAACGGCCCGCGGCGGCGGAGCCGCCGCGGGCGAACCCGCCAGCCCGAGTCGCCGAAGAGAAGAAGCCTTTTGAAGTTTCAGAAGACGCCTTGCGTAAGGTTCTCAAGGGCGATATATAATAACCGCCATGCGCCTCGCCAGCCTGTTTGTTCTGGCAATTCTCCTGCCATCGTTCGCGCATGCGGACAGCCCACCGACTCTAACAACCTACACCGTTTCGTACGGCACAATCTATCCGACGGCAACTGCCGAGTCTGGTCTCGCGACGACTACTGCTATTGATATTGCATTTTCCGAGCATGTAAAGGCATCTATTAAAATACTGTCCGCAAGCGGCACTTTGATTAAATCGCTATACACGAGTTCTGGCGTTACGAATCCGACGCCGAAAATTTGGGATGGAACGAATAATGCAAGCACACTGGTAGGTAACGGCACTTACACCATTCTCATTTCGGCCACATCCACAGCCACAAGTCTCACAATGACTGACTCATCCAAAACAGTTGTTATTGCATCATCTGATTCAACTCCTCCAGATACTTCTTCCGACACGACGACAGAGACGACTGCCTCGTCCCCAAGCGGCGGGCCGCCGGAGTACATTCCAATCCCGACGCTACGCATAATTACCGGTGGCGATAAAACCGTATCCTCCGGCGCGGACACGGCGTTTACCGCCGTTGTGTATGACGGAAAAGGCAATAGGCGCGATGAAGCTCTTATTTTATGGTCGTTCGGCGACGGGATGCAGAGAACCGGCGCGAATGTCTACCATAAATATTACGAGCCGGGAGAATACATCGCAGTCGTGCGTGTTTCTACGCCTGACGGCGGTGATGCGTTTATTGAAAGTATCGTTACGGTGAAGGATGCGAGTATTAAAATAGACTCCGTTTCTGCGCGCGGCATCTCCCTTACCAATAACAGCTCGCGGACTCTGGACATGTCTTTATGGAGGTTATCAATGGGCGGTAAAGAATTTAAGATTCCGACAGGCACGCAGATTCTCGCCGGCAGGACGGTATTATTTCCTTCGCAGATAATTCAACTCCCAATATCAGACACAGCATCGCTTCTGTATCCGAGCGGGGAAATGGCGACAACGTATCCGCAAATTCAGAATGAGCAACCTTCGGCTCAACAAACAAGTTTTAATACTGTGCAGACGGTCGAGCCGCTTGCGGTGAACAGGGTTGAACCGATTATCAGCACGAAGACGAATATTCAGGCGTATGATGAAGCAGTCCGCGCCCCCGCGCCGGCGACAGAGCTCGCCGCCGCGGGGGCGGCATTGCCGGCGGGCGCGCCGGCTGAACGGCCGGAATCCGGCGGGCTCTTCAAGTCGCCGTGGTTCTACAGTCTTCTCGGCGTCATCGCCCTCGCCGGCGCGGCGTTTATATTTTTATAATGAGCAACCGAAAAATTATTTTAATCACCGGGGGTACGTCAGGAATCGGCAAGGAAACAGTTCGAAAACTTTCGTTTACTGAAGCGACGGTAGTGTTTACAGCGCGTGATGCGAAAAAAGGTGAAAGCACAAAAAAAGAAATAACTGAAGAAACAGGTAACAATAATATTGGATATTTGTTATGCGATCTCGCTTCACTAACTTCAATTAAAGAATGTGCTAGAGAATTTCAGAAGCGTTACAATCGGCTGGATGTGCTTATCAACAACGCTGGGGTCCTCCCGCAGGAGCGACAGGAGTCCAAGGACGGTATTGAGCTCAATCTCGCTGTGAATTATCTGGCGCCGTTCCTGCTCACGAATCTGCTCTTACCGTTACTGAAACAATGCGCACCTGCACAAGTCGTCAATGTGTCGTCGTCCCTGCACGCAGAGGGCATGATCAACTTTGAAGATCTACAGAGCAAAAAGAGTTTTGATAAGTACAAAGCGTATGCGCAGTCGAAATTGGCGCTAATTCTTTTTACAAAAAAATTAGCGAAAAAATTAGATGGGAGCGGAGTAACAGTGAACGCGCTCCATCCCGGAGTAGTTGGCACAGAAATGACGATGCAAAATGTCCGGAAGATGAATCCAATAACTGCTTTTATTTATAAGCGTACGCTGATAACTCCGGCGCAGGGAGCCGAGACGAGCGTGTACCTCGCCACTTCTCCGGATGTTGCCGTCGTGAGCGGCGAGTATTTTGTCAGCAAAAAAATTTCCCATGCCTCGCCACTCGCCTCCGACAAGGCCGTAGCCGAAAAACTTTGGGATATCTCCGCAAAATTGGTCGGGTTGTAGATTTCTGAAAGTGCGGTAAGCTCTTCTTGTTCGACATCGAGGAGGTAATCATGATAGTCTCTGGTCTTCCCAAAGGTTGTTTCGTGTATCGCGACCGCAACGTTGTTAAGGTGTCCTGTCCAAACGAAAAAGTGGCAGAGATTGTTGTGGAGGCGTTTAAGGCCGAATTTGCGACGCAAGCGCAACTTCAGCCCAACAACGAAGACGGCGGGGATTTCGTCACCGCGGCTTGACTACTTCGTGTTTTTTCCAGGCGGCTCCGCGAGAGCCGTCTTTTTTGTTATTCTATAGGGAAACCATGAGACCTCTCTGGCTGGTTTACGATTAGTAATACACATGAAAATTCTGAAGAAGGAGATGCTCGCTGTTGCGGTCATTGACCCTGCAAAAAAGCCCGGAGAAACGGGACAATACGTTCGCTATAAGGGCAACCACCTCGGCCTTGATGCGATGCTTGCCCGTGCGCGCGCAGAGCATTTTGAGATACGCCGATATGTGGAGAACATGGGGTCAAACGGCGGTACTATTCCGCTCAAGTACGTAATTACGGAGGTGCCGCCAGGACACGTACAGCCCTTCCACTCACACGAAAATGTTGATGAGATAAATCTGGTGCGGCAGGGCGAGATGTATTTTGTTGAAAGCGAAACGCTCAGTGAGAACGATCGCGAGGGCATACGCGCCGCAGGGACCCTTCTTCGGGAGGGGGATGCAGTGGTGAGCGCGCGCGGCAAGCGGCATACGGTCGCGAACTTATCCGACACATACACGCATCTTATCGGTACGCTTTCTGCCGCGAGTTCTGCACCGAGCTTTGAACCAGACTGGAAGCGATAATATGAAGCGAATTCTTTTCTTCTCGCTCACATACCACCCGTTCATCGGCGGCGCGGAGGTGGCTATTAAGGAAGTAACAGACCGCATTTCGCAGTCTGAATACGCCTTTGACATGATTACACTCCGCTTTGACAGCGCGTTGCCGAAGTTTGAACGTGTGGGGAATATAGATGTCTTCCGCATAGGCTTCACGCGTAGAGGAGCAACGATGACCGACCTGAAGAAATTCCCGCTCGCGCTCAATAAATATCTATATCCATTTTGGGCGCTCGCCGCGGCAGTCGTTCTGCACCGCCGCAAGCGCTACGACGCCGTGATGTCGGTGATGACAAGCTACTCCTCATTCGCAGCGCTCTTTTTCAAGATGCTTTTCCCGGCTGTGCCGTACATCGTCCGCTCCGACGACGGCGACCCGATTGAACACTTGAAGAAACGCGTCGGCATATTCAGTCCGCTCTTCACGCGCGTGTTCACGAAGGCCGACTTCGCCGTTACTACCTCTTCTTATCTTGAGCGATTTGTCCGCTCTATGGGATACAAGGGTCCGCTCGCCGTCGTGCCGAACGGAGTGAATGCCGCGCATTTCTCACAGCGGTATGCGCCTGAAGAATTAAACGCGCTGAAGCGCGCGCTCGGCAAGAAAAAAGAGGATGTCTATCTCATCACGACCTCGCGTTTGGTGAGTAAGAA
Organism: Candidatus Kaiserbacteria bacterium; assembly: GCA_016204805.1. Classification (GTDB taxonomy): domain Bacteria; phylum Patescibacteriota; class Minisyncoccia; order Phycocordibacterales; family UBA2100; genus JACQKA01. The sequence goes on along the minus strand of JACQKA010000031.1, from coordinate 2,571 downwards.
CGCCTGCGACGATGTTATCCGCGCTCTTCCGCTTTTACCGGCGCGCGTATCGTTCCTTATTTTTGGCACGGGTCCCGACGAGACGATGCTTCGCGCTCTCGTCGAGAAGCTCGGTGTCGTGAACCGCGTGCGCTTCATGGGTCAGATTGGCCACGCAGAGATGCCGAAATATCTGAAAGCGTCCGATATTTATATTCGCCCCTCACTCTCTGAAGGGTTTGGTATCGTGTTCGTAGAAGCGATGGCGGCGGGACTGCCGGTCGTCGCGACGCAGGAAGGGGGCATCGCGGACTTCCTCTTTGACGCGAAACGCAATCCTGATAAGCCGACAACCGGCTGGGCGGTGGACCGCGACTCGCCGAAGCAAATTGCTGAGGCGGTTAAAGAAATATTGGAAAATCCAGAACAAGTCGCGCGCGTGAAAAAAACAGCCAAAAAGATGGCAATTGAGAAATACGACTGGAATCTTATTGCGGAACGAATGAGGACACTTTTTGGTACTATTGTAGGTATATGAGTAGTATGCGCGTTGTTATTACAGGCTCTGCTGGGGCCATAGGTTCTCATATGGCTGAACAATTAAAACAAGAAGGTCATTCAGTTATTGGTGTTGACGCGTTTACCGATTACTATAATCCAAAGGAAAAACGCAGAACAGCCACAGAACTTTCTGCAAAAGGAATAGAAATCATGGAAGCTGATCTTGCGTCTGCGGATTTACTATCATGCATCACTCCCGATACTGAATTTATTTTGCATTTTGCTGCCCAACCCGGTATTTCATCGTCGGTTTCATTCGAGACGTATGAAAGGAATAATATACTCGCAACTGCGCGCTTGTTGGAATACGCGGTGCAACTCAAAAAACTTTCAGGATTTATTTTCATATCGACATCATCGGTGTACGGAGCACAAGCTGTAGGAAATGAAGATAGTGAGCCACGCCCGGTATCTTTTTACGGAGTTACAAAACTCGGTGCTGAACAGCTCGTTCTTTCATATGCACGTCGTGGTATTCTTCGGGCAGCATCTGCGCGTCTGTTCTCAGTTTATGGAGAGCGCGAACGGCCGGACAAACTGTTTCGTAAATTGATTGCCTCTATAGATTCCGGTACCCCGATTCCTTTGTATGAAGGCAGCAGAGAACACAAAAGAAGTTTTACGTATGTAAAAGACATTACAGGCGGTCTTTCAAAGATGGTCGCACAGTGGGACAAATGCGGTGGACAAATATTTAATCTCGGAACAGACGAAACCCATACAACCGGTGAAGGAATCGATATGATTGAAAAAATTATGGGAAAGAAAGGTCGATATACACCAGTGCCCACGCGCCCTGGAGACCAAAAAGAAACTTCAGCAGATATTTCAAAAATACGCGCGGCTTTAGACTATGAGCCGAAGGTTTCACTTGAAGAAGGATTAAAAAGGGAGATTGAATGGTGTCGGGGGATTCATAACTAAAATATGCATATCGTTATCGCCACGCCACTGTATCCGCCAGAGATAGGCGGGCCGGCGACCTATGCGAAGTTTCTTGAAGAAGGTTTGCCGAAAAAGGGCATTGAGGTGGAGCTGGTGAAATTCGGCGATGTGCGGCATTTGCCGAAACTTATTCGTCATTATGTCTATTATTGCCGTGTGCTGAAAGCGGCGTGCACTGCGGACGCAGTTTTCGCACTGGACCCCGTTTCAGTTGGATTGCCGGCGATGCAAGCCGCGAAAAAGGCGGGGAAACCGTTCGTGGTGAAGATAGTCGGCGACTATGCGTGGGAGCAGGGACAACAGAGGTTCGGCGTTACGCAGAATCTTGACGATTTTGTAAAATCGAAGGACGTACCGTTCTCCGTGCAATTACTCCGAAGGATACAGACGCGCGTGGCGCGAAGCGCCACGCGCGTCATCGTGCCGAGCGAATACCTGAAGAATATTGTTGCAGCGTGGGGAATCTCGGAAGAAAAAATCCGCGTGATTTACAATGGCATTGAACTCCCAGAAAATATACCGATGCCGCAAAAAAAAGACGGAGAATTTCTTATCGTATCAGCCGGCCGGCGCGTGCCTTGGAAGGGTTTTGAAGCGATAGAACGAGTCGCGCGGATGCATAAGAACTGGCGCGTGCACATTGCGTCGGGTGTGCCGCGCGACGAGGCACTTGGCTGGATGAAGGCGGCTGATGTTTTTGTGCTGAATTCAAGCTATGAGGGGCTTTCGCATGTCTTGATCGAAGCAATGACACTTGGGATACCGGTTATCGCGACGAATGCTGGAGGTAATGCTACTCTCGTTTCAGACGAAGAAACCGGCCTTCTTGTACCTTCTGGGGACGATGTCGCACTTCAGAAAGCGCTTACGCGCGTCGCCGAAAATCCTGCGGTGGCAAAAGAACGTGCGCTGGTTGCGCAGAAACGCATGAATGATTTTTCGGTCCCTCATATGCTCGACGCAACCACGCAGCTCATGTTGGACGTCGTACGTCCAACACATCTAATATTAAAGTATTATTTGTCTCAAACGACTCTACGATATTTGATGCGGCGAGCGCCGCGCGCGCGCGGATGCGCGCGTATG
>JACQKA010000033.1 GCA_016204805.1 Candidatus Kaiserbacteria bacterium | reverse complement strand
GAATCATAGAAGAAAAACTGTTCTTAAACTTAATCCCACGAAACGGTCGCGATAAGACTGCTCGTGGCGTCGCGGGACACGACCGCCCGAACCCTCCGTTCTCGGTTGGAGATCGTGGAAACGGAAGTGATCGCCACAAGACCCGTCGCCGGAGAATCTTGAGAAATGGACACGTTGGCCGAATCGCTACCCACGAAAAGAGAGTACCCGCTCTCGGATAAATCCTTGTTGCGCGCAAGACGCATCAACGCGTCATACGCGCCGGAGGCGGCTACGGCCTTCGCTCGCTCGCTGATCGCAAAACCGTACGTAGAGTTTAAAAAAGAATTGGCAAGAAACGCCAGCGTGATCCCCGCCAAGACAATGATACCGCCGATAAGAAAAACGAGGGAGAGCACGGCCTGCCCCGTGGTAGACCAAGCACTGCAACGCCCACACGCTTTCTTGAAAAATGCTGTTTTTGTCAATAAAGTCATGGATTTAAGATGTTGTCATAAATTTTCTCCGGCCCCGAAGAAAGCGGAGTGCTTGGCTCACTACGGGGCCTGGCCGCGCCGACCAGAATGTAGAATGTAGCAAGTAGAATGTAGTAGCTCCGACATCAGTTATTATTATACCACTCGCCGTCTGCTACCTCTTTTTATACACTCTGTCATGATGGTCGAGATCAAGAAAACGAAGTTCGTTGCCGTGGAATTCGTACACCAGTACAAATGAACCGACATGCAGCCGCCGTCGGTTTTTTAACGCGTGTCGAAGGGGTTTTCCAAAATCCGGCTCGCGAAGAACCTTCTCTATCTGAAATTCTATCTGTTTGAAAAGGTTTTTATCTTTCTTGTAGCGCTTAAGCGCTCGCTCAAACTCAACTGAATATACAATCCGGGCAATGTCTTTATGCATCGCTCCCACTACAAATTTCTTAACCAAGAACGCATCTCGCTTAAGGAAGAAAAGGCGCGTCCTTTCTCGTCGTCCAGTGCGTGGCTAATACGCTCCCACCTACTCAGCGCCGAAGGGAGTATAGACAAATCTTCTCTCTCCAGACGCATGGCCTCTTTTAAGAACTCAACTTCGCGCTCAAGTTTCGCTTGTCGTCTAAAAAGTTCTCGGTGCGCGGTTTGTTGTCTGGCTAGCGTCTGCATACTTTCAATACTATCTTATCACCTCACTTGATGTCAACTTAACGCATTGTCTTCCCTCAATCGTTCGCTGGTTGAGAATCGGCGCTTGTCCCTGTGATGATGCCGTTTTTTTCGAGTAGCGCCTTGAACTGGTCTTTAGTGATGCAGGTATCGTCCATGCAAAACTGGTCCGTCGTGATAATCCTTGCCACCTTCAGCAACCCCTTGTCGAAGATGACGTCGTAGGCGTCGTGGAACGCGGAGATGACGGAGGCGAAAACAGAGGTGTCTTGAGTCGTTGCCTGCGTGTTGATCTTATCCGCATTCGCGTACATCAATCCGTATTGGACGGCAACGAGCTTGGTTTCCTCTGATGACGCAAACGTGATGTTTTCCTGGGCGATCCCGATAGTCAGGCCGAACTCCGCGGCTTTCATGCCGATGCCGGGAGCGTGAGAGGTGGCAATCGAATCGCCTATCTCGATGTTTCCGTTCTCGCCGTTTACCAGGATGTGGCCGTCACCTAGAACATAGACCTGGTGGCGGTTGGGCTGGTCGTCGTATTTGCCTGCATAAGCACCCAGTACGTTCTTGGCATAGGCGCTGGAGCATTTCTCGACGTTGTACTCAATCCCTCTCTGCTGGTTGTCTTTCAGATAAGTGTTCTTGATGCACGTCAGAGTGCCATAGGGATAGCCGGCGGCGTTGTCGGATTCCGGCACAGACACATCGTGGTTGGCGGTGAAAGCGCCATAGGTGACGGTGCCTCCGGAGAAGGTGACTTCGCCTTGAATGCCGCCGTCGCCATCCATGATTCTAATTGCGGAGTTTGTTCCGCTAGCATCATCGGTTCCAACTTGTATTTCAAGACCCTTATTTGTTGTGGCGTTTCCGTCATTAAAAATCCTGGCCAAGCTATCAGCGACATTTCCTTGAACCTCTAATCGCATAAGTGGATTCGTCGTCCCGATGCCGACGTTGCCGGTTATTATTAAATCCCCTTGTCCCGTTGTTACCAACCCCTTTGTTCGCTGGTCAAGTTCCTTGATTGCCTCTATAAACGGCGCAACAAAACCGCCGTATTGGACGGATTTGTAATCCGGACCCTTAATACTGTCGTTGAGTACCAGCTCCGGGAACACCGCTTCAACTTCCTGGGCAAGCACTCCGAATTGCGGCCTGTCAGTCATCTGCGCTTCTTCTTTCCAGTTGAATCTGACGCCTCTCAGTTGGGTGATCTTGTCCAGCGCGTCACCCACGACAGTCACATTTTCCTTGAGCCGTGCATCAGAAATGTCATTGGTGGCGCTGCCGGACAGGGTTCCGTCGCTGGCGATTGTAAGACGTGCTGGGCTACCCGAGGCCGTATCATCAACAACAATCCACTTGCCACCGCCATATCCGCTTGAGTTATGAGTTGAGTCAATGCGGTAATTGCGACCGCCAGTTCCGATGTTATTGAGTGATATCGCTAGATCCGCTTCTGAGCCCTCTAAATCAAGGCGAAAGCTGGGTCCCGTCGTCCCGATGCCGACGTTGCCGGAAGTGTCGATTGTAAAAACAGGATTCGTCCCTAAACCGTTAGACGCAGCTATTTTGAATTTGTCAGAATCGCTGTTGTCGATTCCCATCGCCCAATTCGTAACGCCAGAGATTTCAAAAAACATCATTGCATCTCCGCTCCCGGCCTGGTCGATATAGAGACCGGTGGCATTCGTAGCCGAGTTGCTATACCTCAAATGTAATGGAGTGGTCGGCCCCGTCGTCCCGATGCCGACGTTGCCGTTACTCAAGACCGTCATGATATTGCTCGTCGTCGCAATCGTGAGCAGAGCTCCGTTCGGAGACGTGGAAGTCCCGATCATCACGTTGCCTCCCGCGGAGATATTGAATATCTGGCTTGAGGTGGCGATGGTGAAGAGCGTGCTTGATGAGGGATAGGTGGAGGTGGCGATGGCGACTTGGCCCACGGCATTGATGTTGAAAAGCGGGATGCCGGTACTGGAGGAGATGGTGAGAAGAGAGGCGGTTTGGGCGGCGGCGCCGAAGAGGTTGAGCGTGGTGCTTCCGGCCTGCGTCCCCTGGATGAAGACGAG
>JACQKA010000039.1 GCA_016204805.1 Candidatus Kaiserbacteria bacterium | reverse complement strand
TCGCGGCGGATGGTCGCGAGCATCATAGAGAACATCGCGTCGTCTTTTCCTTCTTCGAGTAATGCGACCACGCGCGGCTTGATGCCTTTTGCCGCAAATTTCTCGGGGTGTTTTGCGAGTGTATCGTAGATACCTTTCATACTGCCAAACGCGAGCAAAAGATCCGTCGCGGCTTTCTCTCCGATTCCTTTCACCCCTTTGATGTTGTCCGATGGATCGCCACGGAGACCTTTGTAGTCCGGTAATACTTCCGGTCCGAATCCAAATCGCTCACGTACTTTTTTTTCGTCGTACGTTACTGTGTCGGAAAGCCCCTTACGGAACGTGAAGACTTTCACGCGGTCGTCGTCGACGAGCTGGAGTGTGTCCATGTCGCCGGAGGCGATGATGATCTCTATATCGTCGCGGTCTGCGAATTTCTGCACGAGAGTACCAAGACAATCATCCGCCTCGAACCCCGGCGAGTCGATAATGGGAATACCGAACGCAGTGAACACATCACGCGCGCGTTTGAGCTGTGCCACCAACGCATCTTCCGCTTTCAGGCGTTTCGCTTTGTACTCTTCGTACACATCATGGCGGTGGGTCGGTCCGGGCAAATCAAAACACGCCACCAGATAATCCGGCTTCAATTCATCAATGAGTTTGATGAGCATGGACGACAGGCCGTACAAGCCACCCGTCGGTTCGCCTTTGCTCGATGTGAATTCCGGCAGCGCGTGGTACGCGCGATGGATGATGGCGTGCGCATCCAAGAGCACGAGTCGTTTTCTTCCTTTGTTGTCTTTCTTTGCCACGCACTCAATCTATCACACCCCTGTCACTCGCTCGACTCCTCGAGTCTGCTCGTCTATAAAACGAAATTTCAGTATGACTGCATTTTTGGGAAGGATGCCAGACACGCGCTCCGGCCACTCGATAAAAATGAGGTTGTGTGGATCTTTCACGATATCGTGCCAGCCAAGTACTTCGAGCTCATGTGCCTCCTTGAGCCGATATGCGTCTATATGAATGAGGTTGTGGAAGGGTTGACCCGAGAGCTTGTAGGATTTTTGTATGACGAATGTGGGGCTCGTCGTGTGCTCTCTCACACCAAGCGCCTGTGCAACACCCTGAAAAAAAGTCGTCTTCCCTGCGCCCAAATCACCTTGAAGCCCCACGACAATCGCCGCCTCCCCCGGTACAAGCCTGCGCACGAAATCCGCCGCGTGGCGATACATCGAATCCGCGCCGAATATGGTCTCCTCCATTGAGTGTTACAATAACAAGGATGACGACCCAGTTCCATGACCAAAAAAGCGACGAGCGCATAGAACAGCTCCGCAGGCGCGAGGAAGAAGAGTTGGCGAAAATGCTCGCCGGCAAATATGGCGTCGAATACACCGACCTCACCAGCAAATCCATAGACACCGATGCGCTCCAGCTTGTGCCTGAACAAGAAGCACACGATTCGGAAGTCGCCGCGTTTAGGAAGATCGGCAAGCGCCTGTTCGTCGCCATGCGTGCGCCAGAACGCGCGAACTCGCTCCAAACGATCGCAAACTTAGAGCGTCTCGGGTATCAGGTCCGCCGCTTTATGGTGTCCCAGGCATCGCTCCTCCATGCGTGGGACCGTTACCGCGACTTGTCGATGGCGACCGAGACCGAAGCGGGTGTGCTCACCATTTCAAACGACGCTATCCAGAAGATGCTTTCTGAATTGAAAAGTGTTAAAGATGTCTCCGACCACGTACACGAAAACATTGGGAGCAAAGACACCCACCGCATTTCGCGCGTCTTGGAGATCATTATGGCCGGTGCACTTTCGCTCGGCGCATCCGACGTGCACCTGGAACCCGAAGAGGCGTACGTGCGCATGCGATATCGACTCGACGGTGTGTTGAACGAACTCCTCACCTTTGACCACACAACATATGGGATGATCGCATCGCGTATCAAACTGCTTTCGGGATTGAAATTGAATATCAAAAACGCGGCGCAGGACGGCCGGTTCTCTATCGTAGTTAATCAAAAAGAGATCGAGATACGTACTTCGATATTGCCCGGGAACTATGCCGAGACGGTGGTGATGCGTGTGCTCGACCCCACAACGATCGGACTTTCGCTTGAAAAGCTCGGCTTCGATAAATACCTGATGGAGATTTTCTTGAAAGAGATCGAACGGCCGAACGGTATGATACTGAACACTGGTCCTACCGGTTCCGGTAAGACGACGACGCTCTACGCATTCTTGCGTGCGGTGCATAAACCAGGCGTAAAGATAGTAACTATCGAGGACCCTATCGAATATCACCTCCCGGGCATCGTGCAGACGCAAGTTTCTAAAAATTATTCTTTCGCCCAGGGACTCCGCTCTACATTGCGCCAAGACCCGGACATCATCATGGTGGGCGAAATCCGCGATGGCGAGGTCGCTTCGACCGCCGTCCACGCCGCACTGACCGGCCATCTCGTCTTCTCGACGCTCCACACCAACAACGCCGCCGGAACCTTCCCCCGCCTCATCGACATGGGTATCCAGGCAGAGATCCTCGGTTCATCGGTCAACATCGCGATGGCACAGCGCTTGGTGCGCCGTTTATGTGAACACTGCCGCGAAACAGCGCCAATCGAAGGCAAGAATAAAGAGAATGTGGAGCGTATGCTCAAAAACATCCCCCACCCCGAAGACCTCCCGGAGAACCGCACGATGATGTGGGTACCAAAAGGGTGCGAGAGGTGTGGTGGTATCGGTTACAAAGGCCGCATCGGCATCGTCGAAGCTATTTTTATGGACGAGGAGATGGAAAAGACGGTTCGCGCGACATCGAGCGAGCGCGAGATCTGGCGCGCATCTGCACGGCAACAGATCCGCCGCATGCCGCAGGACGGCATCGTTAAGGTTTTGAGGGGTATCACGTCAATAGACGAAGTCGAACGTACGGTGAACATCGAGGAAGAGATTGGTGGTGATGCTTGAAAAATCGCTCCGTCGGCATATCTTTCAAAATGACCACTCGAGGGCGTTTGCCCAAGCTTTAGTCATTTTGAAAGACATGCCGACTCCGCCCCCGCACACACAAAACATCCCTGCGTATAACTTTTTTGGAGATTCTCGGAGCCCGAACGGGCACGGTTCGCGAAGCGAGAGTGAGGGCGAGAGGAAGCGCGAAAATCCCGCTGGGATTTTCGACGCGTGCTCCAAAAAAGTTATACGCAGGGATGTTTCTTCACCAAAATTACAGAGTAATTTGTTTGCTTGCGCTAATGCGAAATGCTTTGAGTATCAAAAGCATGCCCCCACACCAATCGTTTCATTATGAAACGATTGGTGTGGGGGTGAAAGTTTTCTTTTCGCAAGGAGGTGCTACGGTGCGCAGTAGAGATGCTTTTTGCAATTCGGGGGTACAAATCTCTCAACGATGCTTTCAATGAGGTATCGAAAGACAAGTTCACACCTAAGGATAGGGGCCGCACGGCCGCACGTGGCGGGAGACCGCCACCGTCCTCGGGAAAACTTTCGATCGTTGAGAGATTTGTAGCTCTGAACCGAGTCTGTTTGTGTTAGAATTACCATGAAGATTCTATCATGCACTGTCGCTACTGTCAATACATGAATGTATGGTGAAAAAACAGAAACAAGACGCACCGCAGACGCTTCGATCGCTCGACCAGGCGCTCCGCCCCTCTGTATGGGATGAATATGTGGGCCAAGCGACGATTAAAAAGAACCTCCGCGTGCTCCTCACCGCCGCAAAAGAGCGCGGGGAGCAACCCGAGCACGTCCTTTTATACGGCCCGCCCGGTCTCGGGAAGACCACCCTCGCACACCTGATGGCGAAAGAGATCGGCGCACAATTAAAAGCGACTTCCGGCCCCGCGATCGAACGCGTGGGCGACCTGGCGTCCATCCTGACCAACCTATCCACAGGAGACGTCTTCTTTATCGACGAGATCCACCGGCTCAACAAAACCATCGAAGAGGTGCTGTATCCCGCCATGGAATCGGGTGTGCTCGATATCATCATCGGCAAGGGACCGTCCGCGCGCACGGTGCAGTTGGAGCTGCCTGCATTTACCCTTGTCGCCGCAACGACGCGCCCATCACTCCTCTCCTCCCCGCTCCGCAGTCGGTTTTCAGGCGGAACGTTCCGTCTGTCGTATTACAACGAACCGGAGATAGCCGCGATACTGGCGCGCTCGGCGAACATTCTCGATGTCGGTGCACCAAAAGACGCGCTGTTGGAAATCGCACGCCGCAGCCGCGCAACACCACGCACCGCAAATTATCTTTTGAAGCGCGTGCGCGACTTCGCACAGATAAGTAGCAAGCCAATCGCAATGGATATTGTACGCAATGCGCTCGCACAACTTGAGATAGATGAACTTGGTCTCACCCAACACGACCGAGACATGCTTAATGTAATAATCGAAAAGTATGGCGGCGGCCCGGTGGGGCTTTCGACACTTGCGGCCGCACTTTCAGAAGAAGAAGGCACTATAGAAGAGGTACATGAGCCATTCCTAATGCAACTCGGCCTCATCGAACGCACCCCGCGCGGCCGCACCGCGACCAAAAAGGCACATGAGCATCTTGGGTTTGAAACAAAACAAAAGCGTTTAATGGAGTAGTTATGCGAGTGTGTGAGAGGTCCCCTTACACACCAAAACCCCTTGATTTACTTGGTGAAAACGGCGGTGTAGAAGAGGTATTTACAAATACACAGTAGTGGGGTATAATTTCTTTAGGTCCGGTAGAAGTCCGGCAAAAATGGACACAACATAAGGAGGACGCGATGCGCAGACATGCGCGGTTTGTTATCTTGCTGTCTGCCTTGGTTCTTCCGTGGCAGGCACGGGCGCAGGAACCGGCGGTGTTCGGAAAAGCAGACCCACCGCACGGATTCGTACGTTTTTGCGACGAAATACCCACTGAGTGCGTTCCAGACAATAAAGGAGTGCAGAAGCTCCAGTGGACTAAGGCACGCTACCAACAGTTGGTGGACGTGAATAACAAGGTCAACCGGAGTGTCGACCCAGTAACTGACCTCGACAATTACGGAGTTAACGAGTACTGGACGCTCCCTGCGAATGGACGCGGCGACTGTGAGGACTATGTCCTCCAGAAACGCCACGACCTCATCAAAAAAGGTTGGCCAGTGAGCTCGCTCCTCATCACTGTTGTTCGTGACGAGAAGGGCGACGGCCACGCGGTGCTCCTGGCCAGCACCACAAAAGCGGACTATGTGCTCGACGTTAAGGATCCTGACGTAAAGGTGTGGCTTAAAACCCCATACCAATATGTCATGCGCCAGTCGACCGGGGACCCTACGGTTTGGGTAAGTTTGGTTCCGTCGGTAGTTGTTGGATCAGCGCCAGCCTCTCGTTAGGCTGGCGTTTCTTTTTGTGTCGAACGGCGCGTACACTGTATGTATGAAGGTGCTCGCGATAGACCCTGGATACGACCGTTGCGGTGTGGCGATACTCGAACGGCAGAAGACCGGCGATGTACTGCTCTACTCTTCTTGTATCACCACGTCCGCACGCGCCCCTTTTGCGGAGCGTCTTGGGGTAGTCGGCGCGGCGGTTGAGTCGCTTATCAAAAAATTCAAACCATCCTCGATCGCCATCGAAAATCTGTACTTCAACACGAACCAAAAGACCGCCATGCATGTCGCGGAGGTGCGTGGTGCTATTATATACATCGCTACGGCGGCTGGTATACCTGTGTACGAATACACGCCACCGCAGGTAAAATCAGCGGTTGCCGGATGGGGACGTGCCGATAAAAAACAAATGATGGCAATGCTCCCAAAACTCATCCACATCGACAAAAAAATTCAGCATGATGATGAGTATGATGCGATCGCGCTCGGTATCACCCACCTCGCGTCTGTCCGGCACCCTTGATTGCCATCTTATTTAAAAATCAGTAGTATAGAGAAACGTGCTCTAAAACAGCTCTCATATGGCCCGCCATCGCAGGGAAACCTCTTTTTGGAAACTACTGATATTTAGCGCCCTAGCGCTCGGTTTTTTTGTGGCTGGCACCACAGCGCTCTGGGCCGTCACACTCAACATCCCGAGTATTGATGGTTTCGAGAATCGCCGGGTCGCTGAATCAACGAAAATATACGACCGGACCGGCAAAGTGCTTTTGTACGACGTGCATGGCACCGTGCGCCGCACCATAGTCCCGATCGAACAGGTTTCCCGCAACGCCCAGAATGCGACTATCGCTATTGAAGACACCGAATTCTATCAACATCGCGGCATCAAACCAACTGCCATCATGCGCGCCCTGCTCGCGAATATAACCCAGGGCGGGTTGGGACAGGGGGGATCCACCATCACGCAACAGGTCATAAAGAATACCTTGTTAAGTAATGAAAAAACCTTCACGCGGAAAATAAAAGAGGCTATCCTTGCCATAAAACTCGAGCGGGTGATGACCAAAGATAAGATACTTGAGCTTTATTTCAACGAAACCCCGTACGGTGGTTCGTTGTATGGTATCGAGGAGGCTTCAAAGTATTTTTTTAATAAACCGGCAAAAGACCTGACTCTTCCTGAGGCGGCGTACCTCGCGGCGCTTCCGCAGGCACCGACGTACTATTCTCCGTTCGGCAATCACCGCGACAAACTTGATGAGCGTAAAGATCTTGTTTTGAAACGTATGTATGAAAGCGGTTTTATCACAGCCGCTGAATATGAAGATGCTAAGCGCATCGAGGTTACATTCGAGGCCCGGGATGATTCGGGTATCAAGGCACCGCATTTTGTGTTTTACATACTTGAATATTTGGAAGAAAAATATGGTGTTGATGTGGTGAATGAGGGCGGGCTCCAGGTTATAACAACACTTGATTACGATCTAGAACAAAAGGCGGAGGATGTGGTGTTGCGCTACGCGCTCACGAACGAAACTACATTCAATGCGAAAAATGCCGGTCTCGTCGCTATCGACCCTACAACCGGCCAGGTGCTCGCGATGGTGGGCTCTCGGGGATATTTTGACGATGCTATTGAGGGCAAGTTCAATATCACACTGGCGAAACGCCAACCTGGTTCGTCTTTCAAGCCGTTTGTGTACGCGGCGGCGTTCGAAAAAGGGTATACGCCGGAAACAGTGGTGTTCGATCTGAAAACCCAATTCTCAACAACCTGTGCTCCGGATATGTTCGAGTCGAATGAGCTTTGTTATTCCCCGGACAATTATGATCATATATTCCGTGGACCAATATCACTTCGTGACGCACTCGCCCAATCGGTCAACATTCCCTCTGTAAAGGTGTTATACCTGGTGGGAATTAAGAACGCGCTCTCGATGGCAGAGCGCCTCGGGATCACCACACTCAAGGAAAACGCCGCCCATTACGGACTACCGCTTGTATTGGGTGGGGGTGAAGTGACACTGCTTGAAATGGTTGGTGCGTATGGGTCGTTTGCTCATGATGGTGTGCGACACCCTACGGTAGGTATCCTCAAGCTGACTGATTCGAAAGGAACCATTCTTGAGGAGTATAAAGATAACGAAACGAAAGTGCTCGACCCCGAGGTCGCTCGAACTATGAATAGCGTGTTGTCTGATAATGTTGCTCGCGCCCCGGCTTTTGGTGAAAGCTCTTCTCTTTATTTTCCTGGATTTTCTGTTGCTGTAAAAACAGGTACCACCAACGACTATCGTGATGCGTGGGTGATCGGGTACACACCAACGATCACTATCGGAGCGTGGGCGGGGAATAATGACAACACACCTATGGAAAAGAAGGTTGCGGGTTTTATTGTTGCGCCGTTGTGGCACGAAGTCATGCAGTTCGCTCTTGAGCGCGCATCTACACACGAGGAATTCATATCACCCGCACCGAAAGATCTTTCTACCTGCCCGCCGTCCTTGCGTGGTGACTGGAGTGCAACCGGCCCGCACGAGATCCTGTATTCGGTGGACAAGGACCGCCCTTGTTCACCTGTGGTAAATGCACAAGATGACCCGCAATTTTTATTGTGGGAATATCCGGTTGCTTTGTGGGCTGGTAAAAATCAGGACATATTGACCCCTAGCACCACGCCTGCACACATGGTAGCGCGCCCACTTGCGCTGGGAGCGACACTGATCACGTACCCACAGAGTGGTGGTGTTGTTTCGCTTCAATCACCGCTCACCATCATGACAAAAAGTCCTTTTGGAGCGAACACGCGAAAGGTTTCATTCTATCTGAATGATGTATTTATCGGGGCATCCACCCGCGATCCATTCTCGATAACAACCTTCCCTACCATACGCGGGGCTGTCCGCATCACCGCAGTCGCGGAAAGTGCGGATGGCCATGTGGTAGGTGAAAGTTCTTTCTTCGTAGAATAATATTCAACGATTAAGGGGCATCACAAGATATCGGAATGTTTTATCAGAAATCCCCTCGATAACGAGCGGTTTCCCCGGACCGGCAAATTTTAGTTGGAGACTGTCCGAACCGATGCTCTGCAGGCAATCGGACACGAATGGGATATTGAAGTTTATGTCGATATCATCACCTGTTATAGCTGCATCGATCGTGTCTGACATCTCACCGATTGTTGTGTTTTGCGCAGAGGCGGAAAATATCTTCCTTTTTGGATATGCGTGGAAACCGACCTGACGCGCATCTCCTGAGAAGATGGTAGCTTTTTGTAATATGACAGCCAGATCTTCTTTGAGTACAACCGATTCGGTTGTCGTTTTTTTAGGGATAATGGCTTCATAGTCGGGAAAAGAAGCATCAACTACACGAGACACGAACGAGACCGGACCCAAAGAGGCGTGTAGTTGTGAATCAGCTACTGTGCATATGATCTCCTCTTCCCCACCGCGCTCGAACACATACACCAGATCGAGTGCGTTTTTGACAGGGATGAGTATATCTTCCGGTTCTTTTTTGATCGGTGTGTGTATTTTTTTCTCGGCGAGCCGGAATGAGTCGGTTGCTACAAAAACCATTGCCCCGTCTTTGTATGTAAGGAAGACACTCGCGAATTCCTGTCTGATAGTTGAAGGGGATGCGGCATACGCTACAGAGCGGATGCCCTCAAGAAAGATGTTGTGTGGTAGTGAGAAACGGACACCGTCTGTTGGTTTAGGTATTGTGGGGAACTCTTCGTGTGGGATACTATTTATAGATGTAGTACTGCCACCAGTAGTACACACCACATGCCGGTTTTCGTATGTGAGTGTTATGTGGTCGGCGCGCAGAGCCCGCACAGTCTGTATGAATATTTGTGCGGGAATAGCGCAGACGCCGACCCGCTCAACACGAGCGGGTATGCGGATATCGATTGCGGATTCGAGGTTTGTTGCCCGTATAACGAGTTCGTTTTTTGTAGCCTCACATAATACACATGAAAGCACTGGGAGGGACTCTTTCTTGCCGACAACACGGGCGGCGAGACTGATAGATTCCTGCAGTCTTTGTTTTTCCACAAACACACGCATATTTTTTTATAAAAAATTATTATTACTATTAACACTGTGGAGTACTGTATAACTACGAAACATACCGATACTACTACAGTTTTCTACACTGAGGTTATACTCACCAAACAACCAACAACTCACCATCGATCGGATAACAGTAAAAACAACACCAACATACTGTGTATAGATGTGAAGGAGTCCCCAAACAACACACATGTTATAAACAACAAACTCACACAGTCTTAGCCACAGTATCCACCACCAAGTATTGAATATGTGTATAACCATACTCACCCTGTTAAAGCCGCCTTTATCTGATCGATCTCCTGTGTTAATAGAGGGCTTGCCCTCAACTCACCCTTTATCTTTTCGCAGGAATGTATGACAGTGGTGTGATCGCGTCCACCCAACTGCTCACCAATGCTTGGATATGAGATATTGAACTCTTCGCGAAGGATATACATGATTATCTGCCGAGGTTTCACCACCTCTTTTTTACGGGTTTTTTCATAGATACTCTGCTCTTCTATACCATAGTATTGGGATATTTTTTTGACTACATCAACTACCGAAACACCTTTATGCGCTCGAGTTGAGTTTTTTATAAACGAAGCCACCTCATGAATGGTGATTTCACCACCCTTTAATTGGGTTTTACAGATGACAGAATTCAAAACCCCCTCAAGCTCACGTATATTTCCAGGCACATTTCTTGCTATATATTGGATAGTCTCATTGGTAACCTGGAAGTGATACTGTTCAGCCTTCGCTTTTAAAATAGCGATACGCGACTCAACATCCGGTTCCGGCACCTCAGCGATCATCCCCGCACTGAATCGTCCACGCAGACGAGCTTCAAAACCAAGCATGGTAGATGGGTGTACATCAGAGGAAAAGATGATCTGTTTGTTGTTGTCATGGAACGAGTTGAACAAATGGAACAACTCTTCCTGGGTTTTTTCTTTATCAGCGATGAATTGAATGTCATCCATAATAAGTATGTCATATTGCCTATACTGATCTTTAAAGCTCCCAGCCCGTCCAGCCCGGATGGCATTCACTAAGTCATTGGTGAACCGGTCCGATGTTACATAGAACACCTTTTTATTTGAATGGGTTTTTTTGAATGCATTCCCAATCGCTTGTATCAAATGCGTCTTTCCCCTCCCTGTGTGTCCATAAATAAAAAGAGGGTTGTAGGTGAGACCGGGGCGTTGCAATACCGCTTGTGCGGCGGCGTGGGCGAGTTGGTTGAAAGGCCCCACCACAAAATTTTCGAACGTGTAACGCGGATTTAAATTATCCCGTTTATCGATATATAGGTCCTGGAGCTCGATGGTGGTGTTGTATTGTTGGGGTTGTATCTGAGTACGGGTCGGGGTGCGGAGGTTTTTGTGGACCACATACTCAACTCCGCGTATGGATGGGTCGAGAGCGCGCAGAGTTTTCAAAACAAGCTTATGGTGTTTTTCACGAAGCCACTCTTTTACTATCTTACTGGGGACCGCGAGAGAGACGACACCACCATCACGTTTCAGGATATCAGTGCCCTTAAACCACGTGCGGAAACTAGCTTCAGTTGTAGCGAGTTCTATTTGGACGAGTGTGTTCTGCCAAAGCTCTCGATCAGACATCATAAAAAAATGAGTTGCACGCCCGCAAAGTACCCCGATTATACATAAAAGATCCTACACAACACACTATACAAACAACACTTACATTGGAGAGATGTGTGTATAAGCTGTGTATAGGGGAGCATCCAACAAAAAAAAGAAACAGCAACCCACCCCGATAAATGAAAAACTTGTAAAAAACAGAAAACAGTGTAGATTACATACCTATGAAGAGAACATACCAACCCAAAAAAAAGAAGCGAGCAAAAACACACGGATTCCGGAAGCGTAATCGTACGCGCACTGGCAGAAAAGTGATTCAAAAACGGCGCAGAAAAGGGCGTACCCACCTTGCTGTCTAAATGAGAATGACCAAAACAACAATTCGTGGGTTGGTTGTTGATGTAATTCTCGAACAGACAGAAAATAGCAAACCAAGGCTATTTCTTATTGTTCCAGCAAAACTATTCCCCAAAGCAACAGAACGAAACCGTATAAAACGCTGGTGTCGCGAATCTTGGCGTAAAAACACACTGGCCGGTGAAAATGATCTATTGACCACCATTCGTATCAAAAATAAGACAGTCGACCACAACTCCATACAAAACGACCTTAAAACAGTCGCCGCTATGTATGTTTGAAAGACGTTGATCATGCAGTAAAATAGCACGATGGAAACATTTTGGGCCGTGGCGTCGGCGCTTATCTACACACCGCTCTACAATGCCCTCATCTTTCTGATAGACATTCTCCCCGGTGGGAGTGTGGGGCTAGCCATCATCACCCTCACCGTCATAGTCAAAGCCATCCTCTTCCCTCTCGCGCGGCAGGCGACTCGCACGCAGATCATCCTCAAAAAGATCGCACCTCAAATTGAAGCGATCAAAGCGAAATACAAAGACCAAAAAGAACAAGTGGCGGAAATGCTGAAAATATATAAAGCGAACGGAGTGCACCCACTGTCAGGGATCATCGTGCTACTCATCCAGCTTCCCATCATCATCGGGCTGTACGCGGTGTTTTCCCGAGGGGAGCTTCCGCAGATCCATCCGGAACTTCTCTATTCCTTTGTCCCCGCACCAGACATAATCCAAATGCACTTTCTCGGTTTCTTTAACCTTTCTGAAAGAAGTATCTTACTTGCGGTTTTGATGGCACTCTCACAATTTTTGATAGGCCATATCAGTTTCGAAGCGCCGATAGTAACCACAAAACCCGGGGAATCGCTCAAAGACGATATTATGCGCAGTCTCCATATACAGACCAAATATGTCATGCCGGTCATGTTCGGTGTCTTTGCATACATTTTCGCATCAGCAGTTGCGCTGTATTTGGTAACCAGCAACATCTTTACCATCGTGCAGGATCTCTTGGTGAAAAGACACATCCGTGCTATAGAAGAGAGCAAGTAAGCATGTATGGAACAGAAGATAATAACAATTCTAAAAGGGGTGTTGGGGGCGGCTGGTTTTTCGGAACACACTATCGCAACACAAACAGCCGCAGGGCAGACAGTTTTCCAAATAGAGGCGAAAGAACCCAAACACTTTATCGGCATGCGCGGTGAGACGCTCAAAGCTATCGACTACCTCGTCAAAAAGATGGCAGAAAAACAAGGAATCAGTGACACGTTGTTCGTCATTGATGTAGACGGGTATCGGGCGCGGCAGATAAAAGAATTGGAACAAAAAGCGCTTATCATGGCCGAACGAGCCCGGTCGTTTCAATACGACGTCGAACTTACCCCAATGAGCTCATACGAACGACTCATCATCCACTCGGTTCTCGCGCAAGCACCAAACATTAAGACCGAATCGCGCGGCGAAGGCCGCGACAGACGTGTCGTCATCCGCTACACGGCTGTTTAATTACTTAGTGACGGGAACCCAAACCCGCCGGTTTGTTGTGTGGTTGCACTGCCATTGGGAGCCAGATCGAAATTCATCTGAAGGAGATCCGGATTGATACGCTCGAGGATGAGCACGATCGCGAGGAGTAGTAACAATCCAACAACCGCGTTCTGGATCATTTCCTTCGCGTCGCTCTTCTGCCCCACCGCGTCGGTGGTCATGTATTTGAAGCCGGCGTATGCGATACGCAGTACCGCAAGAATTGCGCCGACTGATATGGCGATATTGAAAAGAGCGACAAGAAAATCACTAAAACTACCCTGTCCCTCGAACGCTTGGGCCAAGAGCGGTGGCCCATCCGAAATTCCTTGTGTGATGGGCCGGAACGCAGGTACCTCGACCACCGCCTGGAAAAGCACCATCGGCGAAGCTGGAAATATTTTTTTTATATAATCTATCATATAGTGAGCACCCACACCGTTCCTGTTTTGCTGTCCGTGAAGAAGATATGTTTGCCATCCAGAGTGGAAGGATCCACCACATCGAACGCAACACCCTGCCCCTCTTTAGGATCAAGCACTATTTCAGCGGTACCTTGTGTAGCATCGATGGAGAACCATTGATCATCAAACGACACCTCCCCGCGGTACCACGCATCGGGGAGTTGCGCGGGTGGTAGTGAGCGTGGAACGGCACAATATGCGCGGAGCGGAGTCCCCATACCCCACACACATTTTTCAGCGAACGTAACCACAGGGAGTTCGCGCGTAATGCCGGCGACTTGAGCAAAAAGAGTGGTTTTGCCGTTCAGTGACGTGCTGTAGAGCACCGCGTCTTCCGAAGAGTGTTTCAATACCGTCAAACCATTCTTGTTCCCCAACAAAAGCTTCGATTCACCGGTTTTGAGAGATAGTGTGTAGGCGCTCCCCACAATACCCTCCGATGCTTTCTGCCAGAGTAGAACGGTGTCCGCGAATTGTGAAAACCGCCAGCCGTGGAGCGCCGAGCTCCAGAGGCGCTTGGGGTTCTTCCCCAAGCCATCGGTCGTAATGCCGAACGTACCCTGTTCATTAGCCACAAGATAGAACAACCACGGTTTTTTGTTGTTTGTATAAGAAACGATGCCGCGTATATTGTCGTCAAGATACGAACCAGTCAGCGCCCCGATTTCAGGCGATGAGGTCGCGGCTTTGATGGCTGCCAAGAATGTTTGCACCGTGAGACCATTTTCTTCTTTCGCATGGCGCAGAATAAGGGTGTTGGGGTCGATCCACGACACTTCATATACGCGCGGGATAAGGGTATTGGTGATGCGTTGTGGCGAGCCGCCGGCCAAAGGCACTTCAAAAACATTCCCCGAAGGCCGTTCAACATACCGGAGCACCTCTGTCGAAGTTGTACCGTTGTTTATGGTGAACGATGCCAGCCCGACGGCAGGAATAGGGCTGACGCGCCACAAGCGCGGGGCAGAAACAGTGGGGCCGCTTTTCGTAGAAGTTACAGCAGAAGAAGTTCCATTTTCAACAGCGCGCAGAGTAGAACCGAAGAACGAAACGATGTTTTCATGCATGCTCCCGCCGGTCCCCGAAAACGCCGGTGTTGGATCAAAAAACCCGCGGCCCTCGGTCAAGGTCGTCACCTCCTGTTGTTGGCGGCTCACGAACAAGTACCAACCAAACAAACCGCCCAGTATGGCCACTATAAGCGCGATTCCCACCCACCGTAATAGTTGTCGTGGAAACATATTCTATTGTGTCGGGAACGGACTGGGGAGCTGTTCAATCGCCGCTTGCGCACTCAAGCTTATCGACCATTGTTTTTGAGCCGACTGTAGTACGTTCACAGAACTGCGTAGGAATACGCCAACTTTGGTTGAACCGAACGTCTTTTCCGCGAGCGAAAGCGTCACCAAGAACGGGTTCGCGGCATCGGGAGCGATACGTTTGTTCTCAATAGTCCAATCATACGATATTGTTTTGTCGAATGGACTGCGGATGTTCGAAAAGTACGGCAGTGCTGCGACGGTTATCTCGCTGTCCGCGAACGTTGCCGTTTCCGGTATTGCATGATGATAGTCTATGCCCAACAGCGGGTGATCGCGATACAGGAGGACCTGCGGTTCTACCTGTGGGATACGCACGCTTTGCTCGGCGTGGAAAATGCTATCGAGCGACGTTGCTTCTACGGTGAGTATGGCATCACCAAATAGTTCTGTGATGGGAATGCGGGCGGAGTTTTTTCCGCGCCCCGAGACATCACCCAACCGCTGGCCATTAAGACGCCATGAATACAAAATGTTTTGCGGCGGTACAATCACCCCCTTCCGGATGAATTGCGCCTCTGCTTGCGCGATGACATTGCTCCCGGGTGAAGTCAGTGTCCGGCCGCGGTACAATGGCGGCGTATATCCATCCCCTTCCCAGAGGAGTGCGAGCATCGTCGGGCGCACTGTTACTTTCGGTTCAGCATGCAGGCCATTCGCGCCGTCGATCACTGCAACCACCGTCGTTTCGGAACCAAGCGCACCCGCTTTCGTGGCGAACGTCTTGTTCCCGTCAGCAGTTTCGTCATGCACGCCGTTAACCCACCACATGAGAGAGGCGCGGTCGAGATCAATGAGTGAGCTTTGCGCGGCTACCGTCACATCCATTTCAGGCTCGATGATAGTGCGGGGGGAAACTTCCAGAGACGCCGTCTCCCCGAATTGTGGCAACGAAAAGTCTTGCGCAAAACCGAATGTCGGAGCAAAAAGAAGCGCACCAATGATTATCGCGCGGAACGCAAAAGGCATGTGTATAGTATAACGGCTAGCGAGAGGAGTAGTGGGAGTTTACTCACATTACCCTCGAGCGAAGACGTTATATGGACCCCGTCCATATAACGGCTAGCGAGGAGCAGAGTGGGTGTTTACACACACTACACTTGGTTCTGCTGTGGAACCGGCTCTGCGAGGTCGGCGTTTGCGGCAGTCTGGAGGTCGGTCTTTGCCTTACGGATCGCAAGGATCTGCGAAGGATCCGATGTGATAATCTGGTCTTCGGTGTACGATGCGATGACCTTGATAGCCACATGTTTGAGGCCGGCAAAGAATATCCCCTCCCCCACGTCCGATTCGAGCAAAAGATATTTTTCTTCATCAGAAAGTTTGAACGTTTCCTGCACCAGATCTATAGAAGTCGGCGATTGGCGAAGCAACATCTGGATAGAAGAGTTCGTGATCATCGCACGGCCGTAGGGCGAGTTCAAGAAGTCGGCGACGTCCTGGGTGATGGTGGAGAGACCGAGGAAGTATTTACGACCGCGCTTCGCGATACCGAAAAGGAACGACGCAGTGTCTTCCGATTTCATCATCCACCACGCCTCGTCGATGACCAGCAGACGCCGGCGCAATTCTTTGCGGACAGAGTTCCAGATGTGGTGAGTCACGATATACATAGCGACCGGCTTCAGGTCATCTTCCATGTCGCGCACCGAGAAAACGATGAGTTTTTTGTTCATGTCGACGTTCGTCGGACGGTTCATAAAGCCGGCCCACGTGCCTTTCGTGTATTTCGAAAGGCGCTGGACCAACGACTCGGACCCTTCCATGCCGGAGAGCACGAGCTCAAAGTCGGTAAGCAGTGGCGGATTGGTGACTGAATAGTTTGAATCCGCAGTGATGTCCTTCAGGGCATATGTTTCGGTGATGGCTTTATCGATGATGGCGTCTTCTTCGGGGGTGAGGCCGCCCAACATGATACGGAAGAGACCGACCAGAGAAATGATCTGGTTGCGCAGGACGTCCGATGGGTTCTCGTCTTCACGCGCGATAGCAAGATCGAAAGGATTGATGTGGTGTTCGGATGAGAGCGAAATGTTGAAATAACGTCCGCCGACAGTCTCGGCGAGATATTCGTATTCGCGTTCAGGGTCGATGACGATGACTTCGGTGTCGAACATGAGACTGCGCAGGATCTCGAGTTTGGTCGTGTATGATTTCCCAGCACCTGATTTTGCAAAAGTCACCGAATTGTAGTTTTCGAGAGAAAAGCGGTCAAAGAGAATAAGCGACGAGTTGTGGCGGTTGATGCCATAGAGGATGCCGCGATCCGACGTGAGGTCGAATGATATGAACGGGAACACACTCGACAGCGGCGCAGAATTCAATTTAGTGTGTACGCCGAGTTCGTCATCTGCGAGCGGCAGGATACTCTTGAAACCCTGTTCCTGCTGGAACAGCGCGGGGCGTATATAGACCAGACGGGATTCCAGGATGGAACGGATTTCCGCTTCGGCTTTGTCGACGGCCTCGCGCGTGTCGCCATAGATTGTTAGATAGAGCCCCACTTCGAACATGCGCTCCTGAGCCTGCTGGAGTGAATCACGTAAGTGTTCGAGGTCGGAATATGCAGTATCCAATATCGGATCGCGGACAAGACCTTTCTGCTCGCGCATGGCGATCTGGCTCTGCACTTCGGCGACTTTTTTCTGGAATTTCCGCAAGATCTCATTCGTATCGAGCGGGTGGATATAGATCGCAATGTCGAGGACCTTGTCCATATTGATGATCGGCGAGAACCAGCCGGTCGTGAGAAAGCGTGGGTACGATACGACGAAGAATGTGCGCGCGATCTTCTCGCCGAGGTTCAATTCGCGCGGGTCGATCTTGAGCGCGTGCGGTGCGATGACATCCTGAAGATCCAAAACCCCTTGTTCATAGATTTCCTGCGGGAGAATGGGCAATACGCCAGGCTGCTCTTCTTTTTTGCCCCCTATAAGATTTCTGAATGTGTCTAACAGAGCCATATGCTTTATTTTGCCGCCTCTTCTTGGAGGATGGCGATTGGTTTACTGCGCTCGCCGGGGTTGAATAATTTGTACATCAACTCAATCGCCTCTTCGGTTCCTAACTGCACAGTGCGCACGCCGCACCGTACGAGACCTTGTTGGACGATCGAAATACGTTGTTCTAGTTGGGAAAGATTCTCCTCGAATGTCCGGTTGATCTCTGTCTGGTCGGCCTTCTTTTTCTGCCACGGGAGACTCGTGAAAGTACTTTTGTTAACGGTGATCGTGGCGGGTGTGTAGGGCACCACGACGAAAAAGCTTTTCGTCATGATGTTGGCCGCCTCGGTAAAATTCCTTACGAATTCGATGTATTCGCGAATCTGTACGCGCATGAGGTCATCGAGCTGGTTCTTGAACGCTTCTTCGAGCGAGGCGATGTACGGGCGGATATCAAGCATACGCGACTCGACGAAAATCTGCACCGTAAAATCGAGTGAATTGAGAAAGTTCTGGAATTGGATGATGAAAGCCGTCTGCTCGTCTTCGGATTTGAGCGCGAAGTTGAGCGACGATGTCATGAGGATAGCGCGCAGCCCCCCGTCTTTGAGCACGACGACGCTGTCGTGCACTTCTTTGATCGGAACGAAATCCTGTGATGCTTTTTGTGAATTTAATGCCATGAAAAATATGTATACATCATCGCACCACGGCTTCTTTTGCTGTGTGGACTGCCGCAAGCGCATCGGTGGTTGCGCGCGGTTGTAATTGCATTCCCGGCGCAGAAAAATCACGAATACCCACCTGCCCTACTTTTTCTTTTATGTCGAGAGACCATGCCAAGTCGTGCAGTTTACTGTCCGAGAGGCGCGGGACATACACTTCGGCAACCTTTTTGTTCTCTTTGAGCGCCTCCCGCGCCTTTTTTTGCTTGCGTTCATGGCTCCAGAGATACAGTTTCGTGTTGATGAGGTAATAAAATCCGTATTCAAGCCCGAGAATGAAGGGGCGGCCGTTCCATTCGAATAACGCAAGCGCCGCACCGAGGCCGCCGACGCCCATTATCACGAAGATGGCTATATAGAGGGGGAAAAGGCGCCACGCAATAAAGGCACTACCCAACGCACCCGCGAGATAAATAAATTGTTTGAAGGTCAGAGGTCCGAAGATCTTATCCTCGACTTCGATGAATTGAGGGATTTGGAACTGCATAGCGTATACATAGTATACTCCGCGCAAGACTCCCCAGAATGGATTACTCACACTCCGGCAATGCCTCAGAAACTGTCTAAAATCTTTCCCCCAAGCAGAAACCCTTGCTTTTCTGCCTTGGGCACCACGAAGATTTTAGACAGTTTCTAAGACACATTCTTCCAGATATGGAGGAATTGCGATGGTGGCCGTTATAGACCACGAATTTCTAGCAGAAAATTGCATTTTTCGCTTTTCCCCTGTCTAAAAAATGGCTCTATTGACACACTTGCATTCTTTGAGAACAATGGTTAGGAAGCATTTATCGGGTCGACTGTATTAATAAAAGGCTATACATATAAGACATATGAACAAGATGGATCTCGTGGACCGAATCGCGGAATCGTGTGGGTGCACCAAGGCGGACGCAGAGCGCATGATGGATAAAGTTATCGACGAAGTCACTACTTCCCTCAAAAAGGGTGAGGAAGTGGCGATCGCAGGATTGGGAAAATTTGTCTCAAAAATGCGCGCAGGCCGCACCGGCCGCAACCCGCGAACAGGCGCCGCAGTGCAGATCCCTGCAATGCGCGTACCGAAGTTCAGCGCTTCAAAGACCCTCAAGGATGCGGTGAAATAGCTTCGTCGCTATTTTCCAAACCAAAGAACCGCCTTAAGGCGGTTCTTTGGTTTGGTGCGGGATGGGAGGATCGAACTCCCGTTTGCAGTTTGGAAAACTGCCGTGTTGCCATTACACCAATCCCGCAACAGTGCTTATCGTACCCAATGCCCGCGAAAACACAAAACCTTCCGTACTACGGAAGGTTTTGTGTTTGTATCCAAAACTACTCACCGGTGCAACCACAATCACACGTTGTTCCTGCATGGTCGCACTTCTTTGCTCCTTGGCAAGTACAGTTGTTGTTATCCATATCCATAGGATGTGCAACCTAATAATTATTCTTGTGGCTGTGTGGTGCCATCGCCTTCCTTCTTTTCCTCCTTCTTCTGGTCAGGGTTTGTATCGTTCATATCCTACAAGTTACCCGTCAAATTATTTTTGCCGGTGTACTAATATACCCGTTAGGGTTTCCCTAGTGTACCAACTGCCTGTGTATTGCCGGCAAGCGCCTTCCGTGGACATCATCGACTTGTGGTGCAAAAACCACCGAAAACCGGTGGTTTTTGACAAAAAAGCATCTGTGTCTTGTTTCTATTCATCGTCTTCCTCCCCTTCCATACCATCCACAGCATCGTCCTCGTCTTCGTCTCCCTCCACATCGAATTCCGCGCCATCCACCCCTCGTTTCCGAGGTTCATCTGTCTCGTCCTCTTTCACGTCCCACGGATCCATACTTCGTCAGATATTATCAAACGACTAATGCGCCCGAAGAAAAAGTATCCACGAGCAAGGGGCATTGTATTTTGTGCAGTGCAGACGTCAAGGGGTTCTTTGCTCATAACCTGTGCATATCCTAGAATAAACCGATGTCGTGGCCTTATTCCGTGCTTGTGGTGGTAGTCAGCGCATTTCTGGCGCTGATGATACTCGCGTCTGACATCGAAGCCCCCACGGTTGATCACACCGCGACAACAACCACCGAACAGGCCGCTATCATTTATGAGGCACCAGCCCTGCCGGTCGCAACGACATCCGAACCGGCACCCCAACAGAAAACCACACCGGTAAAAAAATCCACGCCGAAGCCGCAATTGGTCGCGCCAACCGAGCCGGCCATCAAAGCAGACCCTGACCCGTACGTTACACGCATCAAAAATCCATATGTATATCCGCAACTCTCCGATTCGGCACTTGATATTATAACGCGTGCCGCGATCATCAATATCCTCTGCATCGTCAATAATGGCCAGTCAGTGAGCGGTAGCGGCGTCGTGATCGATGAGCGCGGCGTTGTGCTCACCAATGCACATGTCGGTCAATATGTATTGCTGTCGGAAGTTTCGCAAAATATCACGTGCACCGCACGCGCCGGCTCACCGGCACAATCCGCATGGAAATTGCGAACGCTGTTCATGCCGTCGACATGGGTGGATGCACACGCGCAAGACCTTCGCAGTCCACAGCCGACGGGAACCGGTGAACATGATTACTCACTGCTCCTGCTTGCACCTCTCCCCACCGTACCTACACCTCCGCCGATCCGTCATCTTGCGTATGACACGCGCGAAGGCGTGTCATTTGAGGGCGACCCTGTTTTGCTCGCCAGTTACCCTGCGGGATTCGTCGGCGGATTTATCGTGATGAATAATCTCTATCCTACAACAACCTTCGGAGCCATCCGTAAACTCTATACGTTCAAAAATAGTTCGATCGATCTGTTATCGCTCGGTGGCGCCATAGTGGCGCAAGGCGGCTCTTCCGGCGGCGCCATCGTCAACAGGTGGGGCAATCTGGTAGGGCTCATCGTCACGACGAGCGAAGGCGAAACGACTGCCGACCGCGACTTGCGCGCCGTCACCATCGCCCATGTAGACCGAAGCATCCGCGAACACACTGGTATGGGGCTTTCTGAATTCCTGAACGGCGACATTCTCGAGCACGCAAATGATTTCCGCGTAAATCAACTTGCAGTCCTTGCCCAAAAGCTCGTGGATCAGGTACCGCAACAATGAAAAAGCCCCGATAGCTTGGCTATCGGAGCTAAAAATCAATACATCGGCTGTTCGTTGAAAGCAACGTCGTAGCCGAAAATGCGTTTCGCAACTCTGATCTCTTCTTCCGGACCTGTCGCTTTCGCGATATTGTCAGAAAGCTTTGTTGCCGGATTTCCTGCCGCTTCAGCAAGTTTCATCACAAGCGAGAGAGGCGGAACACCGAGATCGTTGGTGAGATTGGTGCCCCATCCGAATGATACATTGATGTGCGGCGAGAATCGCTCGTACAAGCTGACCATCTTTCCGGCATCCAACCCATCGCTGAAAATGATGAGCTTGTCGCGGGCATCAATGCCGTGCTTCTTGTAGAACGCCAGCCACTTCTCACCGTACGCATACGGATCGCCTGAATCCTGCCGCGAGCCACGCCAATCAAGCGCATACTGCCTCGACAGACCATCGAGGAATGAGTCCGTACCGAACGTATCCGGCAACATAACAAGTAGTCTTTGGCCGTAGAGCATCTGCCACTGGCGCAACACCTCGTATGGAGCTTGCCGCGCCGCTTCATCGCTTGCATGCCGCGCGAGCGCATACAATGCCATCGGGAGCTCGTGTGCGTTCGTGCCGACTGCCTCGACACCAAGATCACGCGCGAGGCGGATGTTTGAAACGCCGACCATGCTTTTGGGAACAGCATTCGCGAGCACGCGAGTGATATATTCTTCCCACGCACCGCTGAAGCGCCGTCGAAGTCCAAATTGTGCGAACCGTACGCCCAGATTCTTCATCAAGATTTTCATTTTCTCTTCCAGACGATCTATGCCCATTTGGACAAGCTCTTGCTCAGAAAGGCCCTGCTTCCTAACATACCCACGCGTGTACAATTCGTTCACAATGGCAAGTACGATGGTTTCCCATAACGTTACTTCAGACCACCTGCCACGCGCAGAAACGTCGAGTTTCAGTGCACCCCCGCAATGGTACTTTGCCACGGAAAGCGGCGGTAGCCGCAAGCCGGAGAGCCCGCGCAAGAAATGCTCCGGGAATACGCCCCATGTCCGTAGGTACGCGACATCCGTCCCACTGAAACGAAGTCCTGCCACATGCGCAAGCTGATCCTCCAGTTCTCTCTTGTCGATATATTTGGCTATCTCTACTCCATTCGTGCGATTCTTGAGTGTGAACCGCGCTTCAAGATTCGGATAAAACCTATCGATGAAGTTGAGCATCAGAAGCTTATAGACGTCGATTTCGAGCAGACTCTCGATAATCGGCCTGTCTCGTTTCCAGAGCTCCATCTTTTCCTCCTGTTAACGTCCAAATGCTCGGGCAACCTAACCACAGAAAATACACTTCCGCAAGGTTGCACCCAGCCATACTTAGTGTAGTATATACACTATTATTTGTCTGTCAAACAAAAAGCGCGGCAGGATTTCCTGCCGCGCCACTTCACTGTAAAGAACTATTTCATCTTCACACTCCACACAGCATCGTCACGGGTGTATACCACCCGATCGGTATCTGCGTACAACGTCATGTCTGTCGCGATATGTGGATCTTGCACATCAGTCTTCGCGCCTGTTGAGGGCACGAATATCGACATCCTGCCGTCCTCGACGATGGTCGCACACACGCCGCGCGCGAGAATCGCCATGTTGAGCTCCGGTCCATCGGCCTTACCCTGCCAAAGGGTATAGGCGTCGTAGTCTTTGTTGCATGCGAATTCGTATTTTCGATATGTGCCTGATTTGTCGATACCAGCGACCGCAACAAAACGATTGCCCGACTTTGCGGCAACTGGCGTGATGCCATCAAGTTCACGCACACGGATATGCGCACACATGGCGTCCCCATAGGGAGCTACGAGATAGGCCGCGCCTAGTGCATCCTGAATGCCACAACCATCGAACCAACGGGTTGATAATGGCATCGCTCCCCAAGTCTGCCCTACGGCAAGAATCGGTTTGCCGAAGAGCTTGAGTACGATTTCCGTAAGCCCCCGGTTGCTCACGATGAAGAGCCTGTTTTCATACCGCACACACTGTTCACCCGTGATGGGAAGGGCGATGACGTGGTTTACGCGCGACGTATGATCGACATACTGCGCACGCATATTTCCACTGCGGCCACTCACGATGAGCCAGCCATCTTCAACGCGTGCAACCTCGGCCGTGGCGGGATCAGCAGTACCGATCTCGCGTTTGCTTCTGAGATCTATCAGCGTGCCGGAAGCGAACAACGCGACGCCGCAGGGAAATACCCTTAGGGCTTCATCATTCGTCCGCTCTAAGAGTTTTTCGAACACCAATGTTCCCTTTCCGGTCGCAACCACACGCATCGTACGAGCACGTGCCGGAATCTGCATCGCCGCAAGCGGCGATGGTGGTACGGTACGTTCACCATGTTCGAATACCGCCTCATACCATCCGGCCAACCCTGCAGGAATACAAGAAAAGTCCCGTACGGCGTTATTCAACCGTATGCTTTTCCTGAACACAGAGGCGTTCGCTTTCATGCGGGATTCGAAATCGCCAAAATCGAATCCATCGAGCCGCCCCTTATATGGATGGATGCCCGTATACAACTGGAACGTCACGATGCCCCACGAAAACCAATCCGTAAGCGGCGTAAATCCTTTTGCGTGCCAGTCGCGGATAGAAAGCATGATGGCTGTTGATTTCCATCTACCTATCGTCCATGAATCTACGTCAATGAAGCGCGGCTCGGGAGCTCTCTTCTTTGCAAGCATTCCAAGATAGTTGAGCTCATTACCATCAACCATGATCGCCTGATGGTCATGAGCGAACTGTACACCCTCGCGCATCCCTTCAACGAGCTTTGATGCATCTGGGTCGGTGAAGCCGACCTGTTTGCGAAAGTCATTGGTGAAGAGACGCGGCAGAGGCGTACCATCCGCGAACGGCATATAGAATCCGACAGGCACGCCCGTCGTCGTCGTCACCAAACCCTGTGGTGCGACGATGTACGGATGCCGCAACTGCGAGAGCATCCTCACTTTTTCAGTAAGCCCTTCCCGTCGTATCCTATCCGGATCGAGATATATCTTGATGCCGGTGTCTCCGATACGGTAGATCGATCCCTCGCCGCCTGTGGCGACGTGAGCATTCGCATTGAGCGTTACTTGTCCTTTGCCTTCGAGTACTACTGTCGAAAGATTAGGTGTTCTTGCCATTTTTCTCCTCCTTGTCGATACGAATGACCGCGTAGGCGATGTCGTCAAGACACCCGCGGCCGTTCTTTTCGGCATTTCTTACAAAGGCCATCAATCGCCGTTTCGCGAACGACCCTTCGATCGTCTTGAATGCGAGTAGCTCTTTCACGACATCTTCCCAATACATGCCATCGACTTGCGTAACGCCGTCGGTAAAGACAGCAACGTATTCAAGTCCCAGGTTGAGATACATCTCCCAACGTCCAATGATGTAATGAAAGCCTTTCATTCCATCACACAGTGAGTGCATGAGTGCATGGCGCGAAACAATCCCACTTTTATAGAGATGAGATTGCGCACGCGCCACAGAATATGGCTGGTCTCGATAGAGAGCGCCGAACCCAGCGAGCGCCTCGGCACTGCAGTACGCAGGATAGAACGGCGCATTCTTGCTCCATTCATATCTGATCGCATTCACCGTGCCGTCTCTGTACTTGAAGGCGATCACTCCATCTCCGTAGAGATGAACCGCCCCGCTGTTTTTCGTGGCATAGGCACCGATAACAGTCGCGAGCATATCCTGCTCCGATAATCCCCACGGATTATTGGCGAGGGGCAAACGAGCTTGCAAACTCGGCAAATCACCACCCTGCAAACCTTTTTCGCACAATTCCATACGCATCGCATGCGCAATGAGCCGTGCGCCCACATCGGTCTCGCGACCTCTCGAGCACCCATCGGAAACGACCGCATACGCGCCATCACCATGGATACCCGAGAGTGCATAGTCCTGGCACGGCGTACCGCCCGTGAGATGCGGCTTGCCGATATGGAAAGCATGGTCTGTGTAGAGTTTCATCTTTTTCTCCTCTTGAAGGCCAATGAAAAGGGGCGGTGAGCGTGATTGCTCTCCGCCCCTGTGCGCGACTAGATAGTAGCCGCGATGCTCTGACTTGGACCGCCGGTGCCGAGAGCCTGACTCTGGCTCGATACCGATTGCGAGACGAAGTCGGCCAGCTTTGCGAGCTTACCCTTCGTCACGTCGCCCACGTCAATATACTTGAGACCAGTATCACGGCCGAATTCCTCCAACCGTTGCTGGAAGGCCGTCGCATTGATGCCAACCAAAACCGTGATCAACGACTCAATGTGTTCGCCCTTAACCGCCTTCTCGATTTCCTTGCGGATCATCGCAGGCGTAGAGCGAGACTCGTTGTCGTCGCCATCGGTGATGATGAACACAATGCCATTGCTGAGATACTCATCAGCATTCAATTTTTCGGCATAGACGTTTGTCGCACCCACCGCAGAAAACGCAGCATCGTAAAGC
Organism: Candidatus Kaiserbacteria bacterium; assembly: GCA_016204805.1. Lineage (GTDB taxonomy): Bacteria > Patescibacteriota > Minisyncoccia > Phycocordibacterales > UBA2100 > JACQKA01. The sequence goes on along the minus strand of JACQKA010000039.1, from coordinate 14,531 downwards.
GGAGTCATACCTTGAGGCACAACTGCCGGATACGTTGCCGTGTCGATCTCGGAGAGCGGCTTGAAGCCATGAATCTCCTCGATTCCACTGGGGAACGACGTCGAGAACCGGACGAGCCGGAGCAAAAGATTGTTCGAGCGAGGCGATTTCTTGCACGCCTCGACCGCAGTAATTTCTGCTTTCCGTAAGTCGGCTTCGAAACCACTGACCGATCCTGTCGAATCGGTTGCGATCGTTACCAGCGTGTATTCCGTCGCACCTAAGTGCTCAGTACGTACGCCGGAGAACTTGAATTGCTGAAGGCCACCGATAGTGGCAACCTCCATGTTCGGGTCCATAAGTTTAGGCATGGTCTTCTCTCCTTCTTGGGTTGGGAGTTCAGCGAAAATCGATGAGATGCGAGGTGCGGAGAAAGCGGCGCAGAAGTCATATGAACATACGACGACTAAGCCGCAGAGGCTCCGCAACGAAGCAGCTCGCGATTTTTGTTGAACTCAGTTACGCGAGAAAATCGCGCGAGGTAGTGAGATGCATGCCGCGCTTCTCCATCGCCTTCAGCCACTTGGCTGAAATCGCGGGGAAGTCGACTGCCGGATGAATCACTGGCGACGAGCAGTCGGTCAAGATATGAAATTTCTTGATATGCTCGTCGCCGATGTTGTCGGCAATCTGGTTAATGGTCGCCATTGCACAATGCGACAGCGCCTCGCCTGAAAGAGCGATGACATCTGCCGGCTTCAACATGGACAAGACCTCCGTGTTGAGCGCCGTACCCGGATCCGTTGGATCCGGCACTTCCGCCTGAAGCGCGCCGTAGTGTTCCGTCCACGGGTTTGAACCCTTGGTAACGTAATCCACCATGGCGAACTCTTTCTCCGACCATGCCTGAAGCGCACCGTTCAGATCGCTTTGCACATTGTGGCCCCACGTGCCGATGAGGCAGTGAACGGGCCAGATGCACAGCGTGTACTTACCGGTCGCTTCAAGCTTCTTGGTGTATTCGAGCGAGCGCTTCCGGAACGCCGGATTGCGCGTCGTCCAAATACCCTTCTCGATATCGCTGGCAGTGATGAGCGTGAAGGGTGCGGGATTCTTACCGCGGCCGTCTACCCACCACACAGGATGCGCAATGTCGACGAGCCGGTGACTGTCCAACGTTACGTGGATGTCGCTGAACTTGCGTCCGCAACGCTCTACGATCTTTGCGACCCGTTTCATGTCTTCATTGGCTCCAGGCACGGGCAATGCCGCACCAGGGATGTTCATGAAGTCATTCTGCGGGTCGATCACGACCAACTGAATGTTCAAGCCGGTCTTATTCATGGCCTTCTCCTTCTCTATTCAGTTTTCAAGTTTCAGGCTCCCCAGCGAAAGCCGAGGTTTTTAAGTCCAAACAGCAACATTGGAGCTAAAAACCTTGGTTCTGCGGTGTTTTTTGAAGGAACAAAGTTCGTCATTTCTAACACGCTATTCTACCCTTGGCAATACGACGCGGTCGCTACCCCAGATGCCTTGACGGCACCTCGAACCTCGCCTACAGTAAGTGTAGTTTGTACACTTACTTCTGTCAAGCGTCGCGCGATTGACGGCAGTGTGTGCATTCGGTATGAAGACCAGGGCGAAGGAGAAACGGTATGCTCTTTGACTTGCGCAATAGTGAAGAGACCAGGACGGTACTGCTCACGCTTGAGGAAAAGCGGAAGGGAGGAAAGACGATCGGGCTCACATCGGGCTGTTTCGATCTCATCCACTTTCAACACTTCTATTATTTTTTCCGGTGCCAGCGCCAGTGCGACGTGCTGGTCGTCGGCGTAGATTCTGATGAGATGGTTCGCGCCGAAAAAGGACCGGAGCGGCCATTTATCTTTGACTACAAACGGGCAACCATGGTCGATGCATTGAAACCAGTTGCATTCGCATTCGTCATGAACGGTCTCGAAGATCTGCGGGCTGCAGCAAAGCTGATCCGTCCTGATTTTCTTTTCAGAAACAGTGACTTCGCAGGACGCGAGGATGAAGTGGTCGGGCGGGAATTTGCCCGGAAATTAGTCATCGTCCATGATGTAGAAGATCATGCATCAACGACGGAATTGTCCCGCGCCATCGCAGGGCGCATCAAACAGTGATAAAATCCCGGCAAAAGCCGGGGTTTTACTATTACATTGTCGGGTATACTATCCACGTATGCGTTCAATACACGAGGGTTTCCACGACCGGAAAGGATACTTGGAGCGCCTAGCAAAACCGATGCAGGAAAAATTGCGCATTGCTGAACATATTCCCCCTCATGCCTCTCTGCTTCTTGATGTTGGATGTGCCGACGGAGCGGTCACGCGCGAACTGTCGCATCTCTTCCCCACTACAACAGTCCATGGTATCGATCTTGATGCTTCTTTTATAGAACAAGCGCACACGTCTTCTCGCGATGCCGTACATCCACCACGGTTTGAGTGTGTGTACTTGCGCGACATGCTCGCTCGCCCAGAACGTTTTGACGCAATCATGTTTACATCCGTTCTACATGAGTTCTTCTCCTATGGGGAAGGCACGTCTTCTGTTGTAAAAGCAATTGCTGATGCGTTTGAACTCCTGCACCCTGGTGGAAAAATTATTGTGCGCGATATGATTTTTTCTGAAAAAGCGAAGTTGATGCCGGCACCCTCTATTGTTTCAAAAATTCGCGCCGCGCCAGATATGCAATCTCGCATCGCTGATTTCGAAAGGACACATGGAGCGATGGAAACACTCCATGCGGCAAATCATTTCTTGCTTAAATACTTCTATTCAGACAACTGGATGCGTGAATGCGCCGAGGAATATGCCCCCGTTACGCTTGAACAATACCGATCTCTTTTTATGCTACTCGGTGCATCGATCGAACATGAAGAAACATATCTCATCCCGTTTCTGCGCGGGAAATGGCGCACCGATTTCAAGCTTTCAGACGAAGAGCTTTCAGCCCTTCATTCAACAACTATTTTTTCGGTCCAAAAACCAACAGGGCAAGGTGTCTGAATGTTGCCGTGGATACAGGGCAAAAGCCGCAGTTTTTATATGAGATCCACAGCTCCTTTTCTCGACGCCGTAAACATGTAGAGTGCTGCGGGGCGGTGTGCGCTGGCATGCGCGCTTTTCCCGGTTTGTTTCACTATTCCCTGCGCAAGCAGTTTCTTGCGAAAATTTCTTTTATCGAGCGGGTGTTCGAGTATCGTTTCGCATGCCTCCTGCAGTTCGGTAAGTGTGAATGCTTGCGGCAACAGGTGTCTGATGATGTCTGTATATTCGATCTTTCCCCGCAACCGCGCAGCGGTCGTTTGTATTATTTCATCATGATCGTATGCGAGATGTGGTATGCGTGACAGCGGAACCCATGCTGCGCCATGCATCTCTCGTGCCTTGACCGCACGAAGTTCATCGGGGCTAAGCAAAGCCATGTACGCGACGGAAACCACGCGTCCGCGCGGATCGCGGTTGATTGTACTGAATGTGCATACTTGCTCAAGATATTTGACTGAAACCCCCGCTTTTTCCTCAAGGACGCGGACAGCCGCTTCGTGTGCTGTTTCGTGGGGGCGGATAAGAGCGCCCGGAAGCGCTCGCTTGCCCTTGAACACCGGCACCTGCGTAGTAACAAGCCGCACGTTAAGCGCTCCGTCGATGAAAGAAAGAGCAGCGACATCGACTGCGAGGGCGGCAAATTTGATGTGTCGAGGGAACATTAGTGTCCATGATACACTACTACCTCCTTAAGACAATTGCGTTGCTAACCTTCCTTTTTTGCACTAGGGTCAGGATAGCTACATAGGAGAACACAATGCGCAGTGCATGGCTTGGGCGAGTCTCATACGAAACCGCCCTTGCGCTCCAAGAGCAGTTCGTGTACGGGAAACTCTCGAATCAGCGGCATGGATTCCCGGAACCAGAGGACACACTCCTCTTTTTGGAACATCCTTCCGTGTATACGTATCATCAAGAGCACGATCTCGAAACGTGTTTGCGGGGAAAGAAAGACGAGTTCTGGCAATTCGTTCGCGACCAACATATTGCCGTGACGCGCACTTCGCGCGGCGGCAAGATGACCTATCATGGCCCCGGACAGCTCGTCGGATATTACATCAAGCGTCTCAATGGGCCGTTTGCGCGCGATTTCGTAGGGAAGCTTGCACACGCAATAATCGCGACGCTTGCAGGGTATGGCATATCATCGCGCTATCACGACGGTGTGTGGGTGGATGGGAAGAAAATCTGCTCGTTCGGCGTCCGTTTTGTCGGAGGCTCGATCACCATGCATGGTTTTGCGCTCAACGTTACAAAAGAACCACTACCGTATCTGAACCGCATCTATCCGTGCGGGGCACAGCGGCCGAGCGTGATCTCACTCGCTGATCTTGGCATTACTCTATCGCTTGAAAAGGTGGCAGGTGACGTTTCGCAGAATATCAGCGTCGCATTCGGCGAACCGATCAGGACTGTTTCGCCGCGCGAATTCGGTTTCTATTCCACAGGGAAACCGGCATGGATACGGACACTCGCGTTGTCGTCGACCGCCGCAACACGGCAGTTGGTGAAAAACGCGGCACTGCACACGGTATGTGAAGAAGCGCGATGCCCTAATCTGAATGAGTGCTGGTCGCGGGGCGATGTCACCATCATGATTCTGGGCGACACCTGTACGCGTTCGTGCGGGTTCTGTGCCGTAAAAACGGGACGACCATCCGCTATCGATTGGAATGAACCGGTACGCACGGCGTTCGCCGTCGCCCAGATCCCCCACTCGCATGTGGTCATTACGTCGGTCGACCGCGACGAATTGCCGGATAACGGCTGCCGCATCTGGAACTCAACCATCATCGAGACAAAAAAGTTTTCCCCGGATAAAACCATTGAGATACTCACGCCTGATTTCAAAGGCAACGAGGCACAGATCAACTTCGTGCTCGATGCGGGTCCGCATGTTTTTGCGCACAACATCGAAACAGTCGCACGATTGCATAAAAAAGTGCGCCCGCAGGCGAAATATGATCGGTCACTCGCGGTGCTCGCGCTTGCCAAGAAACACCACCGTGCACCGATCGTGAAATCGAACATCATGCTCGGGTTTGGTGAATCGGAAGGCGAAGTAATCGACACCATACGCGATCTCTACGAGGCTGGCATCGACATTCTCACCATCACACAATATCTGCAACCGACTCTGAACCATCTGCCCGTCGTAAAGTACTATGCGCCGACCGACTTCGTGACTTTGAAAAAGAGGGCTGAGGAGGTTGGAATCCCGATTGTCATTGCGGGCTCGCTGGTTCGCACATCGTACCGTGCAGGCGAAGCATATGCGCTTGCACGAGAACGCCTAAAAGAGCCTTGTGTGGAGCCGGTCGGAACATACCGCGCCAGTTGACCCCGTGAGAGATCTATACTACTAACCGCCGACCATTCGTCGGCGGTTTTTGCTTAAAAACTTCCGAGCCGTTTTCTTTACCGCAATGAGTCGCGTTCTTTCATCATGCACCGAACACACATTTTCTGCTGGTCGCGTGTTTTTAAATATTTATTACCGCAGGCGCAGACGATGATCTCGCCCTTCAACGGTTGCAGTGGTTTTTCTATCCATTTCATATGCCTTGTGAATGGTGACGACCGTGAGAAGAATGGTGCGGACGACCTGCACTACGACGGAACGGTCGGGCGCTGCCAGGTCGCACACCACCAAATACTGGACGGCGTTTGTGCGGCGAGGAGTGGAAAGAATGACCACGTCTATCGTCACGCCTGTTATCCGCAGAGGCGTGTGGGATAGCGCGTGCCGGCGGCAGTTCAGGCAATGCGGACACCGGCACTGCTTTCCTGATGAGGCGTTCGATGTCCCGCATTTCGCGCCTCTGCGCCGGTTCTGCGAAAGAGATGGCGTGGCCTTCGGCACCTGCGCGTGCGGTGCGGCCGATGCGGTGCACATAATCAGAACTTTCCATCGGTAGATCATAATTCACCACGAGTTCAATTCCTTTTACATCGATACCGCGCGATGCGATATCCGTGGCAACAAGCACACGGTAGCGGCCGGTCTTAAATCCTTCGAGTGCTTCTTTGCGCTGGTTGAGCGAACGATTGCCGTGGATCTCTGCGGCGCTATGCCCCATCGCACGCACGCCGCGCATGATCTTCTTTGCGCCATGCTTGGTGCGTGAAAACACGAGTGTCGAACCGGTGTGATCAGTGAGCACTTTTTCGAGCAAACGGATCTTTTCTTCTTTTCGAACAATGAAAAATTCCTGCGTCACGCGCTCGACAGTCGTCCCTGGCGGCGCAACCTCAATACGCACCGGTAATTTCATGTGACCGGTAATGAGTGCCATGATCTCTTTCGAAAGAGTCGCGGAGAACAACATCGTCTGGCGGTCTTTCGGAACTGCCACAATGATCTTGCGCACTTGCGGCCAGAAACCCATGTCGAGCATACGGTCTGCTTCGTCGAGCACCATCACGCTGATACGGTTGAGATTCAGTGTCCTCTGCCCTACATGATCGAGCAAACGCCCCGGAGTCGCAATGATGATGTGCGGATCGCGTCTGATCGCTGAAATCTGCGGCCCCATCGACATGCCGCCGATCAAGACCGCAGTCGTGAGCCCAAGCGGGCGACCAATTTTTGCGAGCGTCTCTTCCACCTGGAGCGCAAGCTCGCGCGTCGGGAGCACAATGAGTCCACGACCTTTGGTTGCAACAATATGTTGCACTGTAGGGATACCGAATGCGAGCGTTTTGCCCGTGCCCGTCTGTGCGACACCAATGACATCCTTCCCTTCTATCGCGGGCGGAATGGCTTTGTGCTGAATGGGTGTGGGTATCTTGAAGTGAAGTGCTTCGAGCACCTGGAGTAGGTTCGGCGCAATGCCGAGACCATGGAATGTGTGCTCTGGCGTTTGCGGAACAGAGGATGGATTCATATTGCATTGCTAACCCTCAAGAGCGTCCGGAGGCTTAACTTCACAACAATACCATAAAAATCCTATGCATGCAAGCCGATTTGGTATTCGTAGAGCTTGCGGTAGACGCCGTTTTCTTTTGCGATGAGGTCGGTATGCTTGCCTTGCTCCACAACCTTACCGCCTTCGAACACAACGATATTGTCTGCTTTGCGCACGGTGGAGAGTCGGTGCGCGATGATAATGGTGGTGCGCCCGCGCATGAGTTCTTCAAGCGATGTAGTGATCTGTGATTCTGTTTTGGCATCAAGCGCCGATGTCGGTTCATCGAGAATGAGAATCTTCGGGTCCCGTAAAATGGCGCGGGCAATCGCGATGCGCTGTTTCTGGCCGACGGAAAGCTTTACGCCGCGCTCCCCCACCAATTGATTGTATTTTTCAGGAAACGTTTCGATGAATTCATGTGCAAAAGCTTTTTTCGCCGCTTCCACGACTTCCGCATCTGTCGCATTCGCCCGCCCGAAACGAATGTTGCTAATGACTGTGTCGTTGAAAAGCACGGGCTCTTGCGGCACGACCGCAATGCGTTCGCGCAACGGCCGAAGAGGCAATTTGCTTGTCGGCACTCCACTTACCAACACTTCACCCGCCGTCGGATAGTAATACCCACCAATAAGTTCTATCGCGGTGCTCTTCCCCACTCCCGATTCACCCACAAACGCCACTGTTTCTCCACTCTTGATTTCAAATGATACGTCAGAAAGAATCGTTCGCTCTGGCGCATCGGGGTAAGCAAAATTTGCGGTGCGAAATTCAATATTGCCCCTCCATTCCGCAGGCACAACGCCGTCTGGACGTTCGTATGCTTCTTTTTCAAGATCAAGAACTTCCTGCATTTCATGCACAGAAGTTAATCCGGCCTGAATGGTGTTCCAATTGAGGGCGATGTTGGTGAGAGGTCCGAAAACCATGCCAGTGTATGTATTGAGCGCAATGAGTTCACCAACGGACAGTGCGCCGCGTGCCACAAAATACACCGATCCGACAAGTACTGTCAGCCTCGTCATGAGAACAGCGAGATCTTGAGAGAATTTGATTCTTTGCCACACAACGACGGGCTTCAGCCACTGCTGGAGGGTTTCAGAAACAAAAAGCTTTGTAATCGTTTGCTCTTTGTATAATTCCGCCGTGGATTGTTTGACCGTTTGGATGTTACCCAGAGTATCGTACGCATCACCATGCGCCTTATTTGATGCTTTGTTGGACCCCTGTTGTAACTGGACAAGCGGTAGTGCTGTCTTGATAGAGATGACCCCAAAGAGAATCATGCCGATAGCAATAATCCCGGTGAGAATCGGTTGTAACGTGTATGCAACTACAAGAGCAAAAAGTATAGCGATGAGCTGGGGGCCAGGGCCTAGGATTATGCGCTCAATCAGTTGCGAGAGGTAGTTGCTTGCCCTGTTTATCTTGCTACTGATGGATCCTCTTTTTTCGTTTTTATGAAAATCCATTGTGAGAGATAAGACACCTGTATACCAGCGGGCAAGCGACATGGCTTGGACATAAGTCGACATACGACGCGAGTGCACACCCAATTGCCAATCAGCAAGTGTGTCTATAAAAACGATTGCCGCCCAAGCAATCAACGCCCAAAACCAAAGTGAACCTCCGTTCCCCTGCGATAGGGCCGTAAGGCCGTCAATGAACTTCCCCATCGCATATGGAGTGGCAGCGCTCAAAACTGCTACAAGAAGAGAAAGAATGGATACCGTGATTGCTTCGCGCCTGTTTTCCAACATGTAGGAAAACACGAACCTTAAGGATTGATTAAAATCTTTCCATTCCATCTTTTCATCAAGTTTGTCCATTGTCGGGGCGCCGAGAATCGAACTCGGTCTACCTGCTCCCAAAGCAGGCGTACTACCGGTATACTACGCCCCGCGTACTTGGAGAGTGTAGCACGAAAACATTAGATATCTAAAGGACATTATATGTCCTTTATAATGTCCATTACGTTAATTAACGTTCTCGCTGAAGCGGCATTTCCCTATCCTTCTTGCTTCGTCTATGAACACGGCCACCACATCAATCTGAAAATCCAGGTTTTCCGGCTTATGAGCCATATATTCATTCGCTACCATACTGATCTTCCGCATTTTGCCTGGGTGGACCAATTCCTCTGGCCTATACCCCCCGTTTTCACGTGTAACATCGCCGCCCTGGGTTGAACGGACAGACTTAACTTCCACAAAATGCACAACCCTGCCCTTCTGGGCGATGATATCCACCTCGCCGAACTTCCTCTTGTAGTTACGCGCAAGGACGAAAAAACCTTTATTTTCAAGAAATTTCTGCGCTATCCCCTCGCCTATCCGCCCGATCCTTTTGTTCTCCTCTTTCTTGTTTGGCAACATAAGTTTCGCGTGAATCATAGCACCTCACTGCCTAGGAGCGAAGATTGTTCTCTCCGCAGGGGGGTCGCGCAGGCGGCTGGGCATGGTCCTCGAGTGAAGCGAGGGGCCAGCCGCCGATCCTTCAGGATGCGCTCCGCTGGGGCGCAACCCGTACCCTGCGGGAGAAGCAATCGAGCGCCGGGTTTTCACGGGAAACATTACCCCCATGTTTCTAAGTAACATTATGTCATTTGTCAGGGAAAACCATATACTCATTGGTTTTACGCCAATTTCCCATCGGACGTTTCGTGTGAGACATTCCTTTTCATGTCTGATTAATCCACATATCCACTTAGTTTTCCACAGTTTTGACCTAGAGTTCTGGCCGTTACTGATTGCTGTTTTTGACTTAAAAATCAGTGTTTTCAAGGTTGACAGTGGGGTAATGGTGGGTGTACACATAGGACAGTTGTATTCTCCTTATGCACACCGTTTCGGACTTTGTATGTCAAAGGCCAAGCGGTTCGGGATTCAGGATCAATCCTTAATCATCCCAATTTAGTAAATAGCATGTTGAAGCGAGGTCCACTCGTGTTTTATCCAATTGTTCAATTATTTTTATGCGTACTGTAAGCTCAAAATTCATAGTATCTGCTGTCCTTTATGTCGGGCTCTTTATTGCCGGCATATTGGGAACAACGATCCGTGCCGAAGCGGCGACAATGCCGGCAGTGTGCGTTAACGCGCCCACCATCGAGAACTTCAAGCCGTATGTGTATGAGGACGGCGATTTGCACTCCTTTGATTACACGGTGGTAGGGGATGGCACGCCGGTCGCAACCGCAACAGTAGTTGGTGGTCACGCGCTCGAATCCCGTTTCACTACCTACTGGCAGACGGGCACAACGCAGGCGACAAAACTCCACGTTGACGTACCAAGCTGGTACGGCATCGCGGGTGAGGTGCACATCATGGTCAGCGTTATGACCGCAACAAGCATCGACTGTGTCGTACAGAAAGAATTTGTCGTGCAGTTGCCCACTCGTCACCTGACAGCGCCGACACCGGTCACCCCGACTCATCCTGCAACCCCAACCGGCACATCATCTACGACAAAGCTTGCTGAAAAAGGAAAGACGACTCACACCGACAAGAAGCCGGATGTGAATGAAGGGAAGGGCATGGTCGGATCGGGCATCACCGACACCGTCATGCTGGGCAAGCAATGCAAGAGCTGGCCCAAGATGACATGGATATTCCTTATTCTGATATGTATCGTCGCTGTGTTCGTGATTATCGATTCTCTGCCGTATCTCTTGGCTGGAAATGGAGTGCGATTTGCGGTGACTCTCCTGGTTATGTTCTTGGTACTGCTCGCCCTGTGGTTCATGTTTGACCGCTGCCGCGAGCATCGCTGGTTCCCGATCGCAGTAACGCTCCTCACGCTCGGAACGCTCGTTATGCCCACCACACTCGACGGCAAGAAGAAGACCAAGCGGTTTCCGTTCTAGCTTATTTCTCGGCGGGTAAATGGTCCCACATGAACTCAAACCATTTCTTGTAGTCTGCTGCAACACGCGCATCTTTGACGACGAAGACGATCGCATCGTCCTTAGTCTCAACTCTCCCGATTCCTGCGCCAACAAGAGCGACGTAGTCTCCGAAGATAGATACGGATGTGTCTGTGCTGTATTTCTCGGGAAGAAAACGATACCGCGCATTTATTTTCCCCTCCTTCGCGAGGCGTGCTCGCTCACTCATTTGATAGATGATTCTGTTGTGTTTTCGTGTACCTGACTCCGCCTTACGCACGAGGGTGGAAATACCAAGCGCCGGAAACAACCCCTTGGCACCGAACACATATCGAGGATTCGCATCTCTGATAAGCAGGTGGAGATAGTTTTTTACTCCTTGAACGCCCCGATACACTGCGATTGACTGTTCCCGATCAATTTCATCGAAACGCTTACGCAGTCCTGGCAGGGCGGACTCAAGCGAACGCACATTTTCATCGACAAGTTCCCTGAGTTTGTCGGGATGCACCGGTGCATATGTAAGCACTTTTTTGGGCAAGACTTGATAGGCGAGTCCGCGAGCAATGAGGCGTTGGATAGCGTCATATGCGTTACGGCGGTGCACTTCGGCATGTTTCGAAATGTCCCAAATCGTCCCGTTCTTCAGTTGAAGAAGCGCTTCGTAAATCTTTGCCTCATTGGGGCTCAGCCCAATATCATTGAGAATTTGCGTATATTTCTTCATGCCTACAGTATACACCAAAATGGTGGTATTGACCACCACTTATTAACAGGTTTACTGTGTCCACAGAAGATAGGTGAGTTGAGAAGGTGCGCATGTATATCTACTTAGGCTTGGGTACACGTTTAGTACAAGGATTACTGTGGGAACTCTGCTCCCGCCTCCTTTTGAGAGCACTACTGAGGTACTTATATAACATTAGTGCTCTCGAAAGGGGGTCAAGGCTGTTTACAGATCCCCCTCCACCGTTCCGGCGATCGACGGAACGGTGGAGAAAAGTCATTTCGTCAGGTACAGGGTAAGTCGCGCGATGATAACCTGTATCCTCTCGGTGAGAGCCGAGACGGCAAGGTCAATGAGCGCATGTGTGGGCAACATGCGGGAGCCGATAACGACTAATCGCGCAGCCCTTTTTAGCTCCGAAAATATTTCCGGGGCTTTTCTTTTTTGTGCGGATGTCGGGAATCGGACCCGAACTTCGACATTGGCAATGTCGTGTTCTACCACTAAACTACACCCGCGTGTGGTCTATGTTCTCATACTCTGCGCCGGTCATCAACTTGTGCGCCCGGAGGGACTCGAACCCCCAACCTTTCGATCCGAAGTCGAACGCTCTATCCTTTGAGCTACGGGCGCAATGCATGCATGATATCCGCCAATTCGCATGAACACAATGAATGTACTAAAATAGCAAGATGCGGCTTAAGATTCCCAATGAGGTTCTTCACGTGTATGAAAGTCTCCACATCGCGGGGTATGAAGCATATTTGATCGGCGGATGCGTGCGCGATCTTTTGCTTGAGCGCGAGCCGAAAGATTGGGACATCACCACGAACGCAACGCCGGAAAAAATTCAGCAAGTATTCCCTGACAGTTTCTATGAAAACCAATTCGGCACCGTTGGCGTGAAAACAGAATCGGAAGACCCGCGCCTCAAGGTGATAGAAGTAACTCCATATCGCCTCGAGGACGAATATAAAGATGCGCGTTGGCCGAATAGGGTAGTATGGAGCGACAAACTGGAAGATGACCTTAAACGGCGCGATTTTACTATTAACGCCATTGCATACGAGCCGCACAGGTCTGAATTGATCGATTTGCACGAAGGTGAGGAAGCTTTGAAAAACAAGCTTGTCGTCGCCGTCGGCGACCCGAAAGAGCGTTTTGCCGAAGACGCGCTTCGCATGTTGCGCGCCGTACGGCTCGCCTGCGAGCTTGATTTCACTATCGCATCGGAAACGATGGCGGGCATCGCGGCAAACGCGAGTCAGCTTGAGAAAATTTCCTGCGAGCGTATTCGCGACGAATTCATCCGCATCATTGAAACCGACCGGCCCATGCAAGGGCTATATGTTGCGCAAAAGCTGGGGCTTTTGAAATATATCCTGCCGGAACTCGAAGGGGCGATGGGGATCGAACAGAATCAGGCGCATTCATTTGATGTGTTCGAACATTCTCTCCGCACACTTCAATATGCCGCCGACCAAAAGTGGCCGATCCATGTGCGACTCGCGGCGCTTCTCCACGACATCGGGAAACCCGATTCCCGCCGCCACGACAAAGAAAAAGACGACTTTACCTTCCATGGACACGAGGTCATCGGCGCTCGCATGGCCAAGAAAATACTTGAAAACCTCAAGCTTCCCAATGATTTAACTGAAAAAATTGTACGACTGGTGCGCTGGCACATGTTTTTCTCCGATCCGGACAAGATCACGCTCTCTGCGGTACGCCGGCTCATTGTGAATGTGGGGCAGGAGAACATTTGGGACCTACTGAACCTCCGCATTTGCGACCGTATCGGCACCGGCAGGCCAAAAGCACAGCCGTTCCGTCTGCGAAAATATATTTCTATGGTGGAAGAGGCACTCCGCGACCCGATTTCGGTCGGTATGCTCAAGATAGACGGCAAACAGCTCATGGCGTTATCCGCCGAACGGCCGGGGCCCAAAATCGGCTGGACACTACATGCACTTCTTGAAGAAGTATTCGATGATCCTACGAAAAATGATGCGGCGTATTTGGAACGCCACGCCCTTGAATTGCTCGCGCTACCTGCAGAAGAACTAAAGAAACTAGGCGAGCAGGGCAAAGACCGCCGCACTGAAGAGGATGAAAAGGAGGTTGAAAAGCTTAGGGAAAAGTATCACGTCAGCTAGAAATCTGTCTGAATTTGTGAATTTGCTTTTTTCTATTTGATATTGTACAGTACATTCGGCTCAAACCTAGGAGGAAGCCATGTCATACGAAGGTCGCCAGCAAGTCTGGTGCGAGAACGGCCACTACTGGGAAATCGACGCCTACGATATAGACCCCGCCTCTTGCCCAATGTGCAAGAAAAAGGTCGCGTTCGTGAACGGCGTTGATGATACCAATGGGGACTCTTATGGGTACATCGAGCCTATAGAGCAAGTCCCAGCCAAGTACTGCACTTGTGCTTGTTGTGGGAACAAACATGTCACCGAACCAGCGCGCTACAAAATCCCAACTATATAGGATCGCGTAGGTGCTTGTGCCACCCAAGACATAATGTCAAGGGAAGCATGCTGGCGGTGATGTGAATAGCCGAGAGCCCATTCCACCTTGGTGGAATGGGCTCTTCGTTTGCATATTTAAGATGGCAATTTGGATAAAAGGTACTGGATGCGGGGAGGGTTTGTGGAATTGGATGCAGTTCGAGGGGCGTAAATATGCCTCGGAGTTTCGTGGAAATTGATGAGATGCGAGGCGCGGGCGAGGAGCGAACTGAGCCGTATTGAATATACGGTGAGGGAGCGCCGAAGCCCGCAACAAAGCAGCTCGCGATTTCCACGGAACGACAATATGAAAACGCCTTATGGTGTTTATATATCCCCATAAGGCGTTTCAAAAACTTTGGCAATGGATCAACGTATACTACTCAGGTACCATTTTTTACAATCGGTGGGTTACCTCGGTGGTCCCACTTACTTTACAT
>JACQKA010000025.1 GCA_016204805.1 Candidatus Kaiserbacteria bacterium | reverse complement strand
TCGCCGAGCGTCATCGGCACGGCGTCCTGCATGTGCGTGCGCCCGAGCTTTTGAATTTTTGCGAACTGCTTCGCTTTCTTTTCAAACGCGACAATCAAAATGTCGAGAGAATCGTCGAGTTTGTCGACCAAGCGGATAGCGGTAATCTTCAGAGACGAGGGCATCACGTCGTTGGTGGAGTGCGACATATTGACGTGGTCATTCGGATGCACGAGAACTTTTCCTTTGAGAATCTCCGTCGCACGAGCAGCAACAACCTCGTTCACATTCATATGATTCGAGGTGCCCATGCCGCCTTGGAACGAAGGCAGAACGAACTGGCCGTCGTGTTTGCCCTTCAACACCTCATCGCACGCGCGTACGATCGCCGCCGCACGCTTTCTGTCTAACTCCCCCGCCGCCGTGTGCGCTCGTGCCGCGGCCTTTTTTATCTCGACGATCGTGAAGATGAATTCCTTGTACGTCTTCCGAAAATCAAAGGGGAAATTCTTCATCGCCTTCTCCGTCTGCGCACCATAGTACTTCTTGGCCATAGCAGGCCGCCATTGTACCCATGCCAGACCTTTTTGCTACCGCGAGAGCTCTCCCTGCCTGTACATGTGTATACCGCCGTCTTCTTTGGCGACGACCCACGTTGGAAAAGTAAAGCTGTTCGAAAGTACGAGCGCATTTTCCGAAAGTTCGCGCTTTAGCTTCTTTTCGAGTTCCCTCATCGTGGAGTGAAATCCGTACACAACGACGATATCAAAACCGGACATGTCGGGCCGCCAATAATCGCCCCAATGGACGTGCGCGCGACCTTGGAGACCTCGAAGTATGATGCGTACGCGCGACAACCACACGAGAACAGGGTTCAGTTCGTATCCATGCGCCTCGGCTCCCTCGGAAGCAAACGCGATGACGAGCCTTCCATCACCGGAGCCGAGATCGACGACACGCTTCCCCCGCACATCTCCTACAAGCTGGAGCATCGTTTCAATGCGCTTTCGCGACGTTGGGACGAAGGATACCCCTTTTCCCCTCGGACCGGCAAAAAGAGCGATGAAACCGAAGATAACAAAAAGAACGGCGAGCGCGCATGCGATATACAACAAGATGAGCATAGTTTCTATCTGCGGAGAGGGAGGGATTCGAACCCTCGGTTCAGTTTTACCCGAACAACACGTTAGCACCGTGTCGCTTTAGACCACTCAGCCACCTCTCCATCAGCGCAAACCTTACCACAATCTTCATGGGAATTGGAGTATGCTGAGCAGATGAAAAGAGCTAAGCGAAGTAGTGGTTGGAAAACGTGCAGTCGAGGGCATAAGTATCGCCTGCCTGCCGGCAGGCAGGTGGTAAGAGGTTGCCCGACTTGCTGGAAGGGGTTTCGACAAGGAGCGAGGTAGGGATACAATAGCCCGCATGCCAATCTGGATCATCGCTCTCATCATTGCCGCGCTCGGCGGGGGCGGAGCGCTTATTGCCTTTGGCGGCTTTGGCGGCTCCTCCGGTTCAAACTCCGATTTCTGGACTCCCGAGCTATGTAACGAAACACTGCAAGCAGACATCGCAGATCTTGAGGAATATCAAACGCTCTACAAAAAAGCTAAAGATAACTTCGAGACAGGATCTCGACGTGGCGACGCAACATTTGCAGGGAATGCGGAAAAGAGCATGGCTGATTTGAAAACAAATACTGCCTTTATCCTAAATGTTGTCGATACTGAGACTATTCCTCAATGTGGTAGAAACGTCTTCCGCTCCGAACTACTAGAAAAAGTCGAGGCCGCACGGAAATTCCTCGGTGGCAGTACCCCGCAGGCAGTCAAAGAAGAGGGTATGCCGGATCTGCGCGTGACAAGCATCGAGTCGAAATTTATTCCAATAGAGAACGATGAAAAAGGAACGTGTAGTGGCCCGTACCTCGATATCACCCTGACAGTTACAAACTATGGTGGCGACTTCCCGCGGCTCGTCGACCTGGAGAACTATACGAAGCGCGCACAGCAGCCAGAAGACAAACTCGAATTTCTTTTTATTACAGGCGAATTGGATTTCGGCGGAGATATGCGTAAGAGTCTCGACTTTAGAATCTTGGGCAACGAGGGGCACATCCCGAGTGGCGGCACACTCAAACTACACTCGAAGGTAAGAATAGAATCCAACCAAACGCATGCAAAAGCGAAGGCTACACTTTATGGCAATCAACTGCTCAAAACTGGCTCCACGGCTAGCCCGACCTACGAAACTGAATTCGATGTTCCCATGTGGGATGTTTACGCGGAATCGCACATGGCTGTGGGCAAAAAGGACGAGGATGACAACAAGTACTACATCTATACTAAAGCAGTCGTTACTAACAAGGGAAGCGGTGCCACACCAGGACCGATTCAAGGAAGTTTCATTATTTACGATGAGAATCATCGACAGGTCAGTAGTTGGAGTGGCAAGACTAGTGGGCCCGTCTCCGGTGGTACAGATATCCTTGCGAAGACACAATCGGACATAAAGCTCCCCCCAAAAATCACGGTGAGTTCGACCGTAGCGCCACTGTGCCCCAACGGAGAATCAGGGAGTTTGGGCGACGGCGATGCGAAGAACAACATTCGGGAGTTGCAGCAGCGATAGAGGCAGGCTACGGAGGGATGCTATACTCTTTGCATATGAATCCAATAGACTACATGGGAGTTGGGGGCATGGGTTGGCCGGTTTGGTCGACAGGGTTTCTTCTTGTTCTCATATGGAGTCTCTTTTGGAAAGGCTTCGCACTCTGGTATTCGGCAAAACGGCACGAGCAGTGGTGGTTCATCGCAATCCTCATTCTCAACACCGCGGGCATCCTCGAGATCGTCTATATCTTTTTCATCGCAAAAGCTCCGGAATTCCGGAAAAAGCTCGGCCTCAAGTAGCGGTTGCTAAAAGATTTTCTCGATCAGCCACGTAAGGATCGAGAGT
>JACQKA010000028.1 GCA_016204805.1 Candidatus Kaiserbacteria bacterium | reverse complement strand
GTGATGGTCGGCTCGTCGACGGCAATCGCAGGCAGAGGCTCGACGGCGCTACTCGTCGAAACGGTCTCGCCGATATCGATGTCGGGAAGTCCGGCGATGAGCACGATATCTCCTGCGATCGCCTCCGAGGTCTCGACACGCTTCAATCCTTCGAAGGTGAATATTTTAGTGATCTTCCCCGTGCGCATATCACCGGTCGGCTTCTTTATGAAAACCTGTGCGCCCGGTTTGACGGCGCCTTCGTATATGCGGCCGACGGCTAGGCGGCCGAGGAAATTGTCGTACGCGAGATTGAATGGCTGTAGTTTGAGCGGCGCATCCGCAGATGCATTGGATGCGACAGGTACGTGTTCAAGTATGACATCTATGAGTGGCGTGAGGTCGTTAGATTCATCTTCGAGCCTGCGCTTCGCGATGCCTTGCCGGCCTATCGAATAGACTATCGGAAAATCCATCTGCTCATTCGTTGCTCCCAATTCGAGAAAAAGTTCCAAGACCTGCTCTTCGGCGCGTGCGGGATCCGCTGCCGGCTTGTCTATTTTGTTGATGACAACGATGGGCTTCAATCCGAGCTCGAGCGATTTCTTGAGCACGAATCGCGTCTGCGGCATCGGTCCTTCCTGCGCATCAACGACGAGAAGCACCGAATCGATGGAACGGAGAACGCGCTCGACCTCCGAACCAAAATCTGCATGGCCGGGTGTGTCGACGATGTTTATCTTCGTGCCTTTGTACGGCACCGAGGCGTTCTTCGAATAGATAGTGATACCGCGCTCCTGCTCAAGTGTGTTCGAATCCATCGATACGCCCTCTTCGACCACACCCGTCTGCCGCAAAAGCGCGTCAGTAAGAGTAGTCTTCCCATGGTCGACATGGGCTATGATTGCCACATTGCGGATTTCCATTGTCCGTTACTGGAGGGCGGCGTATGCATTCACCAATCCCCAACCGTAGAAGTTATCGAATCCACCCAGGCCAAGATCTGTTGCAGTACTCTGCAATTGTGTTTGTATTTCCGATGGATCCCATGCGCCATTCGCGTTTGCGTCATGCATGGCGACTGGAGTGTTCAAAAGCAAGGCGGTTGATGCGGTCACGTGTGGGGTTGCCATTGATGTTCCCGAAAGTGTTGCATAGCCGGTGCCTTTGTATGTCGAATAGATAGTGACCCCCGGAGCCGCAACATCCACTTCAGGACCGTTGCTGGACCATGGTGCAATCGTGTTCGTCGAATCAGTTGCCGCAACCGCGATGACTTCGGAATATGCGGCAGGATAGATGACTGCGCCACCACTGTTCCCTGCGGCCGCTACAACAACGACACCGGCATTGCGCGCGGCGATGATCGCATCATGAAGTGGTTGATAGTCAGCCGAGCCGCCCAAGCTCATGTTTATCACCTGCAGGTGATTAGTGATCGCCCATTGCAATCCTTCAATAATGTCTGAATAGTAGCCAGAGCCCTGTGCATTCAATACTTTGATCGCGTACAAATCCGCTGTCGGTGCGCCACCGATGACACCCTGTGTGTTGTTTACTGCCGCAATGATGCCCGCCACGTGTGAGCCGTGACCATTGTCGTCATTCCAACTCCTGCGAGGATTGATCGTGTTCACACCGCCTTTGATATTGGCGACGAGGTCAGGGTGCGTTGCGGAAATTCCCGTATCGATAACACCAACTTTGATCGGGTTCGCGGTGTTTCCGCTCGGCCATACGAGCTCTGCATCGATCTTGTCTATACCCCACGGCAATACTTGCGGAGCGGCTGTTGTACGGGTGCTCGAATTGCGTGCGTTTGCCCGCACATCGCCTGCGTCACGGACCTCTTTCACTTCACGAACCGCCGCGTATGCGATCGGATCGCTGGTGATGCTCGCCACCTCGGGCGAATTGCGCAAGGCTTCAAGTGTTGCGGGATTGGATATTTCAACTACCGATCCGTGCACCAGTGCCAAATCTTTTATCTTGCGGCCATGCTGCTCAGTGAGCGAGCGTTTCCGCGCCTCGGGTACGCCATCTTTCCATATAACGATCTTTCGATCGCCGCCATCACCCGTAGCTGTCGGTGACTTTGCAAACAATGCAAAAGCGAATGATGCGATGGTCGTTGCAATAATAATGCTCCCGATAAAAAACCCCCGCGCAGTGAATATATTCATATCGTGTGATTATAACCGGATTATTAACAGTAGCAAGACGTTATTGAATGACGGTGAAGTTGAGCGCTTGCGTTGAACCATTGCCATTCGTAACATAGACAGCATAACTGCCAGCAACGACTTTAGTCGCCGGTGCCGCGCATCCCGAACCGACGATGAGATCACATGTGCTCACGTACTGCGGGATGGTGTAGTAGATGGTCGTGCCGTTCACTGAACTCACATTGCGCAAGCCGCCGATGCCAAAATGGACGCTGTTGTCATTCGCGCTGAAGCCTGAGCCGATGAGCTGAATCTGCGTTCCCTTCTGACCCTGTCCCGGCGAGAGTGTATTCAAAGTGACCAACCCCTGTGATGTACCGCTCCCTGTAAGACTCGTTACGATGAATTGCGTCACGTTGCTGTTTTGCCCAAGCTGGTTCGTTACATAGAGATTGTAGGTCATGAGCTGGGTCATTTGTGTGCCATAACCACTCAATTGTGCCGGCACAGTGAACGAGAGCGAGCGGCCATCAAATGAACTCAGGTTCGCAATGATGCCGTTACCCAGATGCACGGCGTTGCCTTCGGTGCTGAAACCGTAACCATAGACAGTTACGACAGAGCCTACTGCGCCGGAATTCGGGGTCACGTACGTGATCGAAAGTGCGTCTGACTGCGATTGGCAATTGTAGTACTGACAGCCGCTGTAATTCGGGTACGTCGGATAGGTGTAGTTCGTGTATGGGTATGTGTTGTTGTAATTATAGTTGTAGTTCGGATACGTGTATCCGCCGCAACTTGCATTCTGAATAGCGGAGCGTGTCGCCACATCCACGATGCCGGTCATGTAGATCCCCACCTGCTGTTGGAAATTGCGTACTGCCTGTTCGGTCGCACGGCCGAAGTAGCCGGTCAGCATCCAATTGCCGCCACCAGGATAATTCTGGGCAACGAGGAAACGCTGGAGCGTCAGAACCTCGCTATTCCGCAAGCCGACCGACAGGTCGCGGGTGAGCATCGTGCATGTCGCCGATGATGCGTAATTCGGGTAATACACTTGGGCAAATGCTGGCACGGCTGTGAGAAGAACGGCGGTAATAAGGCTGGAAATAACGCATTTCCGCATGAGTAGGTTATTCATGAATTAACCTTACTATGATTTCAGTTATGTGTCAAATTGCCTTGCTTCGCTTTGTTTTCGCACGAGCCACAGACCCGCAATGAACATGAAAGTCGCCAACACAGCAGACAGTGCGCAGTATTGGCAGAAGGCATGGATAATGAGTGCCTGTATACTTTCAAATATGACGGACATTCCAAAACCGATGACCGTAAGCCCGAACAGTGCCCGGTCGATACGACGCGATGGTGCGCTGGTATACGCATGGATCGCGGTGAACAATGCGAGCAGATAGAATGCAACGCCGAAGACCGCGAGCGGTATCGGCCCCACCATCGAATATGCGCTCGTGAGTACGACATCGCATCCGTGGAGGAGGCTACACGGCAATGGCAGTGCGAAATAATGGTCGGCAGTGAGATATGCAGAATCCGCGAACCCGAGAAATGCGAAAATCGCGATCGCGAGATGCAATCTATTTCGTAGCGGCGAGCGCGGCATCGAGGACTGATTTAAATTGTTCATAGCTTTGCGGATTCGGGATCTGTGTGTTGTTCAGGAAGAAGGTCGGTGTGTGATTGACGTCTGCAGTACTGCCCGCGCTCGCGTCACTCTGTATCTTATCACGCACCGCTTTCGCATCGAGGTCGGCCAAGAAGCGTGTCGTGTCGATGCTGATCTGTTGTGCGTATGTATTGAACAGATTAGTGACTTCCTTTTCCGAGCCCATCACTGACCATTTGGATTGGTTCGCGTACAGGAGGTCGTGCATTTCCCAATATTTCCCCTGCAGGCCGGCCGCTTCCGCCGCCTGTGCAGATATACCCGCATATTTGTGGACCTGGTAGAGCGGGAAGTTGCGGAAACCGAAAAGCACGCGGTCGCCATATTCGGATTCGAGTTTCTGCATGATGGGTTCGTACTGGGCGCAGGCAGGACACTGAAAATCGCCGTACTCGGTGAGCGTCACTTTCGCCTGTTTGTTGCCGCGGGTCCAATCCGTTTCGGTCAGCGCCGGCGCAGTCGAACCGGAAACCGCGTCTTGTCCCGTCTTCCCTTTTGAGAGCACTGTTGCAGTGATAGTAAGCGCCGTGATCAAGACAGCGAATCCCACGGCGAGCCAGATCTGTGTACGTGTTGACATGGTGATTAGAGTAGCGATTTATGCTGATTATGCAAGTGCGGCCGGATGTTTTGCGCTCCATGCGTACAGAGCGACGCTTGCGGCGGACGCCGCATTGAGCGATTCGCATCGCGGTGCGATCGGGATGGACAGCAATACATCGCACAGTTCGCGCGTCTTCTGTCTGATGCCCGACGCTTCGTTGCCGATGATGAGCACCGTCGGCACAGTGAATGTCTCGCCAAGTATCGGTTGCGCACCTCCACCCGCGAGTCCGTAAATCCAAAATCCACGTTCCTTGAGATCGCGCACGGTCTGATTCACGTTGCCGATCTGAACGAGCGGCACGCGGAACGCCATACCGGCGGATACTTTCACCACAGCACCTGTGATGGATGCTTGATTATGCGGCGGTATCAATACACCAGCCGCGCCGAACGCGGCGGCCGAGCGGATGATGGCACCCACATTGTGCGGATCGGTCAGTTCATCAAGGATGACGAGTAGTGTGTCTGGATTCGGTTTTAGCCCTGTAGCAAAAGAATCATACGATCGCACCAGCCCTTCGAGAGAAATCTCCGCGACCACTCCCTGATGCGAAGCGCCGCTTTCGACTTCACGCAATGCGCCTTCTTTGAGCGCCGATATTGGGACACCACTGTCCCTGATAAGCGCACGGATGCGTTCATCGTCGAAGGACGATGCGAGATGCACTTTGCGCACCGCGGTCGGTACATGCGTCAGCACCTCCGCGAGCGCGTGTTTGCCGTAGATGAATACTTTTTGCGGCTTCCCCTTCTGCATGGGATTAGTATACTGAACGTCTATGAAACGGCATAGTGGCAATGAAAAGTTCTGGAATAAATCATACGCGCGGCGCCGCGGTGCAGAATCGCTCACACTCTCGACCAACCCGAGCGAAGACCTCCAGAAATTCATCCGCTACATCGAACGCGAGCACGGTCGCACGTTTTTGAACCCGTCAGCTTCAGTTTTGGATCTCGGCTGCGGCAACGGGCGCAATTTGATCTACCTCGCACGCGAATTCGGGATGCGCGGCGTCGGCTACGACATCTCGCATGAAGCTATCAAACAAGCGCGGACATTAGGTGCTGGATTGCCGCTCGCTTTTGAAGTCCGCTCGATCGCAGAGCCGATTCCCCTTCCCGATGCGTCGCAGACCATAGTGCTCGATATGATGACCTCGCACTTTCTGCGCGAAAATGAACGCGCGGCGCTACGTGCAGAAATCGTGCGCGTGCTCCGACCGGGCGGCTGGCTCTTCTATAAAACATTCCTTCTTGATGAGGATCAGCACGCGAAACGCCTCCTTAAGGAGCACCCCGCAGATGAAGCGGGTTCATACGTTCACCCATTGATCGGTGCCGTGGAACACGTGTCGAGCGAAGAAGAGATCGAGCAGACACTCGGTGAGCATTTCGCCCTCCACAAAATGTACGCATCGCACCGCCACATCCGCCGCGGCCGCGCGTTCAAACGCCGCAGCATTGCCGTGTACGCGGAGAAAAAGTATTAGCAACATCTAGAAAGTGTGCGGGAGCATTTTCTTTCTCTTGCGTACCGGTTGCATCATGGCTTCTTTCGCCTTGCCTTCCATGCGCGGCGGGCGGGTGAGGTGCATGATGCGTCGCATGGTCAGCTTATCGTTTTTTCGAACCCTTACATTTTTGCGGCTTATCGTCATTAAGTGAAAAATAATCCGACAACGTGGAGAATCAGTGAGCATTACTCTGCACCTGCCTCTTGCATCAGTCTTATGACTTCGTCATCCTCAACTTGTTCAAAACGGGCATAGTGAGCGCCGACTGCGCCCATGAATTTTTCAGGGGGCTCGAGAACGATGACTTCATCAACACCCTCGCTTTTGAGTTCTTGTACAGTGCCCTCGGGTGCGACCGGTACTGCCACGATTATTTTTTCGGGCTTCTGCGCTTTTACGGAGCGCACCGCGAGTCGCATCGTAAGCCCCGTCGCAATCCCATCGTCGACAAGAAAGACGATTTTCTTTGACACATCCAGTGGCTTCCTCCCGGAACGATATATGTTGCTACGGCGCATTGCCTCCGCTTTCTGTCTCGTGATCTCTTCCTGTAGCCATTGTTGATTCACAGACCCGAGCGCAGTCTCTTCCAGAAGGGTTGTGCTCTCGTCAACCGCACCGATCGCATATTCCGGATTATTCGGATGCCCGACCTTGCGCACCGCAATGATATCGAGCGGCGCATGCAATGTATGTGCTATGGCCGCCCCAAGAACCACACCGCCGCGTGGAAGCGCAAGCACAACCGGACTATCGGTTTTGTATGCCTGCAGTCTTTTTGATAGTTGTTTGCCCGCATCCGCGCGATTACCGAACATGACCGCATTATAGAGGCGATTTTGAGCCTATCCATGAAGTGGAGCGGATCGCAGGTACCGCGAAGTTGACTTGTCGCATGATCGAGGCGATGCTGTCTCCAGAACACGGAAGGAGACACTCATGCCTGCAGTCAAGGTTGTCGTGCTTATTTTGAGCATTTGGAACAGCGAGAGCGGTACGCTTCTCTACGAAGACGTCCAGCAGATGCCGGAGTTTTCCATCACTGGAAGTCACATCGAAGACTGCCGTCTGGCAGGAATCGCACGCGCAAAAAAATTGGTCGTGCGATACCGGGTGAACCATCCGTATGCGTTCGCGAACGTGAATTGCACATGGATACCGCAATCGCCTTATCAAGACCTGTAACGTTTTCTATCCCCTGCACATGCAGGGGATTTTTAACCTTGGCTTGCTTGCTGCCCGGCAGGGACTCGAACCCCAATACTCAGGACCAAAACCTGATGTCCTACCATTAGACGACCGGGCAATGGATGTAGTATGCCATTTTATTTTATTTTTGCTATGTCGTCTTGCTTTCTGTCACGTCAATAATCGCGAGTTCAAGTGGCAGATGCGGAAGCACGGCGTAGGCGCTTGTTTCGTATGCTTCGAGAAGTGCGTGGAGGGTTTTGGTCGTAATATGCGTACCCTCTTTGGAAAGCTTTTCGAGTGATGTGAATTCGTCGTCGGTGAATTCTGACTTCATCAATTTCGCGGTGTCAGGAGCTTCGCGCATGAGAAGCAGTGCGCGGACGCGCTGGATAAGCAATTTCATCAAAAGCCGCGCGTCGATGTCCTGCTCCACCGCCTTGCGTACATGCGCGAGCGCGTCAGCGCGAACGCCGCGCGCGATGGATTCCGCAAGCGCGTATACTACCCTGCCCGCGGGTGCCGCAGTCACACGCTCCACTTCCTCCACATCCACTTTCTTGTCTTTCGAGATCGTGAGCACCTTTTGTAGAATGCCGAGCGCGTCGCGGAACGAACCTTCGGCGAGGATGGCGACGAGATCCGCCGCGGATTGCTCCAATGTGTATCCTTCCTTCTTTGCGATATCGCTGATGACTTCGGCAATAAGCATCCGCGACGGCTGTTTGAAGAAATATGCATCACAGCGCGAGCGAATTGTATCAGGAATTTTGTGGGCTTCGGTGGTCGCGAGGATGAATATCGCATGCGGAGGCGGTTCTTCGAGCGTTTTCAACAACGCATTCCACGCCTCTTTCGTGAGCATGTGTGCTTCGTCTATTAGATAGAGCTTGTAGGGCGATTCGAACGGCAGAATGTGCACACCGTCGCGCAATTCACGCACATCGTCGATGCCGCGATTCGATGCCGCATCTATTTCATAGAGGTCTTTGTCCGATACGCCAAGCTCCTTGGCAAAAATGCGCGCTACCGATGTCTTGCCCGTCCCCCGCGTCCCCGCGAAAAGATACGCATGCGTGATGGTGTTGTTCTTTATTGCCGCCTTGAGCACGTCGACGACATGCGCCTGTCCGCGCACTTCCGCGAATGTCTGCGGGCGATATGCGCGATAGAGAGCGATGTGCTGTTCCTGCTTTGCCATGGCTGAATAGTAGCACAAATGAGTTCATTATTTCTTGAGTGTTTCGACGGACGCAACGATGTCCGCGAGCGATTCGGCAGATGAGATTTTGACCCGCAGTTCTTTTGCTGCATGTAGGCCGGTCGCGTATTTGGAAAGATGTTTTCGCACGCCGCCGATCAGATGGCCTTCGTGTTTTTCGGCGAGTTCCGCATGACGCACGAGCATCGCAAGCCTCTCTTCGCGTGTCGGTTCTCTTTCAGACCACAACCATGGATTCGCGATCGCCGCGCGCCCGAACATGATGCCATCGCACCCTGTTGCTTGCGCATGCGCTCTGCCCTCTTCGAGCGAATGTACATCGCCGTTGCCAATGATAAGTGTTGTCAAGGTGACACCTTGACATTCGTTGCGGATAACGACGGCACGAGCGATCGTGTCCCATCGCGCAGGGACATCGGACATTTCAACGCGCGTCCGCGCGTGAATGGCGATCGCCGCCGGACTTTCGGCGAGCAGTTCAGGAAGCCACGTTTCCAATTCGTCTTTACTATACCCGATGCGGGTTTTGACTGAGACCGGGAGATTCGGCGCGCCACGTTGTGCCGCGCGGATGAGTTCGCGCGCAAGAGCAGGATTCTTGATGAGCGCGGCACCACAGCCACCCTTCTCGACGGCACGGTCGGGGCAACCCATGTTGATATCAACACCATCGAAACCAAGCTCCTGCGCGAGTGCCGCGATTTTTTCCATGTGCGCGGGAATTGAAGTGAAAAATTGCGCTACTATCGGCCGCTCGCCTTCGACATATGCAAGTTTTTTCATGAGGGAGCGCTTCCCCTTCTCTGGAGCGAGCACTAATCCATCAGCCGAAGTGAATTCGGTGTAGAAAACATCCGGTCTTTTCTTTTGTTCGGCAAGAAGCGCGCGGAATGCGGCGTTAGTAATGTCTTCCATCGGCGCGAGACAAAAGAACGGCCGCGGCAATTCCTCCCAAAAATTCACCATGCGTCCACTCTCTCACGACTTGTGATGAGTATCAATCCGTGGTTTACTTTTTGCAGTTACAGAGGAGATTTCTCATGGCTTGTTGTAAGGTGAGCGCTGTGTTAGACCCCAATAAAAAGTACGCGCCGACATATTCTTGCGAACCACTCCCAGGCGTATATATCTTTATGCGGTTTATCGTACCGCCGTCTAAACATAGGGATGTAGTTCCTGTGGAGGTAGTTCTTAAGGGTGACCCGAAAGCTACGCCAGAAGTTAAGTTGATTTGTATGCCCAAGAGCGGCCCGAAGCTCAAGAAAGGAACGTGGCTACACCTTACGGAAGTTACGTTCGGCGATTGGCACGCATGTGAAGTACGGTAGCGCCAACATGGCAAGCAATCTCATCAAACGCCCGCCGCTCCGGGATTGGATACCGCACAG
>JACQKA010000030.1 GCA_016204805.1 Candidatus Kaiserbacteria bacterium | reverse complement strand
TCTCTGCACACCACGTCGACGACCGTATTTCTTCACGTGCGTCGATACACAGTACGGGCATTTTCTGGCCCCTTTTTAATCGTCATATTAAATATTTGGCACTTTAGCTTGTATACAAGCCACAATATCGTGGAATCAGCAACCCGAAAGTTTCTTTAACTCTAACATTCAAAACGACTGCAGGCCGTGCCTTCTGGCCCGCATCAAATTTGCACCCCGACCACACGATCTATGGTGCTTTCGACCCAAAGCATCCGGTAAGGCTCGATGAATCGTGGTCATTCGTATTTGAAAAGGTGGGTACGTGGGGATTCCACGACCACCTACGCTCATACTTCGTCGGTAAGATCCAAGTACTCCCACAATAGAAATGTAGCGATTTACGGGTGGTGCTATACTGCCATCATGATTTTTCCGCGTGCACGGTTGGTGCCGCTGGTAATACCTGCGCATATTTCTACAAGCGGTTGGGTTCGACCATGGGTGACATTCGGGCCACCTGTTATCATGGCAGTGGACATGGAATTGCGCTCGCGAAAGCAGGCGATATACCGAAATCAGAGTGGGGGGAAGCCGCCGCTTTTATCGACAAACCGCTCGATGTCTGCGAAGCACTATCCAAAGCAACTTCCTATGAGACCGACGAATGTAGGCAAGGTGTCTTCAATGTATTGGTTGATTGGATGGAAACCAAAGAGTATGGCTTTTCATACGACGACAAGCGCCCGTTCGCTATCTGCAACACACAGCCGGAACGCCGGCAATTTGCATGCTATTACGAAATGTCGATGAAGCTTGATAGGGTGGCAAACTTTGATCCGCGTAATCTCGCCAAGGTGTTAAACACCATTTCCACCGCACGATTTCGGGATACTGGATTCCGCGTCGGTATCGCAGGTATGGTGCAACATGTTGTCGGGGCACATGGCCAAGATGAGATCTTTGCGCAGTGTTCAGAATTGAACGATGCATACGTGGGCATGTGTGCCCAGAGTATCGTATCGGGGTTGTTCGAACACGGAAGACCGCGTGCCGAGTACGAAGCGGCATATACGTTCTGCAATTCAAAACCCGTCATCGATCGTGGTGTCGAAAAGTTGTGCTGGGAAGAGTTTAGCTCACGACTGTATCGATTTTACCAAAATGATGAGAGCCGTAAACTTTGTAACATGGTTTCCGAAGCGTATCGCACACAATGCGAATCGTATCGCAAATAATGTCGCTACACTTACACACGTGGCAATAGTGTGCATCGAGAGTTATTGATTGTGGCGATGACGTCACTCAAGGTGACCACACCTAGGCTACATACAATAACTTGCTTTTATTGCGAGTCGCGTGTATAGTGCCCGCACGCTACGTCCAGCACCACTTTTGCATGCTTACGTTTGTATGCAATGCAATAAGACGCATGCGTCCAACCGTTATGTACGATACATATGGCTGGCATGCAAAAGTGGTGCTGGACCAATGGTCGCAAACTTTTTGCGCGCCATCGTGCGCGTTTTTACATGAAATATATATTAGGAACAAAGGGCAGAATGACACAGGTCTTCGATGCAGAAGGCCGCGTCTTTCCTGCAACCGTTATCACCGCAGAACCGATGACGGTGACCCATGTCCGCACCGTCGAGAAGGATGGCTACACCGCAGTGCAGGTAGGCATGGGCGCCAAAAAAGTGAAGCGCGCAAGCAAGGCCGAGAAAGGACATTTCAAAGAATTGCCAGTGCCGAAAGTCACACGTGAAGTTCGCGATATGACTGGCGAGCGCGGTGCATCTATTGATCTTACAACATTTCAGGTTGGCGATGTCGTTGATGTGTCAGCGATATCAAAAGCAAAGGGATTCCAAGGTGTCGTGAAGCGACACGGTTTCCATGGCGACATGCGCACTCACGGCCGCAAACACACCGAACGCGCACCGGGCTCGATTGGTGGTGGTGGACGTTCGGGCGGACGTGTCGTCAAAGGCATGCGCATGGGTGGCCGCATGGGCGGCGAGCGCGTGACGGTCAAGAATCTCACAGTGCTTCAGGTCAATCCGGCGGAGAACACCATTTTGATATCAGGAGCAGTGCCGGGGATACCGGGCGCGATCGTTGAAATCCGCGGATCGTAGAAATTGTTATGAGTATTACGAATTACAATTTCTTGATCCAGCACCACTTTTGCATGCCGATGTTTGGTATGCATACGGCACGTCTGGATGCATGCGCTACGCAATTTGCACAAAAAGCGGGCATATGCAAAAGTGGTGCTGGATGTAAGTTGCTCGTAAGCTCAATGCTCACGAGTTCGCATTTCGCTAACGAGAACTAACATATGGCAACTAAAAAAGCAATAACCAAAAAGACGGTAGCAAAGAAAGCAGTGAAGAAGACTGCGCTCGCGGACACAGCGGCGCTCATGGCTGACGTGTACACCGCGCAGGGGAAAAAGCATGGCCAGGTAGCGCTTCCGAATGAGATCTTCGCGCTTCCGTGGAACGGCTCGCTGGTACAGCAGGTTGTCGTCGGTATGCAGGCAAACGCCCGTACGCCTGTCGCACACACCAAAACTCGCGGCGAAGTGCGTGGTGGTGGCAAGAAGCCATGGAAACAAAAAGGCACCGGTCGCGCACGTCACGGTTCCATCCGTAGCCCTATCTGGGTTGGTGGTGGTATCACGCACGGTCCGCGCAACGACAAAGACTATTCCAAAAAAATCAACAAAAAAATGCGCGTAAAGGCGCTCTACACGGCGCTCGCAGAAAAGATGCGCATGGGCGGCATATTGTTCGTCGACACGCTTTCTTTCGCTACTCCAAAAACAGCCGAAGCCAAGAAAGTTATGACAGCGCTTTCAGGAGTGAAAGGATTTGATAAGCTCAGCACCAAGAACAAGAACGCGGCACTCATCGTACTCTCCGGCAAGGACGCGGCAGTGGCAAAAAGCTTTGCCAATTTCGGCAACGTCACGACTGTCGAGGCAAAAGATGTGAATCCGGTAGCGGTCTTGGGCCACGAATACATCATGGTCGTGAATCCGGAAGCATCGCTTAAAGTGCTTTCGGCGCGCGGAGACAAGTAAATACTATGGCTCTTTTTGGTAAAAAACAAAAAACGGAAACGAAGGCGGTTGCATCTGCAACGGTTGTCGGCGGTGGCAAACGAGACCTTTCGTGGGTGTTGATCAAACCGCGCATCACGGAAAAATCAACGGACGTCGGCCAAGTGCGCGCGTATGTATTCAACGTGGCGAACAGCGCGAACAAACGCGAGATCGCGCAGGCATTCGCGCAGGTATACAAAGTCTTTCCGGCGAAAGTCCGCGTGACTGCGATCAGGA
Source organism: Candidatus Kaiserbacteria bacterium (assembly GCA_016204805.1). Taxonomy (GTDB): domain Bacteria; phylum Patescibacteriota; class Minisyncoccia; order Phycocordibacterales; family UBA2100; genus JACQKA01. The sequence continues at coordinate 4,701 of JACQKA010000030.1, read as the reverse complement.
GCAAGGTCGTGCGCAATGCGCGCACAGGAAAGAGTGGCATCAAGCCGGGCGGCAAGAAAGCATACATTTATCTTAAAGAAGGCGACTCGATAAACCTCGTATAAATTTTATGAAGCACTTCAAACCAAACACCCCGAGCCGCCGCCAGATGTCGCGCATCTCGTACGAAAAGACGGTCTCAAAAAATCGCCTGCTCAAATCGCTCACCTGGGGCAACCGGCGTGGTTCAGGCCGCAATGCATTCGGTCGCATCACCGTGCGTCACAAAGGCGGCGGCGTGAAGCGCCTCTTCCGCGATGTGGACTTCCTTCTCAACAAAAAAGGGGTACCTGCGCGCGTCGCGAGCATCGAATACGATCCGAACCGTTCGGCATTCATCGGCCTTTTGAATTATGCAGACGGCGAACGCCGCTATGCGCTTATGCCGCAGAACGTTGCGGTAGGGGAGACGATTCTTATTGCCGAGCACGCACCGGTTAAACCGGGCAACCGCTTGCCGCTCCGCAACATCCCGATCGGTACATTCGTATACGGCATCGAACTCAAACCGGAAGGCGGCGCCAAGATCGCCCGCGCCGCAGGCAATTTCGCAGAAGTCATCGCGCAGGACGCCGGATGGACGCACCTCAAGATGCCGTCAACAGAAGTCCGCAAAGTACTCGACACCTGCTGGGCATCGATCGGTGTGAGCTCGAATGATGAACATCGCTTGGTGAACATTGGCAAAGCCGGCCGCGCACGCAAGATGGGCATCCGTCCGACCGTTCGTGGTTCTGCGATGAACCCGGTGGACCACCCACACGGTGGTGGTGAAGGACGCATGGGTCGCGGACACCGTCGCTCGCGTTCTCTTTGGGGCAAGCCGACCGGCAAAGGTCAGAAGTCGCGCACGCCGAAGAAATATTCGAACGTCTACATCCTCTCGCGCAGGAAAGTAGGCAAGCGCAACAAACAAATCAAATAAAAAAGGAAAACCTCGGCGCACGCCGAGGTTTTCCTTTACATTGTTGCCGTTCTCTATATCCTGCATGTAGGAAAAAGGAATAGGAGACTTTCCGATGCTGACGTTCTTTGCGATCGCACTTATCCTGCTGAGCATGTCCGCCCATGAATTAGGGCATGCATGGGCTATGAGGGAGAGGGGTGTAGCCATCAAGACGATATCGCTGCTTGGCATACCGTGGCTTATCCCAATCACCTGGCGTCTTCCCATCAAGAGCGCACGATTTCCGGGGACGGAATGGGTAATGCACCCGCTCATGGTAGGTGCGTATGTGCATCCCGTAGAGGGGGCGCTAGAAAAAGCTTCGTCTCGAGACAACATATATATCGTATCGATGGGCCCCCTCGTAAACGTAATGATCGGACTGGTGTTCATGGAGCTTTCCCGCGCGGGCATAGCGATTGACCGCGAAGGGCTCACGGCGCGCACCTATGTCGAAGGCATAGGGATGTTGGGATCCGTTGCCTTGTTGTGGATATGCCGTGCATGGGTTGCGCGATTCATCTGCCCGATAGTTAGTGTACTGCTTTCTATCGTGATCATTGCGACGTTCTTTCTCATGGGCCCTTTTCAAGCGTTTGTCGGTCCGGTTGGTCTCGTCGATATCATTCATCAACACAGTGCACTCACTGCTGAAGTGCAGGCTCGCGCTGTAGCATACGGAGTCGATTATTTCCCAATCTGGAGCATGTTCAGTATCGTTGGGTTCGTGTCGCTTGCAATCGGAGTGAGCAATCTCTTGCCGATACTCCCGTTTGACGGAGGGCATATCGCAAGGGCATTCATACCCGAACGGTGGTGGAAGCGCTATGAACGCATTTCCGTAACACTGGTCGTGTTCCTTGTTCTGTTGGCAGTCACTTCTGACGTTCTGCGTCTGTGGTACACATAACAGAAACGGCCTCGGGAATTACCGAGGCCGCTGCTCTTTATGTATCTTCTTCTGGGTAGATGAACCATGCGCCTGCGCCGTCGATCATGTAGATGCATTTTTCATCGATAACACGCGCCACGACGGCAAGGAATTTTTCGAGTTGTGACTGCCGCTCTCTTCCTTCGAAGGCGACTGAATATTCTCGGTGATCGCCGTAGAATACCTTGCCGGTATGCGGGTCACGCCATTCGCCAAAGATATGTCCGGCGGCAGCAGTGTAAGCACCGAATGTCGCAAGCAGATATTCCTCTACAGCCACTTCGACTTTCTTGCCGTTCTCCCACTCGTTCTTGAGCTTAGGAGACGGTAACAAGAACATGACTGGCTGGCCGAGCGATTTTTTGCTGTATTTCATCAACATTGCTCTCGCGTTGATCTGTCCCGACTCTAGCCATTTTTGTTGACAACCGCAAGGCTTTCGCCTATTATTGCGAAGCCCTGCGCGGGCGCTATTTTGTAACAGCATATGGCACGTTCAATCAAAAAAGGTCCCTATGTGGACCCCAAACTCATTGGAAAAGTCACCAAGCGGAAACCCAACCAGGGTTCTATTAAGACGTGGGCGCGGCGCAGTCAGATCGCACCGGAATTCGTCGGTTTTACATTCGGCGTTCACAATGGCCAGAAACACATCGACGTCTTGGTGACGGATGAAATGGTGGGGCACCGCCTCGGGGAATTCTCTCCGACGACCCGTTTCGGCAAGCACGGAGGTAAGATGCAGAAAGAGATCGAGATCCAAAAGAAGGAGGCAGAGATCGCGGCAGCGAAAGCAGCACGCGGTGATGCTACAGCTCCTGCGGCACCAGTCAAAAAGTAAACAATATGCGAGCTACACTTACAAACTACCAGCAATCGCCACGCAAAGTACGGCTTGTTGCGGATATGATACGTGGCAAATCAGTACCGCGCGCACGCATGTTGCTTAGCTTTGCAGATAAGAAGTCCGCACCGGCGGTTTTGAAGTTGCTCGAATCAGCAGTGTCGAGCGCACGCTCGGAAGGCGCCTCGGCAGAGAATCTTTTCATAAAAGACATTCAGGTGAACATGGGCATTTCGATGAAGCGATTCATGCCGATGGCGCGCGGCCAAGCCCACAAATACCGCCACCGCCGCGCGACTGTTATTTTAATGCTTGATGCAAAGAAAGACGCCATCAAAACCGCAAAGAAAACGCCTAAGAAAAACTAACCATGACTCACACTGTTCATCCATTTGCACATCGACTCGGCGTACTGCGAGACTGGAAGTCTCGTTGGTTTGCAAAGACACCTGCGCAGTACCGTGAAAACATCAAGATCGACACGATGGTGCGCCAATACCTCCGCAAACGCTTGCGCGGTCTGTATGTTACATCCGTTGAGATCGAGCGTGGCCCTAAAGCGATGCGCATTTTGATAAAGACATCCCGTCCGGGTATGGTCATCGGCCGTGGCGGAGAGGGAAGCGTGAAGCTTGCGAAGGACATTGAAAAGGTTATCCGCGAATTGGGTATCAAAGGCGTCCTTGCGGTCAAGATCGACATCGAAGAAGTACGCTCACCCGAATCACAGTCGCCGGTTGTTGCATACATGGTCGTTGAAGGTCTCGAGAAGCGTATGCCGTTCCGCCGCGTACTGAAGCAGACGGTTGAGAAAGTCATGGCGAATCGCGATGTGCAAGGTGTGCGTATCGGGATCGCGGGACGTTTGGGTGGCGCAGAAATGTCGCGTACCGAAGAGATCAAGCGCGGTCGCGTACCGCTCCAGACCATCCGCGCCGACGTGGATTTCGCACGCGAAGAAGCATATCTCCCGTACGGCGTTATCGGCGTCAAGGTATGGATCTATCGCGGCGATATTTTTGAGAAAAATAACGAGCGCTAGCGAATATATTTTTCCAAACCCAGCACCACTTTCGGTTGTCATTTATTATGAAATGTGATATACAAACCACACGTTCCACGAAGCCATTTGATAATAAATGGTTACGGAAAGTGGTGCTGGGTGGTGATTTTCATCGCCGCTTCGCTCTGTAAAAATCTACCATGTTGTTCCCTAAGAAACCAAAACACCGAAAATGGCAGACCGGCCGGATGAATCCGACCAAGTCGCAAAAGCCAGACGGACGCGGTACTACCGTTGCGTTCGGCTCACACGGACTCAAGGCGATGACCGGTCACCGTGTCAGCTCAAACCAGATCGAATCGGCTCGCAAAGTCATCACCCGCGCACTCGGCAAGAACGGCAAGATGTGGACACGCATTTTCCCTGATATGCCCCGCACACAGAAAGCCGCAGAAGTAGGCATGGGTGCGGGCAAGGGCGATCTCAAAGATTATGTGTTCGAGGTGCACCCAGGCCGTATGCTTTTCGAGATTGACGGTGTGCCGGGGGGAACTGCACGCGAAGCACTGCTCAAGGCTGGCAAAAAGCTTCCAGTTGCGGTTCGTGTTGTAGAGCGCACATAAAACGTATGAAAATGTCTGAAATCACAAAGAAAGATTCGGAAAGCCTGATCGTGTTCGCGAATGAATTGCGTGAGTCATTGCGCAGTGGCCGTTTCGGCGCGGCCGGTAGTCGCGCGCGCGATGTAAAGCACAGCAAGGGAGTGCGCCGCGACATCGCCCGCATTGAAACAGCGCTTTCCGCACGCCGGCTTGCCCGCACACCAATCGAGACACCGCGAAGCGTGACACGCTAATGTCGTCAACCATTTTTATGTCATTCAAGAACAACATATTTTTCAGCAAGCTCGGCTTCGCAGGTATCACTGTGTCTCGATA
>JACQKA010000023.1 GCA_016204805.1 Candidatus Kaiserbacteria bacterium | reverse complement strand
TTTTGCGCGGTCTCGACCATCTTAATGATCTGCGCGAGCACAGTGTCGGAACCGACCTTCGTCGCCCTGAAGCGCACGGCGCCCGTTAGATTGACCGAACCGCCGACGACCGTATCGCCGGACTTTTTAGAGACTGGGATCGATTCACCGGTAACCAATGATTCATCTATTGAGCTTTCCCCTTCGGTTATATCGCCGTCAACGGGCACCTTATCGCCCGGACGCAGGAGGACGATATCGCCCTGCACGATCTCCGCGCTCGGTATGGACATCTCCTTTCCCTCGCGAATGACGGTTGCCTTCGGTGGCACGAGATCAAAAAGAGCGCGGAGCGAATCAGACGTACCGCGGCGTGATTTCATTTCCATCCAGTGGCCGAAGAGCACGAACGTGACGAGCAGTGCCGCAGCTTCGTAGAACGTCTCGCTTTCAGGTTGTATAAGCGTGAGCAGCACGCTGAAGAGATACGCCGCGAGAACACCGGTCGCGATCAAGACCGACATGTTCAAGACGCGGGCCTTGAGCGAATAATACGTGCCGGTGATGAATATCGAACCGGTCCAAAAGACGATTGGTGTCGTTAAAATGAGAAGAATCCAACTGACAGGAATAGGCGCGGGTAAATTGAGTTGCAACAGATTCACGCCGACCGGCGAATAGAGAAAGATCGGGATCGAAAGTACAAACGATATCCAAAAACGGCGGCGCATGTCCTGCTCCATCTGCTTGGCCATCTGCGGGTTGGTCATTACGGACTCGTGATCCATATGACTCATTTTCTGCATATCGTGTCCGACATGAGGATCAGACGATTTGTTTTGCGGTTTGCCCCGAGCGGAGTCGAGTAGAATAAGCTCCATGCCGCACCCCGGACATTTACCCGGCGCGTTTTTCACCACTTCCGGATGCATGGGACACGTGTACAGGGTTTCTTTAGAGTTGTGATGTTCGTGGTTCATGATTTTTTAGATAATTATCGTTGCACGTCTATGACACCCGCTCTATTCGACTTCTTTCGCCAGTAACTTGTCCGTCATTGTTCACCAATTGTATAGCTTCTTCATGCGCAACGCTCATCTTTTCGTGATTTACCCGATCTAAAAAAGACCCTCCGACTGCACATAGAACGATGAGGAGTGCAGAGCTTATGGTCACATAATATCGTAACGTTACTTTCATAGATCAAAACTTCTTTGTAAAGATGATCAGCGACCATCGCTTGGTTGATCGTGCCCACCATGCCCGCCGTGACCGCCATGACCGAAGAGATGCATGAATAGACAGCCGAGCAGGAACGCCAATGGCAAATATGGCACGAGATGCTGGCCGTGGTCGAACGCAATATACGCCCCGATAATTACAAGGAGACCGATGAGCACCCAACGAATGGTTTGATAGTTCATATCATTTCTTTTTCTGCGCGAGCTTATACACTTTTACAATTTCTTCGACCGCTTTTTTGCTCCTCCCCGATCTCATTTGTTCGACTACGTGGGTCGCGAGGTGGTTTTCGAGCATCAGATCCTCGACTCCCGATAGGGCCTCTTTGATCGCGCTTGATTGCGTAATGATCTCCACGCAATAGCGCTCGTCATCTACCATCTTTATCAAGCCGCCGATCTGACCTTGAATAAGGCTGAGGCGGCGGAGTACTTTCTTCTTTGCGTCAGCTTTCATATTCCCATGATACCCCTATAGGGTATTTGTGCAAACCCCGGTCGATCGTAGTATGTATGGTATGATACATGGGTCGAAATTATTCGCAGATAACGGACTTGCATTAGTATGGTGGGATATGAAGGTATGATGGCGGGAATGGGCGTTTTTGGTTCACTCACATGGTTGGTGATTATCGTCGACCTCGTTCTGGTAGGTATTTGGTTGTGGCAGAACATTTCTAAGAAATAAACAACGGAGCATGTATGATGTTCCTTGCCGCGCGGCGTGATATAATGTCCACATGAGTGAGTACGATGCAAATGCTATGTATCATGGCGCGATGTTTTCGCTGACGCGGCGGCATGACATCCCCCACTACTACGGCGACTATGTCCGTACGCTTTTTATAGCCGCCGCGGTCATTGCGGCGGTTGCAATTCCCGTATTCGGTGATCTCCTCCCCTTTGGTATTTTTACGCAAGTCGCCGGCATCATTGTCTTGGTCCTGCTTGCAGGGCTTACCAACCCGCATAGCAAAACGCTCTTTTTTATTGATGCGATAGCGTCCGGCATCGGAGCGCTTTTTCTGGAGTCGATAGCGATAACGCAGTACGCTACGACGCCGTTCCTATTGTTCGCGGCGCGTGAAGCGGCCGCGCTCGTGTTGTTGTTCGCGCTGTATTACAGCGTGAAGACATTACGCGCCATGATGCTCGGAAAGATCGGCCGCATGGAGCGCCCATCCGAATTCGAAAACGGCAGGAAATAGCGACAGACTTAGGGCAAAGCTCTAAGTATCACCCACGATAGTACGGAAAGTACTATCGAGCCTAAAAGTGCGGGTAGGAATCCGGCTACTTGGAATCCCGGCACGATGAGCGCCACTGCCCAGAACAAGAGCGCGTTCACGATGAAATTGAAAAGTCCAAGTGTGATGATGGTAATGGGGAGCATGAGCAGACGCAGAATCGGCCGAATGACGTTAACAATGACGGCCCATATGAGCGCGACCAGAAGCATCGTCACCCACCCTCCGGTAACGGTGATGCCCGGAACCAGATTGACAGTGAGATATACTGCGGCAGTTATCGCGATGAATCGGATGGCGAACGTCATGAACACATCGTATCACACATGCTATGCTGTCCGCATGGGGGATTTGAACCAGAAACACTGCGTGCCGTGCGAAGGAAGCACCGTGCCGCTTTTGAAGCGCGAAGCGGAAGAGATGATAAAGCAGATCCCAGGCTGGCAATTGTGGCCCGACGGCCGCACGATATCACGAGAATTTTCTTTCAAAAATTTCGCTGATGCATTCGCGTTCGCGACCAAGGTGGCAGCGATAGCCGAGGAAGAACAACATCACCCCGACATGCTCATCGGTTGGGGCAAGGTTGAGATAGAGCTATCGACCCACGCGATAGGCGGCCTCTCCGAGAACGATTTCATCGTCGCTGCAAAAATCAACGAGATACATTGAAGTGCCAGCTTCGCTCTTACGCTGTCCCCACCCCCATCCTTCCATATGCGCTATACGCGCTATACTTATCATATGGATAGATATGTCACAGGATATGGCGCTGGCCTGCAGGTGCCGTTTGATCCTACATTCCTGATTCTTTTCCTTTTGTGGAGTTTGGTATGGAAGGGACTCGCCCTCTGGCATGCATCACAGCGCGATGAACGCCTCTGGTTTATCGCACTTTTGGTCATCAACACCGGCGGCATCCTCGAAATAATCTATCTGTTCTTCTTTGCGAAGAAGAAACTGGGCGACTTGTTTCCGCTAGGTAACATCGAATAGAATAAGCCTAATGGCTTCTCACACCATCGGCCGCGGGCCGGTTGTCGCCGCACTCATCGGTAACGCTGTCGTTGCGGCTATAAAAGCCGCGGTTGCGTTCGTCTCGGGCTCGAGCGCCATGTTTTCGGAGGCGGTGCACAGCTTTGCCGATACGGCAAATCAGGCGCTCCTCCTGATCGGACTCAAGCGCTCGCGAAAGAAAGCCGACAAAGGATTCGGGTACGGCTACGGCCGCGAAAGGTTTTTCTGGGCGCTCATTTCAGCATGCGGTATCTTTTTCGTCGGCGCCGGGGTTACCGTCTATCACGGCATCGCGGTGCTTCTCCATCCTGCCCCGATCCAAATCGACACGACACTATTTCTCGTACTGTTCGCATCGTTTTGTATCGAGCTATGGACGCTTCTCATCGCACTACGATCGCTCATAAAAATGTTTCCGGATGCGTCGTGGAGCGAGCGATTCAGTGACGCCGATCCGGCCACACTCGCCGTGTGCCTCGAAGACGGCGTTGCCGTGATCGGCGTCATCATCGCGGCAGTGAGTGTAGTGACGTCATATTACACGGGAAACGTCCTGTGGGACGCGCTCGGCTCCATCGTAATCGGTTGTCTTTTAGGCGGCATTGCGATACTCCTTATCATCAAAAACCGCTCATATCTCATCGGCCGCGCTATCCCCGAAGAGCTTAAAGATGAAATTATTGAGTTGCTCGTGGCAGATCCGGCGATAGAGAAAGTCATCGATTTCAAGTCGGCCGTGCTTGACATCGGTGTATACCGCATCAAATGCGAGATCGAAATGAACGGCCCCGCTCTGCTCAAAGAAGCATACCAACATGCATCGCTTAAGGATGAGTTTGAAAGGGTGCATACTGATTTCGAAGAATTCAAGCGCTTCTGCGTCGATTACGCCGACCGCATCCCGCGGCTCATCGGCAAACACATCGACAAAGTCGAAGCGAAACTGATGAGAAAATTCCCTACAGTGCGCCACATCGACATTGAGATCAATTGATCCCGCGTACTTTGTTTTTTCAAGCCACAAAGTACGCGGGATCATCTAAAAACTCCCAGCGCGCTCAGCTACTGGGAGTTGGTCTGCGCGCGATGCGCAGATATTCTTCAGACGCCTGATCCAGATTGTCACAGATCTGCAACGGGTGGAATTGGTGATCTACGAGTAGTGCCGCTACGCGAGTGCCGTATTCTCGTTCATCGCATACGATCAGAATTTCCCGCTGTTCTTCGCGTGCTGTTCGCATGCGCGAATCAGCAAACATATTCTTTACGAACGCGTCTTCCTGACCCGGCTCGAACGGAATATACATGATGATGACCGACCCACTGTGACGGATCCCCTTGCGCGCCACTTGGTCATCCGACCGAATGTCGAGAATATAAGCATGCTTTTGTTCGCGGATGAAATCGCCGATGCCCTGTCCGGATATCGATGAAGCCAATCTGCGTTTCTTGCCTTTCGGCAACATATGTTGCCTGTGATTCTTTAGATACACCAGCCCCAATGCAGTGAGCACGGCGAGAAAAATGCACAATATATAGAACATGGCTCACCTCGCTCTTTTCTTCCCCGATAGTACCAAAGACTGCTACAATCCTCCACATGAAGCCGACCGACCTCATTACCGATCATTTCCGCCTCGTCCCCGAGCAGAGATCGGCACTCCGACGACTTGCCATCATGACCATCCGCGACCTCCTGTATCATTTCCCCGCCCGTTACGATGTCCCCGGCTCGCACGGTACGGTGTCAGGACTCACGCATGGCGTGAAGGTGACGCTCTACGGGACGCTTAGCAAGGTGGCCGCGAAACGGTTATGGAAAAGCAAGCGCCCCGCGGCCGAAGGCACGTTCGAAGACGGGACGGGGCGCGTGAAAGTGATGTGGTTCAATCAGCCGTATCTAGCGAAAATGGTGCCGCAGAACGTACTGGTGAAATTGACCGGCACCGTCGCGGGAAAAGATCGGCCGTATATCACTAATCCCGAGATCGAACTTGCTAATCATAGTGAAAATAACGATGGGCTTTTCAGAAATGTTTCGAAAATCGATGAAGTGCAAGGCGTGGGGAAAGCGGCGAGGGAGGCGTATGAACAATACGACGACCGAGACGCTGGGGC
>JACQKA010000026.1 GCA_016204805.1 Candidatus Kaiserbacteria bacterium | reverse complement strand
CGGCATCATGCTCGACCGCAAGATTCTTTCCACCCTCGCGAAAGACTACCCTGAAACTTTCAATCGCATTGTTGCGTTGGTGAAGTAGATACAAACAAAAACTCCGCACGAAAGCGCGGAGTTTTTGTTTTAGTGCATGTTGTTGCGGTCATTCCCTATCCAGCCTGCGTCGTAGCTTTTGTATACGGATGCCGCTGTGCGTTTGTTTTCTTGCGCCATCTCGATCAACCGCTCAATGAGCGCTCTGGGGTCGGTATCCGTAACGACGTTGCTCATCGGACGATTGCTTTCTTTCATGATGTATTTGATGACTTCGTCCGTCTGCCATGCACCTTCAAGAATGCCGACGGGTTTTTTGTCTTCATAGGCTATGGTGAATTCGTGAATGGTTCCGACACGCCCGCAGCCAACAGCCACGGCATCAGCTGAACGAGTCATCAACAGATCACGGCCGGGAAAACCGAATCCTGTATATACCACGACATCCATGTAATCTAGGGGCAGGCGGAATGTTTCGACATGCTCACGCTCGGATGCCGCCGGTGAAAAACCGATCGAAAATCCTCCTTCTTCTTTCGCTCCCACTGCCGCATAGAGCGGAAAGCCTGTCGTTGCGCCGGTGATCAAGACCGCGCCTTGGCGGACAACCTGCCGGCCGATCTCCTTCCCTATTTCATACGCATCGATGCCGCAGTGACCGGTTTCCGCCGCGCCTGAAACGCACACTTTTACTTTTTCATGGCTGTGGCGTGCGTGCCCAAATTTGTTTGCGGGAGTGTGATCACGCGGATGCGCAACGTGGGGAAAATCCTGTGCAAACGCTTCGTCATGCGCACGTTGAACCTGATCGTTGGGCATGCTAACAGTATACAACGCCGCTACCACGCCAATGTGAATGATTCCCCCGCATCCGGCGCAATAGCGTCCACATCGAGAAAGTCCCGCAATCGCTGTGTGAGAAAGAGCGCTGAGCGTGGCTCACCCATTACGACGAATACACGCTCGAGTGTTTTTGCGGTCAGTTCCACGAACGCGATGAGTCCATCACGATCTTTGTGCGCGGAATATCCATGAAGCTGTGCGGTACGCGCATGCACGTGTACCCATTCGCCGTCGATATTGACCTTGGTCGCTCCTTCGGCGAGACGACGGCCCAGTGACCCCACCGATTGGTAGCCAGGGAACAATATGGTGGTCTTTTTGTCCCCTAGGAACTGCTTTTCATGCCCGCGGATGCGGCCGCCGTGCGACATACCGGAGCCGGCGATGATGACTTTCGGGTTCGGAGCATCATAAATAGCCCGTGAATCCTCCATACTCGGCGTGAGCGTGAGTCCTTTGAACGAGAATGGGTCATCGTGCGCGATTCTCTCTCGCACTTCGTCATTCAGATACTCTGGATATTTCTGATACACATCCATGAGCCGTATCGCGAGCGGGGCATCGAGAAAGACAGGGATCGGCTGCATGCCCGCGGCGATGAGTTCATTTATTTCATAGAGGAGTACCTGTGTCCTCTCCAGTGAAAATGCCGGGACCAAAAGAACGCCTTTATGTTCACGTGTGAAATCGATAGCGTTCCTTAGCATCTGTCGTCGCACCTCACTTCCCTCATGATTCCGATCGCCATAGACGCTTTCCATCACCAGATAATTAACATCGGTAATCTCTTCCGTCTTGCGAGCGATGGCGATGTGGTCATTGCCGAGGTCCCCCGTGAAAACGATTGTCTTGTCACCTCGGATGAGTTCGATCATCGCTGAACCCAAAATATGTCCCGCATCGAGAAACTGCGCACTCGCATCGTTGAGCGAGATTTTTTCGTGATATTCGAACGTATCCCAGATCGCGAGCGCACTCTCTATATCGGATTCAGTGTAAAGTGGCTGACGCGGATTCTCGCGCTTCGCGAGTTCATCTTTCATTACCCGCAGTGCGTCTTCGAGCATCAGTCGTGCGATGTCTTTGGTCGGTGGTGTGGAGTAGATGCGTCCTCGGAATCCTTGCGCGACAAGACGCGGAATACGCCCGATATGATCGGTGTGTCCGTGGGTCACGAATAATACATCGATATCTGCGGGGTTGTATGGAAAATCAGACCAATTTATCGCATCGCAAAAATCATTGCTCTGTATCAAACCACAGTCGATGAGAAGCTTTTGCGTACCGGTCTCAAAAAGAAAATTGGCGCCGGTTACTGATCCGGCGCCGCCATGGAATGTGATCCTCGCTGTGTGGGTCCCGCTCGCCATATATCCCATTGTACCTTATAGAACGCTCCGTATGCGGCAAATGCGCCGAGCCATCCATTACCGATATCTTTGATAGTGTCCGCTACGTACCCTGGCGGAAATGGCTGCCGTGGAAAATACATAAAACACGCCTCGAACACTTCCCACCCAAGCGTAAAAAAGGCCGTAATGAAAAACACCTTCTCAAGCCACCACCACCATGGCACTTGGCCCTTGATCGTTGTACGCATGAGCTCGGCATACCACAGTGCGAGCAGTCCGACACCCACGCCACCTGCAAGGTGGAACGGGATGTCTATCCATGACACGTTGATGAGCAGATGCCGGTTAAGCGCATAGACATTCGCCGTATGTACCACAGCAAGTACGACCAGCGCCCACCAAAACAGTTTCTTTCTGATCATTGAACCATCCTACGCTGATTCTTTTCTTTATGCACTGTAGCACAAGAAAAATTGTGAGGTTGTGGTCTAGCTTATACCACCTAAATTTGCTGGGGATTGATGAGATGCGAGGCGCGGGCGAGGAGCGAACCGAGCCATATTGAATATATGGTGAGGGAGCACCGCAATCCGCAACGAGGCAGATCGCAATTTCCAGCAAACTTGACCAACAAGAAAGAGCCCCGCGCACATCCATTCATGTCTTCATGAACAGATATGTGCGAGGCCCTTTCGACGCAAGCAT
>JACQKA010000029.1 GCA_016204805.1 Candidatus Kaiserbacteria bacterium | reverse complement strand
TTTAGCGTGTCCGTACCCCTGACCCAGGATGCCACAAACACCCTGTCTGTAACCGCGACTGATGCCTCGAACAATGTCTCAACATCCACATCCATCACAATTGTGGAAGATAGCACAGCCCCTGTTATCACAATCACAGGACTGAACCCTCAAACAATCGAGGTCTTCTCTCCTTACATTGATGAGGGAGCAACTGCTCTGGATGCTGTGGCAGGGAATCTCACAGCAAGTATCGCAACCTCCTCAAACGTAAACGTGAATGTGCTTGGTGCCTACGCTGTCATATACAGCGTATCTGACACCGCAGGCAACCTTGCCACCTCATCAAGGATTGTGAATGTGGTGGATATGACGCCTCCCATCCTAACTCTCATAGGAAGCACAACCGTGAGTGTGGAAGTAGGAGGCGCCTACATAGACCCAGGCGCAAGCGCCACAGACAACTACGACAATGACCTGACACCAAGCATCACAACCTCCTCGAACGTCAATGTGAATGTCATAGGAACCTATGCCGTGAACTTCTCGGTATCTGACTCCTCAGGAAACACAGCCACAGCAACTCGTGTGGTCAGCGTGGTGGATACCACGATTCCTGTGATTACACTCATTGGCTCAAGCACAATCATCCATGAGGCAGGAATCCCCTACATAGATGAGGGCGCAACAGCCACAGACAACTACGATGGAATCATCACAGGAAATATCGCAACATCAAGCACGGTAAACACTGCCGCAGTAGGCAACTACGAGGTAAGGTACAACGTCCAGGACTCCTCAATGAATGCCGCAGTGGAGGTGGTACGTGTGGTGCAGGTACGCGACACAATCTCGCCCGTTATCATTCTTATAGGAAGCTCATCTGAAACAACGGAGTTCGGCGTGCCTTACACAGACGCAGGCGCAAGTGTCACAGATACCTTTGACCTTGCGCCAACTCTCTCCTCAACAAGCACCGTGAACGTAAACGCCCTTGGCGCCTACGAGGTGAGATACAATGCTCAGGACTCCTCAGGCAATGCCGCGCTCGAGGTCATCCGCGCGGTCACGGTGCAGGATACAATAGCGCCGCTCATTTCTCTAAACGGAAATAATCCCCAGACCGTGGAAGGAGCAACTGATTATATAGAAGCGGGAGCGACGGCCACAGATAATATGGACGGAGCGGCAAGCGTGAGTATTAACGCAAGCACGGTATCTACCACAACCGTGGGCTCTTACTTTGTCATCTATTCCGCGAGTGATATATCGGGAAACACGGCCTCCACGACAAGAACAGTGAACGTAGTGGACACGACTCCTCCGAGCATCACATTAAATGGGTCAAGCACCATAACGATTGAAAAGGGAAGCGCCTACATTGACGCTGGCGCGACGGCAACGGACACAATTTCCGGCGAGCTTACGGGCGCGATAGCGTCTTCATCAAACGTGAACGAGAACGCAGTGGGTTCGTATCAAGTTGTCTTTAGCGTTTTCGATGGAGAGGGCAACACGGCCTCGACCACAAGGAGCGTGATTGTGCAGGATACAATCGCCCCTGACGCTCCAGTCCTCACCACAACCTCCACAACATTGAATGCGGACTCTATCGTGGTAGAGGGTACGGCAGAGGCAAACTCCACCATCATGATTAGCGGAGGTTTTGCCGTAGCAACCGGAACCGCGACTGGCGGCGCCTTCTCCATCCCCGTGGGTCTGACGCAAAACGCGACAAACACCCTCGCAATAACCGCGACTGACATTTCTTTGAACGTTTCATCCGGAACTCTGCTTGTGATTGTTGAGGATTCAACGCCCCCTAGCGCGCCGACCATAGACAACTCAAGCTCCACAAAAAACGCCGATACGGAGACCGTAACCGGCACTGCGGAAGCGAATGCGCTTATCACAATCACCGGCGGCGCGGCGTCCGCGACCACAACCGCGGCCGGAGGAGTGTATTCCGTGGATGCGCAGCTCAATCAAGACGCGATAAACACGCTTTTAGTAACAGCGACCGACAGAGCGGGAAACGTATCTCTGCCCAGCGTGCTTGTCATAACAGAAGACAGCTCGCCTCCCGCGGTAGCGAGCTACACGCTAAACACGAGCGCGGCGAGCAAGGTCTTTAATCCCGCGAGTTCATCCATTAATATATCAATCCACGTGAATCAGAAGGTGAAATTCCTTCGCATCTACGTCTGTGAAGAAGGGGACGCTACATGTGATGATGGAACCGCAAAGAACTGGTTCACCGCGGACTTGAGTTTTGCAACCTCAACCCTCCAAACATGGGATGGCACAAGCACAAGCACAACCACTGTTTTGGATGGAACATATAAATTAAAAGTTCGCATAGAGGATGAAGCAAGCAACGTGACAGAGGAAGTGCTTGCCCCGCATCTCATTGTAGTGGATACAATCTCTCCGATTATTTCGGGAGTGACGAATGGGGAAGTTACAAATGAGGATAGGACGATTACCTTTTCGGACGCGACATCAATTCCAACCGCGACTTTGAACGGCGTGCCGTTTGCCTCAGGAAGCGTGGTATCAACTGAAAATGCCTACACCTTTATCGTGACGGATGAGGCGGGCAACTCAACCTCCTCGGTCTTTACGATTGACAAGTCCCCGCCCACAATCACTCTTATCGGCTCCTCGACCGTCACACTTGAAGTGCTCGGCGAGTATATTGACGCCGGGGCAACGGCAAACGACACCATTGCCGGAAACCTTACAAACCAAATCACCTCCTCATCAAATGTAAATACAAGCGCCTTGGGGCAATATGCGGTTATCTACACGGTCTCTGACGCGGCGGGCAACACGACCTCGACCACAAGAAGCGTGATTGTGCGGGATACCACGCCTCCGGTTATAACACTTATCGGAAGCTCAACTCTAACAATCGAATTGGGAACGCCCTACACAGACGCGGGAGCAAGTGTCGCGGACTCCTTTGACCCCGCGCCTGTCCTCGCGTCCTCAAGCACGGTAAACATAAACGCGGTGGGAACCTATTCAGTAACCTATAACGCGGTTGACTCTTCGGGAAACATGGCGACATCGGTTACTCGTCTCGTGCAAGTGGAAGATAGCACAGCTCCCGCGGGCCTCACCTTAAATCCCGTAGCCGCGCTCACAAACGCAACTCCGCAAACTATAAATGGAAACAAGGAGGCAAATTCTTCGGTCTGGCTAAACAACGCGGAGATTGTGGCGCTTGATACGGAAACAACTTGGACATACGCCCTCGCGCTCGCAGAAGGCGAAAACGCGCTCTCACTCACCTCAAAAGACATTTCAGGAAATGAAAGCGCGGCAGTAACTTCTGCTATTATTTTCGATACCGAAGCGCCTGAAATAACCGGAGTAATAAACAACGCTTCGTATAACATCGGGGTAACGCCCATATTCGGAGATGAAAACGGCATTGCCGGAGCAACCCTAAACAGCGCGCCGTACGCCACAAGCTCTGAAATAACAAGCGAGGGCGCATACACGCTCATCGTAACCGACAACGCGGGAAACATTGCGAGCACAACCTTTACGCTTGATATTACGGTGCCCAGCACACCGACAATAAATCCAATAGCTTCGCCCACGAGTGCTGGAGCGCAAACTATAAGTGGGGGCAAAGACGCGGATACCGCGATAGTCGTAAATGGAGTGGAGGCAGTAGCACAGAGCGCGACAACGACATGGAGTGCCAGTGTAAATCTCGCAACCGAGGGAGATAACACGTTCAGCGTGCAGGCACGCGACGCAGCAGGAAACCTTTCGTCCTCAACCGTCATAGTTATTGTCCGCGACACAACCGGCCCAGCGGCTCCAACCTCATCTGTTCCTGCGGGTAACTACAACACGGCAATATCATTCTCATTCCAAGGAGCGCCTGACGCCGCGCAAACCTATTTCACGACAAATGGCCTAAATCCCACAGCAACCTCCACAAGATATCTCGGCGGCACAATCACCATAAATGGCAATGACAACGAAACAAAAATCTTGAAAGGAGTTTCCTTTGACGCGCTTCAAAATAAAGGCGCCACACTCTCCATAAATTATCTTTTCGATAAGTCAGCTCCCATCATAACCATAAACGGCTCCTCGAGCGTAAGCGTGGAACAGGGATACGCGTATAGAGATGAAGGAGCCACCGCAAATGACGCGATAGACGGAGAGGTGAGCGCAAACATCGCGAGCTCGACCAATCTTAATAATCTCATCGTGGGAACTTACTCCGTAATCTACTCCGTAAGCGATGTCGCGGGAAACACGGCCTCCACAACAAGAATCGTGAATGTAACACTCGACGTGACCGCGCCAACCGTCATTCTAAACGGCTCCTCGACCATAAGCATGGAACAGGGCAGTACATATTTTGAGGCAGGCGCCTCCGCGACCGACATTGTGGACAGCGATATAAGTGCGAACATTATCATAACAAATCCCGTAAACACGAATGTTCCGAATACGTACACAATTACCTACTCCATAACTGACTCGTCCGGAAACTCGACCTCAACCGAAAGAATCGTAATCATAACTCCGGACGCAACGCCTCCGATTATTACACTCCTTGGGGCAAGTACCGCAAGCGCCGCCGGAGGAAAGCTCTATAACGACGCGGGCGCGACTGCAACGGACAACATTGACGGGACTATAACCTCGAAAATCATTGCGACAAACCCAGTGGATACGAGTATTCCAGGAACATACACCATCCAGTACAACGTAACAGATACGAAAGGGAACGCGGCAGAGGAAAAAACAAGAAGCGTGAGCGTGGTAAACGACATAACTTCACCGGTTATCGCAATCACCGGCTCCTCAACCGTGCAAGTTGAACTGGGGGGCGCGTACTTTGACCAGGGCGCGACTGCATTAGACAACGCGGACGGCTCTTTACCCGTAGTCGCAACCTCAAGCGTAAATACGGATATCGCGGGAGGATACATCGTGGAGTACTCGGCAAAGGATTCTTCGGGAAACACCGCAAGTGCCTCGCGTGTGGTGAATGTCGCGGATACGAAAGCGCCTGTCATAACAATCGCGGGCTCGAAAACCATAAACATTCTCGCAAGCTCTACGTATTCTGACGCGGGAGCAAGCGTAACGGACAACGACCCTGGCTTTAACCCAAATGTTCTTATCATTCAGCACAATGTAAACACAAACACGCTGGGCTCGTATTCGGTTTTCTATGAAGCAACTGACCAGGCGGGAAACACGACTTCTATAACAAGAATCGTGAGCGTAGTGCCCGCGGGCACGGACCTAACCCCGCCTGTTATAACACTTGTTGGCTCAAGCACGATAAGCGTGAATCTGGGCGAAGCGTACACGGACGCAGGCGCGAGCGCCACGGATGACACGGACGGCCCGCTTTCGGTCATTGCAACAAGCACGGTAAATATAGCGGCAGTAGGAGAGTACGAGGTCCGATATAACGCGACGGACGCGGCAGGAAACGCGGCGCCCGAGGCAGTGCGCCTGGTGCGGGTAGTTGACAGAACGGCCCCGGTTATAACACTTCTCGGTTCCACGCCCGTAAACGTGAAAAAGAACTCTGCCTACGTTGACGCGGGCGCGAGCGCAATGGACAACTACAACGGAGACATTTCGACTCACGTCATCGCCTCAAGCTCGTTGAATACCGCCGCAACCGGAACATACGCCGTGGCATACAACGTATCGGATGCGGCAGGAAACGCGGCAACGCCAATAACGCGAGTGGTAAACGTAAACGACTTGAGCACTCCGGTCATCTCAAATATTACGCCTACGAATTCCCCGCTCTTTATCTTCGCGAGCTCGAGCGTGCAGTTCACTATGGAACTTTCAGACGCGGATGACGCGCGCGTAAGTTATAAAGTTGAAATAAGTTCAACAGACCCGGACACAAGCCACTGGCCTGTGGTGGAAAAGTTCACTCCGGTGGAGCCCTCAGCAACCCTCTCGAATTTCAACGCCATAGGAACGCTGAAGTTCACGATTCGCGCAAGGGAATTCTGGAACAACGCCACGCTCCGGATAACCGCGCGCGACAGGGACGGAAACGAAGCCGTAATCACAAAATCGGTGAGAACAAGACCGTCATAATATGAAAAACAAAACAAAAAACTTGATATCATTCATATTCCTTCTCATGGGTTTTGTTTTCGCCGCTGAAGCGTATGCGGCAGCAGAGTTTGAAGTAATTCAGGTGGGAAGAAACGTAACCCAAGGAGGCGCGTTTACGACGAACGTGGTGGGGATAGCGGGCACGGACGTGATTCTCGTGAACATTGACGTAATAAATACAGGCGATGCGGCAACGAGCGCATCAACTACCTTCTTAGCCTCGCTCCCCGGAAGCGCGGAATACCAGATAAATTCCACTCGCATTTTTGGTTTGTCGTGCGCGAACTTTACCACAGGATGCCCGATTGCGGATTCGGCTTCCGAGAGCGCGTTTCCGCTTGACGACCCATATCTAGTGGGAATTCTTGAGCTGGGAGAGGATTTCACCCTGCAATACCGAATGAAAATTGCCGCGGGCACGGTATCCGCGATTTTGTTGGAAGGAGCCGTAATTTCGGATTCAACATCCGGCGTAAACGGCTCGTCAAATTCTATCTCGGTTTCCCCAAACCTTCCTCCAGTTATTACTTTGAATGGCTCCTCGAGCATCAATCTTTTCGTCGGTCAGGCCTATTCCGAGCCGGGCGCGACAGCAACTGATGAAACCGACGGAAACATAAGCGGGAATATCATCATAGGAGGCGTTGTGAATACAAACATACCTGGAACCTATACGCGAACCTACAATGTCATGGATTCCTCGGGCAACGCGGCAACAACAAAAACAAGAACCATTATCATTGCGCTGGATACGATAAGGCCAATCATCACCTTAAACGGCTCCTCAACCATCACTCTCGTTGTGGGAAATCCATATACTGACGCGGGAGCAACGGCCTCGGACAATATCCAAGGCAACATCACAGGAAGCATCATCACAACGAATCCGGTCTCGACAAGCACGCCGGGCACCTACGTTGTGCGCTACAACATAACCGACTCAAGTGGCAACGCCGCAAATGAGGTAACAAGAACCGTACAAGTGCTTTCCGCACTGGATACGACTCCTCCAATCATAACCCTCACGGGCTCGGCAAGCGTAACCTTGACCACAGGAGACACATACACAGACGCGGGCGCGACCGCAAGCGATAACGTGGATGGCAATATCACGGCGAACATTATAACAACCACAACAGTTACAACATCTACTGCGGGAACCTACACCGTGCGCTACAACGTAACGGACTCGAGCGGCAACGCGGCAATCGAAGTCACACGAACAGTTGTGGTGAACGCTCCTGCGGCGCCGCCTGCCGGCGGTGGTGGCGGTGGTGGCGGCTCGTCCGGTGGCGGCGGTGGTTCATCCGGCGGCGGAGGATATAGCGGAAGCGCCGCAAGCCCAGCCCCGCAAGCAAGCACGAGCTCAACTCCTCAAGTAGTGGGCGGAGTGGAAACAACAAGCGGGTCAGTAGTCACGGAATTCATTTTCTTGAAAGACCTCGCCTTTGACGATACTGGAACTGAGGTCACAGAACTCCAGAAGCGCCTTCTAAGCGAAGGGTTTTACTCTGGCGCCATACAGGGTTCCTTTGACGCCGCTACCTTGCAGGCAGTGAAATCCTATCAAAAGACAAAGGGCATTATCGCGAACGGATATGTGGGCTCAAGAACTCGCGCGGAATTAAATAAGGAGAAAACGCCGGAACCCGCTTTCACGAGAAATCTTACGCTCGGCATGAGCGGCGCGGATGTTACGGCGCTCCAAACCCAGCTTGCCGAAGCAAAGGTGTACAATGGCCCAATAACCGGCTACTTCGGCAATCTTACGCTTGCCGCGGTAAAGCGGTATCAGGCCGCGAAAAAGATTTTCCCACAGAGCGGATATGTGGGTCCTTTGACACGCCTCGCGTTAAATACCGCGAGCCCAACGCCCTCTCTTCCCACGCCCGCGCCGCAAACATACATCGTGGAAACCAAGCCCGCGCCCGTAAACGTGGCAGAAACCCAGCAAAAGATAAATACGCTCCAAGCCCAACTCCTGAATCTCTTAAAATTACTTGAAGAAGCGATAAAGCGTTAAAATGTCCACCATTATACGATCGTAAGATAGTGGACATTTAACGATTTTTGTAGATAAAATCTAGGGTTTTCAGGCATTTCCAGTGGAAAATGGTAATGTGCTATTTATTGACAAAAAGAAATAGTATATGATATACTTCTCATGTGAGTAACGCGGAACGCCCACGATGATATCGGCGGACGTTCCCTTCCGTCCAGCCCCCTGCCTTTGGCAGGGGGCTGGTTTTTGGTATACTGATATTGGGTAGCAGATTTGCGTACTCACACTAAATAAAAAATGGAGGTCACCACTGCTACCCCTCACCTTTGAAGAATCGCTTCGCCCGTACGATATTCTTCAAAGGTGAGGGGTAAGCCCTCGGTGTACAAGTCCCGCTCTACCCGCTACTATACAGAGAGGCCATTTGGCCTCTCTGTATTAGTTATTCGTACATTTGT
Organism: Candidatus Kaiserbacteria bacterium; assembly: GCA_016204805.1. GTDB lineage: Bacteria > Patescibacteriota > Minisyncoccia > Phycocordibacterales > UBA2100 > JACQKA01. The sequence continues at coordinate 3,203 of JACQKA010000029.1, read as the reverse complement.
ATAAGATTCGTATATTCGTATATCAGCGAAGCCATGAAATCATTTATCAAAAAACTTATTGAGGGCGACCCCATCAAAAACTACTGGAAGAGAATCGCGGAAATAAACGCCAAAGAAAAAGAGTTCGAATCCCTTTCAAAGGAAGGGCTTTTGGAGCGCTCGAAAGAATTGCGGGAAAAAGTGCAAAATAAAGGTAGCGCTTCGATGAACTCAGCGGATATTTATCTTATTGAGGCGTTTGCTCTGGTTCGCGAAGCCGCGAAGCGAACTCTGAAACAGCGCCACTACGACGTCCAGCTCATTGGTGGCATGGTAATCCACGAGGGCAAGGTCGCGGAAATGTTGACCGGCGAAGGAAAAACCCTTGTGGCAACCCTCCCCGTGTACCTAAATGCCCTAAGCGGCAAGGGGGTTCACGTCATAACCGTAAATGATTACCTTGCCCGCCGCGACGCCATCTGGATGGGGCAGGTCTATCACGCGCTTGGAATGAAAACCGCTTGCATCGTGCATGACGCGGCCTACCTATATGACCCTGAATTCGAGGGAAGCGAACTGGACGAGAAACGGGACGAGGTGGGGAGTTTCCATATTATAGAAAAATTTCTCCGTCCGATATCAAGAAAAGACGCCTACGAAGCGGATATTACCTATGGTACAAACCACGAGTTCGGTTTTGATTTTTTACGGGACAACATCACTCTTAATTTGAAGCACAAGGCGCAAAGGAAGCACTATTACGCGATTATCGACGAGGTGGATTCTATTTTGATTGACGAAGCCCGTACGCCTCTCATCATCTCCGCGCCGGACGTGGAGTCGAGCGAGTACTACAAAATTTTCGCCCGCCTCGTGGAAAATTTGAAAAACGAGGAGGACTACACGTTCGAGGAAAAAACAAAAACCGTAAGCATCCTCGAGCCCGGTATAGACAAGGTGGAAAAATTTTTGAATATCGAAAATATTTTTGCGCCGGAAAACTCCCGGCTTGTTCATTTTTTGCAGGAATCCCTTAAGGCAAAGTCGCTCTACCTGAAAGACAGGGACTACGTAGTGCATAACGGCGAAATCATAATTGTTGACCAGTTCACAGGCCGCATGCTCCATGGCCGCCGCTACTCCGGCGGCCTGCACCAGGCAATCGAGGCAAAAGAGGATGTGCGCGTAAAGGAGGAAAATAGAACATACGCCACAATCACAATTCAAAACTACTTCCGTTTGTATGAAAAAATCGCGGGCATGACAGGGACAGCAGCCACCTCAAGCGAAGAGTTTTTCAAAGTGTATGGACTAGAAGTCGTTTCCATTCCGCCAAATAAACCGGTCGCGCGAAAAGATGCGTCGGACGTGATTTACAAAACGCGCGTCGCGAAATACAAAGAAATCGCCAAAGAGGTAAAAAAAAGAATGGAAAAAAGCCAGCCCGTGCTTTTGGGCACAACCTCGATTGAACACAATGAAGTCCTCTCAACCTTTTTACGAAAAGAGGGGGTTCCACACGAAATTTTGAACGCGAAAAATCACGAACGCGAGGGAGAAATTATCGCGCAAGCCGGACGTCCGGGCGCCGTAACCGTTGCGACCAACATGGCAGGCCGCGGCGTGGATATTGTACTTGGAGGGAACCCGGGCACTCCAGAGGATAAGAAAAAGGTTTTGGAAGCCGGAGGGCTTCATGTGATAGGCACGGAGCGGCACGAGGCGCGCCGCATAGACAATCAGCTCCGCGGCCGCTCCGGCAGACAGGGAGATCCCGGATCGAGTCAGTTTTACCTTTCGCTCGAAGACGACCTGATGCGCATTTTCGGCGGAGACCGCCTCATCAACCTAATGAACACCCTGAAAGTGCCGGACGACCAACCAATCGAGTCCGGCATGGTATCAAAAGCAATCAACCAGGCCCAGTCGCGCGTGGAAGGGAATAACTTTGACATTAGAAAGCACCTTTTGGATTATGACGACGTCTTGACCCGCCAGCGAACCGCGATCTACGCGAAGCGAGAAAAATTTTTGCAAGCCGGAGATGACAATACGATTGTAGAGGAAAAAATCGAACCGGAGAGAGCAAAGGCAATCGCACAATCCCTGGTACGCGTCATTGACTCGCTCTGGGTGGACCATTTGGAGGGGCTGGAGTCCCTTCGTGAATCAGTGGGCATCCGTGCCTATGGCCAGAGAGAGCCCCTGATCGAATACAGAAAAGAAGCGCATATCCTCTACCAGACCATGCAAAAAAGTTTTGAAGAGTTGAGCGAAAAAATTATTGCGGAGCTTTTGAAGGCGGACCTTACGCGGACCAAGCCCGCGGAAGAAAAGCCTCGCCTCGCGATTCCCGCGGGCAAAAATAAGGTAGGGCGCAACGCTCCCTGCCCATGTGGTTCAGGCAAAAAGTACAAAAAGTGCTGTGCCAGTCCGTAGCTCGAAGAGCGAAGGAGGGTCATGGGAAGTAGGAAAAGAAAAAAGTCCCAAACAGACACGCTGAATGGGACTTGGGTGAAGCTCGCGCATAGTGAGTTCACCACTCTTTTGGAGCGCACGGATGTTCGGGATGAGTGAGGTTGAAGGCGTGGGTCATAAAGGGGCCCACGTCACAACGGAACGCTGTGGCCTCGGCATTAACACGTTCGTGTTCTGCCTTGGCAACTTCGATTGCCCCCTTCTCTCCTGTCGCCTTTACCTTGTACTCGACACCGCAACTCTGACAGACGACACTCCAAGTATCCATGGTTATTCTCCTTATTCTGTCATAAGTATAGCACAGAACTATAGTATTTGTCAAGTTTTGCACGGTGGCCAGCGTGCCGAAATAGTTATCCTGCTCGATATGTTTCTCTAATTGCTTTTTGTGCATGTTGGGGTGATGTTACCTTCGGTGGCGAACTTTATTCAAATCTGGTTGTCCACTCCATCCAGAATACAAAAAGCCCACCACCAGACCGAGCCTTGCGGCTCACATACGAGTTTCCCCGTATGACGCATCGAACGAACCTGATGATGGGTTCTTTATGCTCGATGCGGTTTGCGACCATGCCCCAAAGAAACTTCGAGGTTTAGGTCAGTACTTATTCAATTTTATATGGTCACCTTAACATGATAAATCTATTTCTGTTTACAACTTTCTATACTTCGTACTTCTCCCAAGGCCAACACGCTCAATCTTTTTGAGTCGCAACAATTTATCAAGTGCTTGCCTTACGGTAGGC
>JACQKA010000022.1 GCA_016204805.1 Candidatus Kaiserbacteria bacterium | reverse complement strand
TTACTGGACTATGTATTTATCATCATCAAAGACTTTGAAACACGGAACTGGTCGAGATATCCGGTGCATCAATTTGGGTTTATCCACAGCGCGCAGACACAATGAACTTTACAGTACCACAACAAAATCATACGCCAGGCCAACGGCTTGGTCGCCGCTACCGCATCACCTCACACAGCCTCATGAATAAAAGGGGCTAAGGGGGCGGCCATCTGGTCGCCCCGCTTGCTTTTCGGTTCTGTCGGCGTGCGCACTCCTCGCGCGAAAGCGCCGATGTGGTACACTGTCTGCATGACCCGGACACGCGATACCCGCCACTTCCCCATCATCGTCGAACAGGACGAAGCAGGCTTTTTCGTCGCCACCAATCCGGCGCTACCCGGCTGCTACAGCCAGGGACGGACGATGAACGAGGCGCTCGCGAACGTGCGCGAAGCGACCGAGGCATCTCTCGCGGAGCAAGACGCGAGCGACGTCGCCGTTCCCAATATCAGCGTGCACGTCATCGCTCTCTGAGGTATGGCGCGTGCCCCGCGCGTCTCCGGTGCCGGGGTGTGTACAATATTTTGTGTAAATGGGTATTACACAATTAATCAATCATCGTTTCAAACCATATGCACAACGAGAAACACAGCACTGCCGAGGTCATCTCATACGAAGAATTCACGGAGCGCAGCAAGAACCTAAAGACCCTCTCCGACGTCACCGATTTCGTCAAAACACTGATCGCTCCCACCCTCCAGAAGATGCTGGAAGCTGAGCTGGACGATCACCTCGGATACAAGAAGTACGAGTCGGTTGGAAAGAATTCCGGCAACTCTCGCAACGGCAACAGCACGAAGGTATTGAAAACAAGTTTTGGTCAAGAACAGCTCAAAATCCCACGCGATCGTAACGGCACCTTTGAGCCGCTCGTCGTCAAGAAGTACGAGACGGTCGAAAGCGATGTCGAAGAGAAGATTGTCTCCATGTACGCGAAAGGTATGACAACGAGAGACATCACTGATCACATGAACGATATCTACGGTGTCGATGTATCAGCCGCGATGATCTCTGCCATTACCGACAAAGTACTCCCGCTCGTCGAAGAGTGGCAGGCGCGTCCGCTCGCGTCCCTGTACCCGGTCGTCTATCTCGATGGTATTCACTTCAAGGTACGCGATGGCGGCAGAATCGTTAACAAATGCGCCTACACCGCCCTGGGTGTCGATGAGTCAGGATACAAGGAATTACTGGGTTTGTGGGTCGGTACCACCGAGGGAGCGAAGTTCTGGTTGGGCGTCTTGAATGAGATCAAGAATCGCGGTGTCGACGACATGCTCATCGTCTGCGTCGATGGGCTCACCGGTTTCTCCGAGGCGATTCAGGCGGTGTTCCCAACTGCCACCGTGCAGCAGTGTGTTATCCACCAGATACGCAATTCGATGAAATACGTGCCGAGCAAACACCGCGACAAGTTCTGCAAAGATCTCCGTACGGTATACACCGCACCGACAGAAGAAGCGGGACGCAATGCGCTTGCAGAGGTCAAACAACTCTGGCCGCAGTATGCGCTCTATCTTAAAAGTTGGGAGACGCACTGGAGTGAGATCTCACCCTTCTTCTCCTATCCAGCATCAGTGCGCAAAGTCATCTACACGACGAATGCCGTTGAAAGTGTGCACCATCAATTACGTAAAGTTACTAAAACGACGACGATCTTTCCCCACGATGAAGCGCTCAAGAAACTGCTTTGGCTCGCACAGCGTGACATTGCAAAAAAGTGGACCTCACCGATTCCAGCATGGGGAGATTGTGTTGCACAATTCGCGATTATGTTTCCTGACAAGATCAAAATATGACTATGCTAGCTATGTTATCCCCATGCCATTTACACAAAAGTATTTACACACCCGCTTGCGAGAGCCGAGGGGCTAGTTTTTTGTGATATAAAACGACAAGGTTTTACCTCAACACTTCCCACATCGCTTGGTCTTCGCCGCCATCCATCTTGAAGATCGCTACTCCGCGCACACCGAGGCGGTGAGCGATCTCCACCTTGTCCGCGATCGCGCGCGCATCGCTCCACGAGAGATAGTTGAGTGGCGTAGCGGTGCTCACCTGTGAGTCAGCATTCTGTGTGATGGAAGTCTCGGGGATGTTGTGCTGTTGTGTCTGTGTCGATTCGCTGCCCATGGGGGCGATAGCGGCAAGACGATTCGGGTCGTATGCGAAGCCGATTTCATTTGCGCTGTTTCGCTCCGGTGAGATGCCAAGTTTCTGAGCGATATCGATGGCATAGCGGTAATTGAACGGCCACAGGACTTTGTATTTATATGTGCCGTCCGGCTGTGGCGTTACGGTGTATTCGTAACCATACGTTGGGATGCCAATGACCAATTTATTGCGCGAGATATTCTGCGCGGCGAGCGTCGCCATCGTCTCTACCCAGCCCGGATCGGCGACGGGTGCATACGGTGCGCGGCGCGCGGCGTTTAGCCGCAGATCGATCGTACCTTGATCGTACGCCATAAGCTCGACGCGATCGCAATATTTATTGAGCTCCGCGTAGTCATTGGCATAGTCGGTGGCATCCGCAGGAATCGTGGTACCCGGGCTGTAGCGATTCTCGAGCGGTATGCGCGCTTCGATCGTGCAGTACACCCATTTTTTGCCCATGCGTTGATACAACCCTTTGAGGAAGGTGGAATAGTAGGTGATCGTCTCGTGCTTTTTGGCTTCGAAATCTATGTCGATGCCGTCGAAGTTATTGTCGCGCACGAGTTTCGCGATCTCGTCTTCGAGCGCGATGCGCTTTTTGGTATCGCTCAATATCGCATGGATGTGATCGCCGTTGCCCCACATCACAGTAGGGATGACGCGCACTTTCTGACGCCTCGCTTCTGCTATGAACGAAATCCACGGATCTTCGGTGATCTTTGCGGTGTCGGATAGAGTGCCGTCGCTCTTCACGCTGTACGCAAAAGGCATGACACTCGTCATTTGATTGAGATGAGGGAGGACGTCTTGCGTGCCGCTCGCGGTGCGCCAATAGGGAATCCAGCCGGAGACTTCGAATGTTCCCGTCGCGCGAGGCGTCATCGCGCCGGATTTGATCGTCGCGTAGTTGTCCGAGGCGGCGTTTACGGACGCGAGGGCGAGGCGCGTTTTGGGGCCATAGACGCCGTAGCCGATGTTGGTGGAATCCGCACAGATCACTTTGTGATCGCACTGGAATTTCTTGAGTGCCGCTTCGGTGAGTGGGCCAAAATATCCGGTGGCCTTTCCCGCGGAAAGATAGCCCTTTGCGATGAGCGTTTTCTGGAGCGTCGTAACATCGGCACCCGACGTGCCGAGATAGAGCGACCGTTCTGCAGCAGAAATGGAGATAGGCAACATGAATAGCGTTATCATGAAGACAGGTATGCATGCGAAAACTCTTTGCATAGTCATATCGTAACAGACGATGTGATATCCCCTTACTTACCGGTATACTACATTGGTCAGATGGGCCCCAACATTATCCCGATATATGTACCACCTCTATATCATCGAATGTGCTGACGGGTCTTTGTATACTGGTATTACTACCGATGTAGAACGGCGTTTCAGCGAGCACAAGAATAAAGAGGGAGGTCACTATACCAGCTCCAAGAAGGCGGTGCGGGTAGTATATACCGAACCGCACCCCGACAGGTCATCAGCATCGAAAAGAGAAGCTCAGATCAAACAATGGACACGACAAAAGAAATTGCAGTTGATATAACAACCTTAATTTTAGAATGGTACCATATACGTAATGGCATGGGATTATACGCTGTTTTTCGCACTAAATGGTTTAGCTGGGCATTCCGCCGTACTCGATGCCATCGTCATATTTTTTGCGTCCATTCTGCAGTATTTCCTCGTTGCGGCTTTTTTATGGCTGTTATTTCGACAAACGAAGCGGGGGAAATTGTTATTCGGATGGACGATGGCGATAGCCATCGTGGTCATGCGCTATGGCGTGATAGAAGCGATCCGTTATTTCATGCATCGCCCACGGCCGTTCCTGATACTCTCTTCTCACACACTGCTTTCCGATGGTTGGTTCTATGCCGATAGCTCGTGGTCATTCCCGTCGTCGCATGCGGCGATATTCTTTGCGCTGGCGATGGTCGTGTATCTGCATAACAAAAAGTGGGGAGCCGCATTCTTTGTTGCGGCCGTTTTGATGGGTATCAGCCGCATCGTCGCGGGCGTACACTATCCATCCGATGTTATCGTGGGCGCGGGCTTGGGCATCGTGATGGCACTCCTCGCACATTATTTCGTAGTAGACCGTATACATTTTTCGCGCGCTCGATAAATTCACATCCGCAGTGCAAATGAAATTGTGGGGTAAGGAGCACTATGTGCGCGGTGCGACAACGAGCGGGAGCTCTGTTTCTATCGCATTAGCATAGGCACTACGCACCGCTTCTTTGCGGGCGTTTGCCCTGCGCACGAGATAGCTGATCAGACGCTCGTAGAGGCGCGCCATGTCTTGCTTAACGAAGTCCATTCCAGGGCAGGAGTTCGCTTCAATGGCGACCCATGTGTCGTTCTTGCGCATCAGATCTATGCCGCAGAGGGGAAGATTAGTGACCTGCGCAATTTTGACACACACCTCCTCGAGTGGCGGTGGGACGTGGAACACGGGGGCGTCTCCGTGTACAAATTCGCCCGTGCATTTCCAGTGGCGCGATTTTTTCACGACACCCTGCACGACTGTACCGTCCAGAACCATGACGCGGTAGACATTACGCGATGCGTGGATATATTCCTGTGCGATGAGTGGTGCAAGATCGCGCTTGCGGAACTTTTTGATCAATTCCAGTGCCTGATCAACAGTTTTCGCGCGACCAACGAATTCACCGTTGTCCGCCATGATGTTTTTAATCACGACGGCACCGTGTGCGCGTATCAAACGCCGTATCGGCTCGCGGCATTTGTGGATGGGCATGGGGAGCAGGTACGTTTTGGGCGTCGGGATGCCGTGCTTCGCACAGAGGATCGAGAACAGCATCTTGTCTTCGCAGTAATAAAAAGATTGTGTGGGGTCCAAAACAAGCGCACCCGCGTATTCGGCTATTTTTGCAATTTCCACCGCGACCAAATCTGCAGAACCATTGAATATAACATCGCACCGTGCGGATTTGTTGACTATCTGGCGGGGCGAAATGTGCCGCATGGAGGGAAAGGTGACCACCCGCGCACCTTTTTTGCGAGTCAGCCTCAAAAATAATTTGTCCTCGTACGTTAATTCTTTGTTTCCGAAAATATATCCGATGGTCAGCATCAGGTAATTATATAGACGAATATTTTTTTATCGTGAAGTTTTAGTAAAACAGGGGATAACGTCCATATGTTAATTTTTCTATTTCTTTTTTGTAAGCGATATGATTTAATAAAGGTATAGTATGAAATTGGAAGGCAAAACGTGTCTCATCTTGTATAACGTTGCGAGCGGCAAACCGCCGGAAGAAATGGCTGAAGCGGATTTCGAATCGATATTGAATGAACGGAGCGACACGAAAGCGGTACGCTCGTCGCTCAAAGAACTCGGCATGAACGTGCGCACGCTCGCGTTGCGCAAATTGACGTCAAAATTCACCGCACAGCTCGAAGAGATCAAGCCGGATCTCATATTCAACCTCTGCGAAACGCTCTACAACCACAAACACAAAGCGCTCGCCGAGATGTACGTGGCCGGCTGGCTCGAATTGCTGAAGATCCCGTATACGGGCGCGCCGCCGCTTTCGCTTGTTTTGGCGCTTAATAAGATGCGCTGCAAGCAGATCGCGCGCGCGTCGGGGCTACCGGTCGCGCCATCTATATTGGCGCAGGTGGGCGACATGCCGAACCTCGACGCCATCACGCCGCCTTTTATCGTAAAGCCCGTACGCGAAGACGGCAGTTTCGGTATTACGAAAGATTCGGTGGTTAAAACCCCCAAAGAAGCCGAGGAGCAGATAAAGATCATTCACGAAACCTACAAACAAGCGGCGCTCGTCGAAGAATTTATCGAAGGACGCGAAGTCACGGTGCCGGTATTCGGCAATCCGCCGCGCGTACTCGGCATAGGCGAGATCGATTTCAGCGTGCTGTCAGCAAAAGAACCGAAGATCAAATCATACGAAGCAAAATGGAAAAGTGATGCGCCGGATCTGAATGCAGTGTTTCCCGCTGAAATCGAAACGACGCTCAAGAACCGGCTCGAGAAACTCGCGCTCCGGGCATTCCAGACGCTCGGGTGCCGTGATTACGCGCGCATCGATTTCCGCATCAGCGAGAATCGCCGTCCGTATATTCTCGAGATCAATCCTAATCCGGACTTCTCGCCCGAGGGTGAATTCGGGGACAGCGCCAGATTACAGAATCTGACCTACACCGATCTGGTGAAAGAGATCGTCGAAAATACGCTCGCGCGCGGCAATGCTGTGGACTTCGAATAAGCGCCTTCGTCGCCACATCCTCCAAAAAGACCACTCGAGGGCGTCCCTTACAGGATTGCGTTTTGCATCCAATCGCTTCGCTCTTGGGCAAAACGGGAATTGCCCAAGCTCCAGTCTTTTTGGAGGATGTGGCGACTCCGGCTTGCGCATTGCACTCCCACACAAATGCGCTAGGGTGACCACAGAGCAATAGAGGAGACACACATGAAGCGAAGTGTGTACATTTGCGATGCCGTGCGCACCGCGCATGGCAGTTTCTGCGGGTCGTTGAAAGAACATTCGAGCTCTGAACTCGGAGCAGTGGTCATCAGATCTTTATTAGAGAGGAGCAATCTACCTCTCGATATGGTGAAGGGGGTGTTCATGGGCGAGGTCTTGACTGCGGGCGAAGGACAGAACCCTGCGCGTCATGCGGCGCTACAGAGCGGTTTGCCGCATACATGTCCCGGAGAGACATTCAACAAAGTGTGCGCGTCATCACTCGTGGCGCTACGACACGCGACTCATATGATCCAGCTCGACGAGGCCGACTGCATGATCGCGGGCGGCATGGAGAGCATGAGTAGGGCACCCTATCTCATCCGGCGTGGTGCAAAACGTATGGGCGATGAGACGCTATCCAGTCTCTATATCAAATCAGGCAAGGAATCGCCGCGGGAAGCGTACGACAGCATGGTGTACGATGGACTTTCCGAACCGTCGGCTGAAGGTCGACCCCACATGGGCGCTGTCGCGGAGTATTGTGCGGCGCACTTCGGCATCACGCGCGAAGCGCAGGAAGAGTACGCGATCGAAAGCTTTGCTCGCGCCAACAATGCGCACAGTGACGGCTGTTTCGATACGTGGATGGCATCAGTGAGCGGCCTATACAAAGACGAAGGTCTGCGGGTGGCGGATGCTACCAAGATAAAAAAAATGCCGCCAGCATTCGACAAGAAAGGCACCATCACTGCGGCGACGTCGGCACAGATCGCAGACGGCGCGTCGGGGCTTCTTATCGCTGATGAGCCTTCCGTTCGCCACATGGGTATCGAACCAATCGCGCGCATATGCGATTTCGCGGTTTGTTCGCATGGGCCGAATTGGTATACAACAGCGCCGGCGAGCGCAACCAAGAAACTTCTTGATAGTTGCGGTCTTAAGATCGATGACATTGATCTGTTCGAAGTGAACGAAGCATTTGCTGTCGTTCCGCTTTTTGCAATGCGATGGCTCTACATCCCACGCGAAAAGATGAACGTGTGGGGCGGGTCGATCGCGATCGGGCATCCCTTGGGTGCGACCGGCACGCGCATCGTGGGCCAGCTCGCACACCAGCTTGTTGCGCTGAAGAAAAAGAGAGGCGTCGCGGTCGCCTGTAACGGCGGCGGCGAGGCGGTCGCTGTTCTTTTGGAAAGAACATGAACAAAAACTCCGGCAAAATCTGCCGGAGTTTTTCCTTGACTCACACAGTTCAGAATTGTATGGTGTCGGACAGGAGCTTTGACATATAAAGAGAGGAAGGAACTGCATGGACCAACTGCGCCAAGCCATTGAAAGTACCGGTGCCCAGATTTTGGATTCCTGCACCGTGGCATGGGGCGGTCTCAAAATGCTACACGCACACACCGTGTCCTTCAAAGGGACTCGCGGCGTGGTACTGCACTATGAGAATCCGCCGGTGCATCAAATAGACACGCACGTGTTAGACGCCTATGCGTCGGAGCTGAAACTCATCGAGCGGCGAAAGAGGGAATTATCGTTCCTCATCTTTTCGTTTGCACCCGATCCAGTACACGCCGGTGGCGATCTCAAAGAAACACTCACCAGTCTGCGTACGAAACGCGGATACAGGTGGGCGGATCGACGGTTGCTCACGGCGTTCGCGCTCTATAAAAGAGTACGCGCGCTCGCAAAACACCTACGCATTATTTCTGTACTTCCCGGCGGTGATTATTACGGCGGGTCTGCAGAAATTGCGCTCTGGGCGGATCAGATGGTCGGCGATCCCCGCACGACTATCTGCATGAGCGAGGCGACCATCGGACTCATCCCTGGATGGGGTGGTCTCGCGCGATTGAGTACCAAGGCAGGGCATCATAATGCGCGTTGTCTCGTTGCGACAGCACGAAAAACAACCGCACGTGAACTCAAAGCTATCGGTGTTTTGGACGCAGTGGTCGGTAGCTGTATGCTCGCGGCATTGTTCCAACGGGCGTTCAAGCTCGCCTTGAGCAAGATCAAAACTCGCGTTCCCACCATACTCATGAGTGAGGATGACATGGAAGCAGAGGTCGCACGAAGATGCGATCCTCATACATATAGTCATCTGTGGGGGAAACCCCTCGGGGATGTTCGGAATGAAATTGCGGAATTGAAAATGCCCCTCGCACCTCAATCAATACAGGCGCTCCGTACGTTGTTTCTAGCGTACGGCATCCCGTATGAAGAGGAGCATTTTTTCCGCACAGAGATGAAGTGCGATTCGATGCTCTATCGACATCCTCTTCTTGCGGAAGGCATCCGAGCGGTATTGGAAAAGAGAGTCCCTAACTTCGAGCTCAAACAGATGGAGGAAAAATCATGAGCGATTTCGGCAGACTAGAGACCTTGGGAAGAGCATGTTCCCCAGGTGACTATACGCGGAACGAAACGAATGCCGCACGTATCAAGGAAACCGAGCGTGTACTTGGGCACTCCCAGAGCGCAAGGAAAGAAAGGGTCGTGCGGGAGCGCATCACGCTACTCGTTGACCCTGGAACGTTTCTTGATCTCGGGAGTCTGTATGATCCGGAATGCAATCCTGAAGGAGCAACCGGCGTCATCACTGGACTGGCAAAAGTGCATGGGGAATGCGTGTGCGTCATCGCATCCAATCCTGAACTACGCAAGGGAGCGTGGCTTCCCGGCCAACCCCAAAAGATACTGCGTATACAGCGGTTGGCGGAATTGCTACACACACCCATCATGTGGCTTCTTGAATGTAGCGGGCTCGATCTTGAACGACAGGATCGGGTATACACTGGTCACGACAGCGGTGGAAAGATATTCTTCAATAACGCTCGCCTTTCGGCGAAGGGCATCCCCATCATCGCGGGCATCTTCGGAACCAATCCCGCGGGCGGCGGCTATCACGGTATTTCCGCCACCAAGCGCTTGGCGCACGCAGACGCCAGCATGGCGGTCGGCGGCGCGGCGATTTTGAGCGGTATGCGGTCTTCGAAGAGTGGTTTTAGCGAAGAGGATGTTACTGCGCTGCTGGAGGAAATGGAACGGATCAGCAAGATTCCGCCCCCCGGTAGCTCAACCGTTCATACGCAGACGGGATTCTTCGACAGTGTACACGGGACGGAGAAAGAAGTGATCGAAGCCATGAGGTCGTGCATTGCCGCTCGCGGTGCAGATGACCCGCAAGAACTGTGGGACGTCACAGACCCTCCAAAATATGACGGTGAGGATCTGTACTACCTAATACCTCATGATTCAAAAATGACATACAAGACGGAAGATATACTTGCCCGACTGGTAGACGGAAGTACATCAAGAGAATATCTGCCAGGATATGGCCCCGAAGTGTATTGCGGAGTCGTATCCGTTGACGGACTCTCTGCAGGCATAGTTGCCAATCGGCAGGGCTTCCTTCCTCGCGGCTATCCCGAGTATGCGGATTATCCTGGCATAGGAGGGAAATTGTACCGGCAGGGTTTGGTGAAGATGTGTAAATTCGTCTCGTGGTGCGATGAAAATAAGGTGCCGATGATCTGGCTCCAAGACACGTCGGGAATCGACGTCGGAGACCAAGCCGAAAAGGCAGGGCTCCTCGGTCTGGGGCAGGCGCTCATCTATGCAATCGAACGCGCGAACATTCCAATGGCTACCGTCGTGCTTCGAAAGGGGCATGCGGCGAGCCACTACGTAATGTGCGGACCGATGGCGTCCAACAATGCGCTCACGATCGGAACTGCAGTGACCGAGGTCATGGTCATGCACAAAGAAACCGCTGCAATCGCTTGTTTTGGCCGCGCTCTTAAAAAGGCGGCAGATGATACGGAGCGGCTTTCTGTCATTGCGAAAATGAACGGACTCGTGGAAAAGTACAGCGAGAGCGCCTGCCCGCACTATGTTGCAAGGCAGGGTATCGTTGATGAAGTCGTGAATTTGTCACGACTCCGCGAGTACCTTACGTGGTTTTTGCACGCAGCGTATTCGGGCATGAAGAAGCCAGAGTCCGTGCAAGGGCTTTGGACGCTGTGGCCCGCACTGGTGGAGAAGAGCTATGGATCGAAATGACGTTCGCATTGTCGAAGTCGGTCCGCGCGATGGGCTCCAGAATATTGAGGACTTCATCGCGACCGAACACAAGATAGCGTTCATCAAGAAATTGGTGGATGCGGGGTGTCGGCACATCGAGGTCACGTCATTTGTTCGACCTGACCTTGTGCCGCAGATGCGTGATGCACAGGTGGTATGTGAGGCACTACTTACATACCCACCCGCGCACTATTCTGCACTTGTTGCAAACGGCGTAGGATTAGTTCGAGCGCTTGCGTCGGGCGTTAAAGAAATCGCCATTGTTGCCGCGGCATCTGATACATTCAGCGTACGGAACATTAGACAGTCCATTGACGAATCGATCGAGGCATATCGCGGCATTGTCGCATGTGCCTTGCGCTCTGACATGGTGGTGCGTGGATACGTATCAACAGCATGGTGGTGTCCGTACGAAGGCCGAGTTGATCCACAGAAAGTTCTCGATGTTGCAACCGCACTCTTTGATCTCGGCGTCTATGAAGTGTCACTTGCGGATACGATCGGCAAAGCGAGTCCTGATGAAGTGTCACAGCTTCTCGACGTTGTACTCGCACGGCACGGCACATCTTGCTTTGCACTTCATATGCACGATACTGATGGCAATGCGCTCGCGAACATCGAGCGTGGGTATGCCCTCGGTATTCGGACATTCGATAGCTCCGCTGGCGGATTGGGCGGTTGTCCGTTCGCCAACGTGTCGGTCGGCAATGTTGCTACCGAAGATGTCGTGGACTGCTTTGCGAAAAGTAACATCACGACCGGCATCGACATTGCAAAACTCGTCAAAGCATCGCGGTACATGGAAGCAGTGCTTGGACACGAGCTTCCATCGCGATATCTACGATCTTTGAAGTAGTTGGAGAAGCCCCCGCGCTCGCGCGGGGGCTTTTTATTTGACGCAGTTGCCACCGTGCTGTAGGGTTTCATGGGATCGGCATTTGGAAAGGAGACTGAAAAATGAAGGAACAGGTGGTCGTTATTACCGGTGCTGCGGGTGGTATTGGTAGGGCGATAGCGGAGCAATTTGTCGCTACATACGGTAGCGACGCATTATACATCACCCTTCTCGATCATACGAAGGCATACGTGCAGTTGAAAGAACTGCATCGAGAACTTCATGACCTTTTTCCACTGAGTACCCGGAATGTTAATTGTGAAATCAAAACATGGGATTTGGATGTTACTGATCTTGCAGCGGTGAGCGATGGTTTACAATCCATAGCATCGGACTGCGGGGGCATCAGTGTTTTAGTAAATGCGGCTGGCATTATGCCCAAGGATGCCATGCAGACTCTGGCAAAAGTAACGGAGCAGAATTTTCTTTCCATGCGCCGTGTGATGGACGTGAACTTTTGGGGAACACTGCACTGTTGTCATGCGGTATTACCATACATGCGCAGGGCCGGATACGGCAGGATTGTAAATATTGCCTCGGTGGAGGGACTTAAGGGAGACGTAGGCAATCTCGCATATGCGGCATCAAAAGCCGCGGTACTTTCTCTGACCAAGACCCTTGCTTGTGAAGCGCCGTTTAACAAAAACCGCGATGAACCCGCTTTGGATATCACCGTGAATGCGGTGGCCCCTGGTATCGTAGAAACACCGATGACCACTGACCTTTCTGATGCGGCATTGGCGTCGTACCTCGCACGGAATCCACAAAGGAGAAAAATACAGCCGGCGGAAATTGCTCAGACCGTACTATGGCTGGCAAGCAAAGAAGCGAGTGCCATAAACGGTGCCTGCCTGCCTGTTGATGGCGGTTACTTGGTAAGTTAAAACTCTCAGTAGAATCCCCCGCGCTCGCGCGGGGGCTTTTTTTATGTTAGAGAAAGATCAGACACAAAGGGAGAAAAAGCATGCGGTGGACAGAACCACACGACGATTCATTGCGGGCGATACTTGATACGGTCCGCAAATTCGGCGAGGAAGAGCTACTACCCGCTTATACTACTCACGAGGAGGAAGGGAAGTTCCCGGCAGAGCCTGTGAAGAAAGCGGGCAGTCTTGGATTATTCGGGCTCACGATTCCCGAGCAATATGGTGGCATGGGCATGAACACCGTTGCGGCATCGTATGTTGCACGCGAAGTTGCCTATTACTGGCCGTCTTTTCATCTGATATGGACAGCGAATAGCTCGCTTGCGGCATTTCCCATTATGTATGCGGGTAGTGAGGAACAGAAAAAACGGATTCTGCCAAAACTCGCCTCGGGTGAAATCCTCGGCTGTTATGCGCTTACCGAGCCGAATGCGGGTTCGGATGCACGTTCGATGAAAATTCATGCACATCTCCAAAAAGATGGGTGGGTAGTTAACGGTACGAAAACATTCATTACGAATGCATTGCACGCGTCCGTAGCAGTGATGTTTGCCCGCACAGGATTCAGAGACATTTCCGCTTTTGTTCTTGAATCAGCGCCAGGATTGAAACATCCGGGTGTCAATGTCCGCTATCTTCCCAAGCGTGTGTTGAAAAGTTCCGATTTTTGCGAGATATCATTTGCAGATGCGGTACTGCCAGAAGACACCCTGCTCCAAGGAGACGGCTGGGACATAGCCATGAAGACCTTGGATGGCGGGCGCATCAATATCGCCGCGCAGGCGATTGGTATGGCGATGTGGATCTTCGACACCGCTCTTGAGTGGACTAAAACGCGAAGACAATTCGACAGAGCGGTCTGGGACAATCAGAAAGTGAGACTCGATTTTGCCCAGGCGCATGCGCGGCTGGAAGCGGCGTGGACACTGGTGCTCGCTGCATCAGAAATGCGCGATCGCGGTGAATACTGTACCAAAATAGCATCGGAAGCGAAGGAAAATGCCACAGAAATCGCATGGCAATACGGTGGCAAGCTTGCTACCTATTTTGGCGGCATGGCAGTGACGCAAGAGATGCCTTGGCTCCCACGACTCATGGATATTTTCCCTACGCTCATCTATGAGGGTGCGAACAACATCCAGCTCGAGGTGATTGCAAAGAATCTGGACAAGTAGAAATTAAAAAGGGAGGCCACTGGCCTCCCTTGTTTTATGCTCTGTCGATCTCTCGAAGCCGTATGGTCTCTGGAATATCGTGCAGTGCCTGCAGTAGACTCGCATCGCACGGTTGATTCAGGTCGATGACTGCGTATCCCAACTCTCCTGCGGTTTGCAGACGTTGGGCTTCGATGTTTATTTTGCTGTGCGCAAAGAGGGCGTTGATGTTCGCCATGACACCCGGCACATTCCGGTGTAGGTGCGTAATGCGGTATTGTCGGTGCATCTCTTGCATAGTGACTTGCGGTAGGTTGACCGAAAGCGCGGTCGAGCCGGTTTCGAGATACGCGCGCAATTTTTCTGCAACGAACGCACCTATGTTTTCCTGCGCTTCTTCCGTACTGCCGCCGATATGCGGCGTGAGAATAACGTTCCGCATATTCCTGAGCGGCGAAGCAAACTCCTCGTTACCAGATGGCTCCTTTTCGAACACATCGAGCGCGACGCCGCCAAGTCTACCGCTCATGAGCGCATGTGCGAGAGCTATTTCGTCAACAACACTTCCTCTGCTTACGTTGATGAAATATGCATCGCGATTCATCAGACTGAATTCTTGCTCACCCATAATTTTCTTATTCGCGCCGCGGCCGTCAATGTGCATGCTGACGACATCAACTGTCGAAAGTAACTCAACAAGAGACGCACATTTGCGTGCATTGCCGAGCGCAAGCTTATCAGCAACATCGTAGAAATACACCTGCATACCGAGACCTTCTGCCATGACCGATAATTGCGTACCGATGTTGCCGTAGCCCACGATGCCCAATTTTTTGCCACGGATCTCGTGTGCTCCCTTGGCACGCTTGTTCCAGATGCCATCGTGCATGGACTTGCTGTGATCACCGATGCCGCGCGACAGATTCAACATACATGCGAGCGCAAGTTCCGCGACACTGCGCGCACTGCTGTGTCGATCGTTGAAGACTGCGATGCCGCGCTTTGAACATGCGGCTATGTCTATCTGGTTCGTGCCGATGCAAAATGCGCCGATTGCAAGCAGATTCGGCATCTGCTCGAGCATCGCTTCTGTTACGGTATTGCTCGAACGAATACCGAGCACGACCGCATCACGCAATTCCCTGTGTAACTCGCCCTTGAGTGCTGACGTCGATGCCAGCACTACGCGGTAATCGTTTTGGTCGAACATTTTTTGTGCACGATCATGGATCGTGTTGAGTAACACCACTGTTCCTCTGCTCATTACGGCGCCTCCTATGATTCTGCGTTTACCTTATCAAAACTGTCCCAGATGTCATCTGCGAGCGTGATCTTCGCGAGTTCGTCGAGCGTCTCCAGGGAGACAAGCGTGCTATCAAAATCGATGATGAACTGTGTATCGTGTCCGAACATACAGAAAATATACACTATTGTCAGCGCGATTTTTTGTGGTTAAAGCAGGTCAAAAAGGGAAAGGCACCTGTTTTCCGCAGGTGCCTTTTTTGCTACGCGATGAGCGCGTTCACTTCCGTGAGCACGCGCCCGAGCTCCTCATATACAGCGTCCGTAAACGCAGTCACTAGCGAGCCGTCACACATCCGATGGTCGAAAAAGATCTGGAACGTGGCTGTACCGTCAGGGGCAATGTGTCCCATATTCATAAGCGCGGATATATGCGGTGACAGGATTGACCAGCCGCGCGCGTGGCGCAACGCCCCGATATTGTTGAATATGAAAGTCGCGCCCGTCCACTCTTCAAGCTTTGTGTCTTTGATACGCGTTCCTTTCCGTGTATCAAGATCTGCTCTCTTGAGCAGATCATCGAGCGAAGCAAGAAATTCTGCGCATGATTTCATGTGCGCGTCGCGCAGTGTGAGAATCCGCAAACCGGGAGTCCCTTCGCCGATCGTTCTCTGCTCTCTATCAATGCGCGGTGGAGTGCCACGGTCGTACGAGAACCCGAGATGGACGGATGCATACAGCGCAACGCTGTCATATTTCTGGTCAGTATCATGCGTGTTCCAGTAGCCGTTCAATGTTGCGAATGCATCTCGCGTCAGCACGCGCGCTACGGCAAGCGCAACAAACATCCATGGCCGCACACGTACGTGTAATACTTCTTGAAACCGATAGTCGAGCTCCTTTTTGAATGCGAGGAGTTTATACAGATTGTATGCAATCGGTTCGCCACCGGCAACGACGACTCGCCTCTCTTTAGTGGTATAGGTGAGTCGGTTGTTCAGTCCTTCAAGACCGTGCGCTTTTCTCAACAATTCTTGCGAGGGTTTGAGTATAAGTGTTCCCGGCGGGTGCGATGCGGAAGCCATTCCAGTCATGGCGTGTTACCCGTTTCCATATAGCCGACCGTGGCGTCCCAGTTGCCTGTGGTGGGCGCGTGCTCCGGGCGAAAGACTGACTCACCGTCTTTCGCTATGATCTCCAAAAGCACGCCGTCTGCAGGGGCCGGAATTTCGATGACAACTTTCTCGGTGGCGCAATCGAGCAGTGAATCGCCCGCTACTATGGAGTCGCCGATTTTCTTATACCATTTCTCGACGGTCGCCTCCTGCACTTCATACGAGATAGGAACGGTGATCGCGATTTTCATGTCGTCCTCTTTTCTTAAAGATCCTGTCACTCACCATCTTACTTTTTATATGATTTGTCAATATCGCAAAAAACCGCCCGCGGTATATCGCGGGCGGCTGTTCCTTTACCAATGTTTGAGCAGCCTCATAGAGTGCTTGTACACGCCATCAGCTGAGGGCAGGAAATACTGTTCCAGATTTGGATGCTGGGGCGTGGGAGTATATGCGGCTCCGTATGAGATTGCGCGCATATCGAAGTTCGCATCTTTCGTGATCGCGGAGGCAATTGATTCACCAACGCCACCCATCTCCACATCCTGATGCACAACCAGAGCTCGTCGCGTGCGCCTCACCGAATCCACGAGGAACTCGAGGTCATACGGTTGGATAGAACGAAGCTCAATGAGTTCGATCGAATGTCCCTCCGCTTCAAGACGCGTTATTGCCGGAGCGACTACGTCAAAGAGCATTCTCGGACCCCACGTAATAATGGTAAGATCCGTACCTTCCTTGCGAAGTGCTGGTATGCCGATCTGAACTTCATATCCATCAGGTGCGGGATCTCCATAGATGCGCGAGAATGCCCAGACGTTCGTCTTAAAGATGACTGGCGCTTGCGTTTTCATAGCTGACCTGAAAAGTCCAGCCACATCAGCCGGAGTCGACGGATCGACCATCTTGATGCCTGGCGTATGAAAGAGTGTCGCCTCAAGCCGTGTGTTGCTATGGAAGTCGCCGCCTGCGGGACCGCCATATTGCATCGTGAACATTGCTTGAATGGGGGTATGAGTCGTGTAATAATGAGTCGCAGCGTAATCAGTCAATTGCGAGATCCCAACCGACATGAACGGCATATATTGAATTTCAGCGATCGGCTTGATCCCGACCAAGGACTGGCCGATCGCAGAGCCAATGATCGCCATCTCAGAGAGTGGTGTGTTAAACACCTGCTCTTCAAGAATATCCGGATCCTTGATCGCAAGGAGCGTTTTGCCTGACACCCCTCCCATATGGTTGCCGTGTCCGCGGACATCTTCTCCGAAATAGCGTACTCGTTTGTCAGCGCGCAGAGTTTCCCTGATGACATCTTGGAGCGACCGCATAAACGACCGCTTGCTTTTCAACTCTTCGTTCGAGAAACTCGTACGGAGACCTGCTCGGAGCGGCTCGACAATGCGCTCCTTTTTTACGATCACGGTCGGGGGGTACACGTCGCCGAGCCCATCTTTTTTGGGATCGGGGTTTTCCATCGCCTTCGCTTTCGCGTAGGCCTCTTCAACCTCCGCCTTCACACGTTTTTCAATGGCGATGATTTCTTCCTCGCTGAATTCACGATCTTCCACTAGACGCATGGCTCGCGGTTCTCTGCTGGTTACCTTCTTAAGCGCTTCGACACTGCGAAGCTCGAGCAGGAAATTGCGATACATACGGACCGGATCGCGAGCGCGCCATTCGCGCCATTCGTCGAGATCCACATCCTGTAGCATGAACGACTCGTTATGAGCCGACCAGCGGAATGTGTTGCATTCGAGAATTGCCGGCGCACGCACCTCACCTTTGGTGGGACCCGATTCTCCGGGACCACAGCGGGCAATGCTGCGCGCACGCTCAACCAGTTCATATGCAGCGTTGTAGACAGCGACAACATCGTTGCCGTTTTCCACATACCGCCAGCCGATGTTGTAACCAAGAGCGCGGGGAAATAAATGCCTTCCTGCGTATTCTCCGTCCGCACGCGTCACGGTCGAGATGTGATTGTTGTCTATCACAAAGATGACCGGAAGATTGCGCGTGGCTGCATAGTTCATCGCCTCATGGATGATACCCTGTTGCGCGGCGCCATCTCCAAAATACACCTGGCAGACCGGAAGCTCTCCTTCCCGTTTCTCAAGATCATACAGATAGCGCAGGCCTTCGACGACTCCGCATGCGGCTCCCACTTGAGCACCCATGTGGCTAATGAACTTGAGCACATGACGATGGACGAATGCATAATGCACTGTCCCATCTCTGCCGCCGGTCGAAGATTCTTTCCGACATCCTTGATTCATAAAGTCTTCGTACGGCGTAACGCCGAATCGGATATATCCAGGTTTACAGCGATGCTGCATACCGACCCAATCAAGTTTCGGATTAAGCGCCATAGCGGCGCCTGCAGAAACTGCTTCTTCTCCGATCGTGACAAAACCTCCCGTCGGGATGAGCCCGTCAGAGGTCTTGACGCTCTCACTGATCTTTTCATCAATGGTACGCCCTTTATACATGATTTCGTACATCAGGAGCTGATTCTCCCTGGAAAGCCGTGCTACATGTCCGTTCATTTCCTACCCACTCCTCTTTTTAAGGTTCGTATCTATCATAACCTGTATCACAACTTCGTACCAAGTCAATTGCTTCCAGCTTGTTACTGCGGCTAGCGAGGAGCGGGTCCTCGGTACTCGCTTTTTCATTTTACTCTCCGCTCCGAATGAAGCGTCGTCTCTGGTATACTGTCCGCATGCTTGAAGGGGTTAGGAGAAATTCTATGGAAAAAACACCCGCATATACTCAACATCCTGATAAGGCAATAGAACATGGACATCGGTTCAGTCATGTCATGGCGATTGCGCTTGATGCAACTTCAAACTATAAACGGGGTGTCATTCGGTGCATCACAAGCCGAGAGGGTTCGGTGGATGTCGGTGGCTATATTGATCGTAGCGTCATCCATCATGTCTCGGAAACGACGCCTGGACATTTCACTATCGGCGGCCGTCTCGAAATCCGTGGAGAAGATGTTCTTACAAAGTTTGGCGGAGGTGCATGGGAGTGCATCGGTTTTGAAGATCCCGACCTCTTTTTTGATGAAAGAATGCAGCAATTGCATCTGTACTTCACACTCCCCCTGAGACACAAAGTAAAAGGAACAGTACAAGTTCATCTCGGGCACGCTGTGGGCAAAGATCTCGATTCTCTTGAGATGACTGAGCCCGTGCTTCAGTCCGATCCCAAAGGAAAAAATTCTGCGAAAGAGGTTTCCATTGCCCCTGAAAACAGCGAAGGAATAAGATACAACCTTATCGAATCCAACGACAAACGCGGCCATCGTTGGTATTCAACGGTGCGTGTTGCGATTGCGAAAGATATGGGTAAGGAATGGGAATTTGGTCCGGTTGCATTTCATCCGGGCGATCACAAGATTCCATGGGCAGGAGAACATGCATCACCAGGGCCATTATTCCCTAAATCATTTATTGATCTCGGGCCTGGAAAAATGCTTGGCATCATGAATGGTCGTGAAGCAAGCAGAAAAGTGGGCAAGAAGACACATTACGGTTCCTTCGCCATCGGCCTGTTCATCTATGATTACGAACATGGAAAGATCGAATGGGTCTCGCCGCAACCACTCATTCAAGACACAGAAGCAAAAACGATCACTTTCGCAAGTCAATTTGTGCAACACGAATCTGGAAGTGGGACTTTATATGCACATGTCGATGATTCATTTGTGCGTGCCTACACGCTCAATGCAGATAGCATTCGCACCTTGATGCCTTCGCAGTAGCGGAGCCGACACCTGCGCAAAAGGGCGGAGCGAGTCTTGTGGAACATTAGGCTTGCAAGATATATAAAGATATGCAAATATACGCATATGACTGATTTGTGCAAGGAGATTGCGCGGATGGGGAAGGGTATCGGCAATGAGAACCGCTATCGCATTCTCGAAGCGCTGATGCGGGGCCCCCGCACGGTGGGGGAAATAGCGGCGCGGCTTCGCATGGCACAGCCGGCAGTTTCGCAGAACCTCACAGTCCTCAAGTCCGCAAATCTCGTCGACGATGAGCGGCAGGGGCAGGAGGTGTATTATTCGATAAACGTCTCGTACATGGCGGGGTTATTGAAAAAACTTGCCATGGATGTAGGCAAGTCTAAAAAATAATATGGCGGACAACATGAAGATAAAAGTGATCATGGGGAGCACACGACCGAGTCGGTTTAGTGAAACGCCGACACAGTGGATTTTTAATGAATTGAAAAAACAGAATGGCGTCGATGTGGAAGTGCTCGATTTGCGTGATTACCCCATGCCGTTTTTCGATGAAGCAGTGAGTCCGTCGATGAAAACGGAGCCGTACAAGCATCCAGTGGTGAAAAAGTGGACGGCGAAGATTGCCGAGGCAGACGGGTTCGTCGTCGTGACGCCCGAATACAATCACGGCTACCCCGCTGTCCTCAAAAACGCCTTTGATTATGTATATCCAGAATGGAATCAGAAGGCGATAGGTTTTGTGAGTTATGGTTCGGTTGCAGGAGCCCGCGCGGTGGAGCAACTTCGAATGGTGGCGATAGAACTGCAGATGGTACCTATCCGTGCCGCTATTCATCTTCCGCCGGACAAATGGGTTCCGGTCTTGATAGGCAAAGCCCCCGCAGAAACGCTCTTCGAAGCCGTCGCCGTACCAGCGCAGAAATTCATCGAACAACTATTGTGGTGGACAAAGGCATTGAAGAATGCACGCGCGTAAGCGAAGCAACCACACCCTCAAAAAAGACTAAAGCTTGGGCAAACGCCCTCGAGTGGTCTTTTTTGAGGGTGTGGTTGCGAAGCGTCTAGTTACCCGAACTGAAATTGTAGATCGTGGGGAGTTTTAGGGCGGCGAATATGTTCATGTAATCGTCGGTCCAGAGCGGCGCGCGAGTTTCGTTTGTGTCTGCTTCCAGATCTTTGAAGATCGGTGATTCGAATGCGTGGGGATCGCGGGAAACTATTACCCACTGTGAAAATGTCGCGTATGGCGCATCATCGCTTGATGAATCCACGATGCGATAGGTAAGCCCGAGTTCTTGTGCGATACGCCGCACGACCGGTGCAAGCGTGAGATAGCGATTCGATGTGTGGACAACGAGCAGGCTACGGTCGTCTTTGAGATGTTCCAGGTAGAGCCGCATGGCTTCGATAGTGAGGAGGTGCGCAGGAATGGTGTCG
The DNA here is from genome assembly GCA_016204805.1 of Candidatus Kaiserbacteria bacterium. Taxonomy (GTDB): domain Bacteria; phylum Patescibacteriota; class Minisyncoccia; order Phycocordibacterales; family UBA2100; genus JACQKA01. The sequence continues at coordinate 12,542 of JACQKA010000022.1, read as the reverse complement.
CTACTGAATGCATCCACGGCGAGTATGTCGTATGTGCCGAGCTTGCCTTCACGGCGCTCTTTGTCGAGGAGAAGGCGCGCGTCACCTATACGTACATCGCTCCCTGCACAGTGTTCAAGATAGGTGAAATAGGTGCGCGCGAGCATTTCGATTCGTGGGTCTATATCATAGAACGTGTAGCGATCCCCGGGGCGGCAATATGAAGCGATTGTGCCCGTGCCGAGTCCGATAGTGCCCACATTGATCGGCACTTTTTTGTTGAGTACTTCTTCGTATCGTATGGCGCGACCGATGCCGCTTGGCGCAGTGTAATACGTGGTCGGTATGTATGCCAATTTTTTATCGAACAGCTGTTCGCCGTGGAAGGTCGTGCCGTTATAAAGATTGCGCCGCTCTTCATCCTCACTTATTTTCGCGACACCGTAGAAATTGCGGGAGACGACCGAATAATAGGTGTCCTCACCTTGGAAGAAGTGGATGCTCGCGGCTAAGACGACGACGAGTGCAATGATGCGGAGCACCATGACACTGCGCTCGAATTCATCACGCACGTAGCGCATCGCGGGGAAAAGCGTGATCGCGACACCCGCGGCGAGTGCGAGGCCGAACGGGAATTCAAACACATCGACAAAGACGAGTGGCGCGACGATGCTCACCAAGGTCGTTCCTATCATGCCTCCAAACGCAGTGCAGAGATAGAACAATGATGACGAACCGCGATGGGGGCGTGATGCGTACAACTCTGCATGGCAGAACAAGCTGGTGAAGAAAAAGAATGCGAGATACACCAGCATCTGCCGCGTGATCGCGTCGTAACTGAATCCCAAAAACATGAATGCAACGGCGGCGCTCAGTATGGCGAGTGCCGGAATGATGCCACGATTGCCCCAGCCGCGAAAAGCGATGACGAAAGTGAACAGATAGAGCGCGAGCGGGATGACCCACAGGAACGGCACGGGGGCGACCGCTTGGGTGATCTCCGCGGTGGTCGCGACCAAGAGCGCGGCGGGCAAGCTTGCGAGCCCGATCCAGCGCAATTTTTCGAGAAAGGGAGTCGGTGCAGGCTTCTCGATAACGACATGCACGTGACTGCGCAGAAAGAATATCGTAATGGCTCCATAGAGCACTACGAATATCGCAAACAGCCCGAGCCATAGCGATTTCTGGAAACTTAAGGTGAACATCGGTTCGATCACGAATGGATACGTACCGAGCGCGACGAATGATGCGATATTCGACAATGCGTAGAGATGATAGGGCTCTTTTGATTCCATGACACCATACCAGTGTTGGACCAAAGGCCCCGTCGTCGCGAGCAGGAAATAGGGAATGCCGATCGATATGGCGAGCGCGAGCAACACCTGTGCCGCGGGTGGGAACGCACTCGTGAGCGTCCATTCGAGCGATGGGTAGATAGATCCATACCACAGCGGATGTGCGAGCGCGAGCACCACCGCAACTGCGAGTACAAAGAAATGAATACGCACCTGAGTGCGTGGGTGCAGGCGGCTCACATAGTACGTGTATGCATATCCGAGGAAGAGTGCCGTCGTAAAGAAAAGAAGACTCGTCGCCCACACTGCGGATGCGCCGCCGAACACAGGAAGCAGGTGCCGTCCGATGAGCGGTTGGATCAGAAAGAGTAAAAATGCGCTTAGAAAAATCGTCGCTCCGTAGAGCTTATGCGCACGCATTGCGGCACTGTACCATGCCGCTCTCCGTGCTACTATCCGTACATGTCCATAAAAATCGTTATAGCCAAGTGGTCGCCGCTTGCCGTGGTCATTATCGGTTTTGGGGGATTATTGTACACAGGTACTCACCAGGTGTATCGACAGGATCTGAACGATCCGCAGATTCAGATCGCGCGCGACGTTGCTAATGCGCTGCGCGATGGCGCAGAGCCGGCCTCGGTCGTGCCACGGTACGTATTCAATGCTGATGAGAGTCTCTCCCCATTCGTTGCAATATTCGACGAGAACGGAACCCCGCTCGAATCATCCGCAGCAATAGCAGGAGCGCCGCCTGCGCCGCCGCAAGGCATATTCGATTCCGCACGCACATCCGGCGAGAATCGGGTGACATGGCAGCCGAGCGGATCGACGCGTATTGCGCTCGTTGTCCGATACGTGCCGGAGAAGAAATTCTATGTCGTGTCTGGTCGCAACATGTCTGAAGTCGAAATGCGCATTCGCGATTTTACGATGAAGCTCACGATCGGACTCCTCTTGATGCTCGCCGCCACCTTCGGACTCGAACTCTTCGGCGCGTATAGACACAGCATGGCCGTGGCTATGGGGCCAAATCCCCGGTGAACTCACCGTACTTCAGGAGCGCCCAAGGCAGGGGTTTTGTTTCTCCACAGTGTTCCATTGTATGGTCGAGACAGTCGTAAAAGTATGTTACCGTATATGTATCATTAGAAAATTATTAGCAATGTTATGATCTCATTCGATCTCACACAGCTCATCGGCCTCTACTTTTTAATAGTCGGTTTTATCGTCGTGGTGCGTCGTTCGGCGTTCATGCCCGCGATGAAACAGCTCCTTGCCAACCGTCCTATGCTTATCATCGTAGGCATGGTAGAGCTTTTGGCTGGCCTCGCGGTGGTGCTCGCGTATCCGAAAGTCGGATTTTCGACGGACGGGGTGCTGTCGCTCGTGGGATGGATGATGGTCGTCGAAAGCATCTTTTACCTCCTCATGCCGTCGCGCGACATACAGCAATTCATGAAGCGTTTTGCGACTCCGACATGGTATCTCGCGGGCGGTCTCATCTCAATCCTCCTCGGTGGCTACTTAACAGGCATTGGCTTTGGCATCATCCGCTAGTATATGAACGATATTACTCACTACGCATGTGCGGCATGCAAGGGCACTGCACCAGAAGCAGGTGTGTGCGAAACGGATAATTGCACAATGAAAGGCCTTCCACTCCAGCCCTGCGGCTGTGACGACGGCATGCACCAACACTCAATGTAATTGCGCACGAGCGTATTCTCGTGCACCATGTTCCCATGATTATATTCATTGCGGGTGCTACTTTCGTATCGACCCTGTTGGGCGGTCTGTTCGCTCTGCGGCTCAAAGATAAACTGCACCTGATACTCGGGTTCAGTGCCGGTGCGATCATTGGCGTTGCGTTTTTCGATATCATCCCCGAGGCGCTTGAACTGGGTGGCGTGCAGTATGACAGTGCGACCATAACCGCATTGGTGGCAGTCGGTTTCCTGATCTATCTCGTGCTCGATCGCCTGGTGCTGTTGCATGGTCATACTGAAGAAGATACTCACGAGCACCAGCATCGTGGCACCGCAGGGGCGGGGAGTCTGTCATTTCACAGTTTTCTCGATGGCATCGCCATCGGACTCGCATTTCATATATCATCGGCGCTCGGCATCACCGTCGCTGCGGCCGTGTTAGCACATGATTTTTCCGACGGCATCAATACCGTGAACCTGGTTCTTAAGCATGGTGGCGACAAGAGTAAGGCATTGCGCTGGCTCATGATCGACGCATTCGCACCGGTCATCGGCATCGCCGTCGCCTCATTCTTCGCTATTCCTGATGCACAGCTCGGGCTTTTGCTCGCATTGTTCGCGGGATTCTTCCTCTACATCGGTGCAAGTGATCTCATCCCCGAAAGTCATCACGCCCACCCCGTATGGTGGACGACCGTGGCGACGGTTTTGGGCGCAGCCGTTCTGTATGTTGTCATCAATCTCGCAGGCGTATGAAAATGGAAGAACCGGCGAATGATAACTTTCTACCAAAGGAAACGAACGATAATAGACCGCCGCCATTTGGAAGAACAGCCGAAGCACAATGGGGCAGACTCGCGAATGTGGCCGCAAAACTTGGGCGGCTCCACATGTTTGCTGTAAAGAAGAACATAGCAGAAAAAGAAAAGGCCGCGAAGAAGATGCGAGAAGCGAAGGTTATAGATTTGGAAGAATTGAAGATAGAAAAGGATCCGGACATGTTCGAAGACATGATAAAAACAATGGAAAGGAGATTAACTGCTATAGAGGATCGACTCACAAATCCCACCTTCCGTAATGACACTCCTGAAGAGATCGAGAAATTCACAGCAACACAGAATCTATTTGTAAAAGACACGATGCCGTTCTGGGGTATTACCGAACAGGATATTAACCCGCACGAAGCAGAGGTCGTGCCGCTCACACCCAAAGACGAGTAGAAGATCCGACTTGTGGGGTTATGCGTGGAGAAGGTAGTGTAATATAGGGCGCATGAACAAACACACGGAGAGAAAGGTGCGGATGCAAAAGATTCTGGCGTATCTGAAAAAGATATACCCGAAACCGAAGAGCGAACTCAAGCATACAACTCCATTCCAATTCGTGGTGGCGGTCATGCTTTCTGCGCAATGTACCGACAAGGCAGTGAACCGGCTTACGGAGACGCTTTTCAAGAAATACAAAACGCCGAAAGATTTCGCTGGCGCGAACTCTACAGCATTCACGAAAGAACTTTCGTCCGTCCCATTCTTTCGCAACAAAGCGAAAGCCATCATCGATTCCGCAAAAGAGATCGTCGTAAAACATCACGGCAGGGTTCCGGCAAGCGCCGAGGAACTCCAAAAGCTTCCCGGTATCGGCTACAAGACCGCGCATGTTGTCCTAGGTGAACTCTATGAACAGTGGCCGGGCATCCCGACAGACACGCACGTGAAGCGCTTTGCGAAGAAATTTGACCTCTCTGACAACAGCGATCTCAAGAAAATATCGCACGACCTCGAAGCGCTCGTCCCCGAAAAAGATTGGAAATACGTTAACAACGGTCTTATGCTGTACGGCCGCTACGTGTGCAAGGCGAATAAACATGATTGTTCTATCCACCCACTGACAAAACTATGGCCGGAAGCTGCCACCCGCTGGCCTAAAGCAAAGTAGCTTTGCTACAATAGGCGCATGAGTGCGCAAAAACGTCGGGTGGCGGTATTTGATGTGGACGGCACGATCTTTCGCTCGTCGCTATTCATCCAGCTAGTCGAGAGGCTCATCGAGCGTGGGCATATTCCCGAAGAGATGCACAACACCTACGCGCGTGAGCAGAGCAAATGGGTGAACCGCGAAGGAACATACGACGAATATATCCGCGCGATGGTGGATGCATCCGAGAAATATTTCAAAGGCGTCTACTACGGCGATTTCCGTGATGCGGCGCAGTACGTGGTAGAGGCGCAATGGAAGCGCGTCTATCGTTATACGCGCGATCTACTTAAGGAACTTAAGAAGCGCGATTACTATCTGCTTGCCGTGTCGCATTCACCGAAAACCATTCTTGATTTTTTCTGTCCGCGGCTCGGTTTCGACAAGGTGTATGGCGTTATCTACGAGATTGGTCCTGAAGACCGTCTGACGGGGAAAGTTGCCGATGAACACATCATTTTCAATAAGGCGAATACGCTCAAACGCGCTGTCGAAAAAGAGAATTTGACGCTCCATCATTCGATAGGCGTGGGGGATTCAGAAAGCGACGTGCCGTTTTTGGAGCTTGTCGCGAAGCCGATCTGTTTCAATCCGTCGAGCAAGCTGTATCGGCACGCAAAGCGCAACAAGTGGAATGTGGTTGTGGAACGGAAGGATGTTATCTATGAACTATAGCGTCCAGCTCTTCTGCAAGAAGGTGCTTGTACATTATGAAAAAGAGGGACGTGATCATCTACAGTGGCGGAAAACCAAAGACCCCTATCGCATACTCGTCTCCGAGATGATGCTCCAGCAGACGCAAGTCGATCGGGTCATACCGTACTATCAGCGGTTCATTAAAAAATTTCCCATTGCAAAAACGCTCGCACAAGCATCGCTCGGTACAGTGTTGAAAGAATGGAGCGGGCTCGGATACAACCGCCGCGCAAAATTCCTGCACCAAGCGGCGCAGGTGATCGCATCGCAACACCACGGCAAAACGCCGAGCGATTACATCGCGCTCCGCGCATTGCCGGGAGTGGGGGAATACACGGCGAAAGCCGTGCGCACGTTCGCATTCGACCTGCCGGAGGTAATGCTCGAAACGAATATCCGCACTGCCGTCATCCACGATTTCTTCCCACGCGGGCGGAAGGTGAGCGATGAGCGGCTCGCATCGATTCTCGCGGCGTGCATCCAGCATGTCAATTCTCCGAGAGTCTGGTATTGGGCGCTGATGGATTACGGAACACAGATCAAGAAAGAGCACAGCAATGCGACGCGCCGGAGCAGGGCATATGTAAAACAGAAACCGTTCAAAGATTCACAACGCCAAGTGCGCGGCGCAATTTTGCGAACATTATCGGGATCTAACGCAACCGAATCTACTCTCGCGTATAAGACCGGATTCGCCACGTCACGACTCATGCAGGCGCTCGTGGCGCTTGAAGCAGAGGGTATGGTCAGAAAAAATGGATCTCGTTGGCAGATATCTTGACGCTTATAGTATTCGGTGCCAATCTGTTTTGAGAAATCAGGAGTCGAACATGTACGCATGGAAAGTAGTGCTTACGTGGGTGGCAATTTTGTTACCCACGTGGTTGTACCTGCCATTATGGTTCATGATCGGGGACACATTTTGGACGGGATTCGGAATGGGATCTTTAACCCAGACCTACCTCTTGGGACAAGCAACCATCCTGCTCTTCGCGAAACAAAGCAAATACATTTAGCCTCGGACAAGTATCCGGGGCTTTTTGCATGGGTCAGTAATTGGAGCAGGTGCTGAAATTACTGACCCACGACTTATTTCGCATATTTCGGAAGAGCCCGTTGCTATGGCATGTTCAGCGAGTGTCTTTGAGCGAGAGCGCGAGCGGAATTCCCAAGAGGCACAGTGCGGCGATAGCCGCGAACACATATTGCACGGGGAGTGACAGGAGGATGAGCCCGCCAAAGAGCGGCGCCGCGATGTAGGACAGAGGAATGAGCAGGCGGAATGCGACAATGTGGGCGTCGTGTTTGCTCCGGACGTGTTTGAAAAAATAACTCTCCGACATGATCTCGATCACTGCCGCACCGGTGAACATGAGTGTGAGTATCGAGGTCATGGTGACCACTGCAGTTGTGGGGACGAATGCGAGCAGAAATCCGCCCGCGCAGGTCATGAGGAATCCGAAAGCCAAGAGCTCTTTCTCGCCAAGCCAGCGATCCGCTGAATGGCCGAGCGGGAATTGAATGAGCACGAACGGGATGTTCGCTATGGTCACCATGAATCCGATCTCCGCGAAAGAAAAGCCGAGCACGTGGTAGAGATATGATGCGAGGTACACCACGACGAACGCATAGCGCATCTGGAGAAGAAAATTGATGGTGAGTGCCGCGACGATGGAGCGGTTTTGGAAAATCGTTCGCACGATATATCCCACGGTGATATGCGGATAAGGGCTGTCTTTGAAACCGCGCGTGACGTAATTGGCGCAGGCGAAAAAGGCGAGCGACACCAGAGCGGCGAGCAGATAGAGCAGTTCGAATGAGTACTGCGAAATGATAAGCCCTGCAATGAGCGGCCCCGCAGTGAACGCTATGTTCACTATCATGAGATAGAATCCGCGTACGCGGCCGGTGATGCCTTCGAAACCATCCACACGCGCCTCAAGGAAAAAATCTATGAGCGCATAAATGGATATCTGACCCCCGATGAATACCAGAAATGCGATGAGCGTTGCCGTCGGCGAGGAAACGAGTGCAAGCGATAGGGCGCCGATGCCGCCGAGCAGTGTGAGCGCGAGGAGCGTGCGGCGGGCACCGTGGCGCGTCAAGAACACGGGGAGCATCATGAGAATAGCGGCCTCTACCAATGCGGCAAAAACATAAATGTGTCCGGCAGTTTCCGTCGAGAATGATCGGTACACCAAAAATTCTGCGTTGTAAATACCGGGCGGTGCTATGGTCAAGCTGTAGAAAAGTCCGAGCAGAAAAAGCGGCGCGAAGCGTAGTACAGAAAAACCGCGCGCGTGAGCCATATCATTATAAGTATAGCAACGAAAAACGCCCCGCCTGTTTCAGGCGGGGCGCAAACATTGTCGGTGGCTATTAGTGCCGGGGACACCTCCATGTCCCATTTTGTTCCCATGTGCGATCGTGTTCACGCCAGATGGCGCGGAGATCACGACGCAAGCGCCACATCTTGTACGTACGCGATATAGGGTTGATCAAAGCACTGACCCAGTTTGGATATTTCATCGGGACCTCACTCTGTTTTTCCTAGCGATTATACTACAATAATATAATTTTTCCGTCAAATACTCACGCGTGAAAGTACGTCAAAGAGAAAGTTAAGCGTGGTCCGTATCTCTCTTGATGTTCGTAGGCTCGGTTACTTGTAGCGGTCGTCCTTCCGCGTCCGGAATGAAAATAATAATTGGAGAATCTATTCCGTCAGGAGTAAAGGTAAGTGCTTGCTCAACGACGGAATCGAGCCCCTGTTCTAAACGACTCGCGAGTGCGTCAGTGAATTCAGACCTTCCCCCTGGGTGTGCGCTTGGTGGCAAGAATTGGGCAGAGGCTCCAACTTCAGCGGACGCAATAATAATCGGTATAGGGAGTTTCTCCTTTTGGAGGAGCGCAAACACGTTTCTGGCGAAGTCGGAAGAGAGGCATTGGGAAAAAAGATAGACGTCCCGCTTGCCGGTAGCATAGTTTTGAGCCACCGTAGAGTCTTGCACCCGTTTCTTGTGCGCAGCCACGAACTCTGTGGGAGTAATAATTCCATCTCCAAATTCTCCCGTATCTTTCACTGGATCTTTGTATATGCCGATCGATTCTCTTCCTCCATGTGCTTCGATAAGCACAACGCGCGGATTCCCACCACCCTCCACATACTCAAGAAGCGCCCTTTTTGTTTTTTTAATGTCCGCATTGGCCACATTCCCCTGCTCGTCGAAAGGCACGGCCAGCTTTTCAATTTTGAATCCTGTCGGATTCTTCTCTTTCCATATTCGTTCATAGACATTGGCAGCGTTCTGATCATGCAGTTGGTGGACTCGTGTCTTCTCGTCGTTTTTTGTCTCCATATCGCTATCGCCGGACATAAAGACAAACAGGTCTCTTCCCTTCAGAATATCCATTTTTTGCGCTTCCCTCTGTCCCGCCTCGATTCGCACCAAGGACTTTTGTACTTCTTCGGCCGAGTCTGCAGATACGCCACGCAACGCTATATCGCGCGCGATCAAAACAGCATATTTTGCAAGAAGGAGAGGATTCTTGGCATTGAATTTGTTCGCCCATAGCGAGGTAGTATCGGCAATGCCCGCACCCTCCTCTTTGCGTGCTTTGATAGCCGCCTCCATATCCCTGCTTGTTCGCATCAAAACGTGTTCTATGTTCACCAAATTCCGAGCTGTTTTCGTAAAAGCACTTTTATCAAAATGAGAGTCCGCTCCATTAACATGCTCGGCGATGAAAGGATACTTTTCAAGTAGTTTAGTAGCGGTTTCAAATTCTTCAACATGATCGGTCGTGTTAAGCCATGTCACGGCTTTACCGCCATGTTTGAGATAAAAGGCGAGCATCAACTGCGCTGCGGCTGGTGAAGGGAAATGAGCGATTGTCTCGTACTCTTCTTTTTGCCAATCAAAGCGGAAATTCTCTAACCAATATTCAGCATTCTTCCTCATTCGTTCCAGCTTGTCCGGATGAGTGCTCAACCATTGTGCCGCCGAGACCACATCCATGCTTTCGACCATGCTTCGGATAACGGTAGCTTCTTCAGACGCTTCGAGTTCAAAATGATCAAGATTATTCAACACAAGCAGGGGCGCCTTAATATTCGCACGTAACAGACTGACGAAAGGAACTTTCTTGCCAAGTTGTTTGGCGCGTTCAATAAACGCAATCGGATCTTTTTCCAGTAAATTTTTCAGTTCGGTTTCAAGTCCTATTTCTTCGCTAGTTTTTTGCACCTCAAAGGTCGTATCTGGGGGAGCTGCGACGGCAGGATTCCCGGCTGCCATCGCTCCGGCGAGGGCCGCCATGGCAAGCGACAGTTTCCCCCCCATGGGTTTACGCGAAGGGGTTGGGGCGCCTTGTTTCATTTCCATAGATTAGCATATTCCCGCACTGCCAATAGCGTACTGGTGCGGGTGAGTTTTTAGATACTCACAATTACTGGAATGACGATGGGGCGTTTTTGGGTTTGCTGGAGGAGGAAGTGTGCGACTGCGTCGGCGAGGTCTTCACGCGCGCGATCAAGGTCCTGCGTCTTTGGCGGGCGGAGCGCGTATTCGACGCTTTTCCTGATGATGAGCCGCGTCTGATCCATGAGGTCGCGGTTGTCGCGCAAGTACACGAATCCGCGTGAAATGATATCAGGGGATTTGTGCAACTTGCCGGTGCGGCGATCGATGGTCGCGACGACGACGCAGAACCCTTCTTCGGCGAGCGTCTTGCGGTCGCGCATGAGCACATCCGAAAGCTCAGTGATCGATTGTCCTTCGACGACGCGGAGACTGTCCGGTGCTTTTTCTTTTCGCTTCACGATCTTCGTCCCACCCTCGACGATCTCGATGATGGAGCTGTTGTCGGGGATAGCGATGTTCTCCCGCGGCATGCCGATCGATTCCTGGATGAGATCGGCGTGGATGCGCAGTTTGTAGTGGTATCCGTGTTGCGGCATGAAGAATTTCGGGCGGATCTTCTGGTGGATCCAGATCGCTTCCTCGCGATACCCGTGGCCGGACGCGTGCACATCGCTCGATTGATACGTGATGATGTGCGCGCCCTGGCGGGAAAGATTGTCCATTAATTTCTGCACCGCGCGCTCGTTCCCCGGAATGACGGACGATGAAAGGATCACTGTGTCATTCGGCGTGAGCGAGATGTATTTGTGCGTTTTGTTGCCGATGCGCATAAGCGATGCAAATTCGTCGCCTTGCGCCCCCGTCGCGAGGATGATGAGTTTTTCCGGCGGATAGTCGCGCATATTCTCGACCGAAACGATGGTCTCGTCTTTGTGTTTCAGGATACCGAGCTCGCGCACGATCTCGATGTTGGTCTTCATACTGCGGCCGTCGACGACGATGCGTCGGCCCTGCGTCTCCGCGATGCGGACGATCTTCATCAGTCGTTCCAATTGCGAAGCGAACGTACCGACGATGATGCGGCCTTTTGTTTTCGTGACGAGGTCTTCGAGTGTCTTGTGCACTGTGCGCTCGGGAATGGACCATCCGGCACGATCAACGTTGGTCGAGTCCATCAAGAGGAGGAGCACGTTTCGGTCTTTGAAGATGCCGTACTCGCGCTCTTCTTCAGCGGTCGGTTTTCCGTCCGCGAGATCGAGCTTCACATCGCCGGTGACGACGACGTCGCCATACGGCGTTTCGACGATGATACCCATCGAATCCGGAATAGTGTGAGTCACTGCAAAGAATTTCAGGGTGAGACTGCCGATCTTGATCGTCTCATCCTTCTCGACATCGCGGATCGTGGGCGGCGGCAGGTGTGAGAATTCTTCCTGTCGTTTCTTGATCATGACGCCGGTCAACTTGCGCGTGTAGATAGGCGGATTGCCGATGCGGTCGATGATGTAGGGAATGCCGCCGATGTGGTCGAGGTGTCCGTGCGTAATGACGAGTGCGCGGATCTTTGAACGGTTCTCTTCGAGGTATTCAGTGTTGGGCAGGATGTAATCGATGCCTGGCGTATCCGTTTCGCCGAATCCGAAACCGGCGTCAGCGACGATGATATCGTTACCGATCTCTATCGCGGTCATGTTGCGGCCGATCTCCTCGACGCCGCCCAGGGGGATGACGCGAATAACACCCTCGCCTGGAGGTGGGATTATCGGACGCGGTGCGCTGTTGGTACTGCGTGGCATGTGGCGGACAGGGCCCATCTTGCGGGGCGGACGGCGCGAACCACCGCGACGCAGGCCGCCGAATCCGCGTCCTCCGCCGGGACGCCCGCCGCCTTGCGGTCGCGGACGGCCGCCATCATGGGGCCCTCCCGGCCCGCTTCTCTTTTGTGGAGTCATATCCGGTAGTGAAATTTCAGCTCGCACGTCGCTGAATGAGCGAATAATGTATAAAGCGTAATTTGTGGAAGCATATTTTTGCAGATAATCCGATTATGTTCTTGAGCGTCGTGCAGTAGGGAATGGATGCTGTGCGATGCGTATGTCGTACATAATGTTTCGTTGTTTGTTTTTGGTGAACATAATTAAGCTGAAATTCTACTACCGGACATATCTGTGTATTGTTTTGCGCCGAATGGCGCGATTAATTTAGTAACTTTTAATATATAGTGACTATCTGTTCTTTCGGTATGAAAATATCCCACACCCTCTCCGTCTCGCGATGCCATTCGTATACATTCAGGAATCGCTCGGATGGGGTCGTGATTGATCCGATGCGCACACCCGTCAGATCATCCGGCACGACATAGATGAATTCGGGCGCGTAGAGAAATGCCGCAGGGTGCTCGTCGTTGATGATATCGATGAATTCCCGGGTCTTCTCATCACGCGTCTTCTGGTCGATTGCCCGACGGGCTTCGGCGAGCAGTTTATCAGCTTTTACGTTTGCGTACAGAGATAGGTTCAACCCCGGAT
>JACQKA010000020.1 GCA_016204805.1 Candidatus Kaiserbacteria bacterium | reverse complement strand
TCCCACACCTCGAGGTACGCGTGGATATCTCCATCACGTTTCGAAATCTCATTGAGATACGCGTTCGTGAGCTCAAGCGCCGAATATTCCTTGGCATCGAGCGCCCGCCGCGCCTCGCTAATCGTAAGCATCGAAAGATTCATATTAAAAAGTAGTATGATATATCATACCTGATTCTATTTCTTGTTTCTGGAAACAACTTGCTTCACCGCAATCCGATCCCCTTCCCTCGCCGGCGCTGCGCTCAGTAATTTTTCTGTATGAATACCGCTTTCATGTGGATTCTCATCCGCACGCATTACGTTCTGCAGACCCTCACCTTTATGCTCAGCTCCGGCTCCAGCCTGCTGTATTATTTCGACAAACGCCAAAATGCTCGGAATTTCCTTTCCCAGTTTCGCTAACTCCTCAGCAGACACTTCCAGCCGCGCAAGCTTTGCAAGTGCTGCAACATCAATGTCCGGCTTCGTCATCCGCGTATCATACGCAGAAATTGTTCTTCTGTCAGCACACTAACGCCGAGTTCGTTGGCTTTATCGAGTTTGGAGCCTGCTTCGGAGCCGGCAACGACGTAGTCGGTTTTTTGGGAGACAGAACTGGAGACGTCACCCCCGAGGACGCGGATCTTTTCTTTCGCCTCATCTCTAGACATGGATTCAAGCGTGCCAGTGAGCACAAACGTTTTACCCACGAGCTTTCCCCTTTCTGTCTTTGCAAACAAAGGGTTTGCTATTGTTAGCACTTCTTTGAGATCAGCAACCAATTTCTGGTGGCGCTTGAGTGCAAACCATTCGACAATTTCTTTTGCGACGATGGGCCCTACCCCCTCTATTTCTTCAAGCTCGGCTTCGCTTGCTTTCGCAAGCGCGTCTATGGTTCGGTATTTCTTTGCCAAAAGAACGGCTGTTTCCTCCCCCACCTGTGGAATAGAGAGCCCGATGAGAAGACGCGAAAGCTCCGTGTGTCTCGCCTTCTGTATCGATTCAACCAACTTTTTTGCCGATACATCGGCAAACCCTTCAAGCGTGAGAAAGTCTCCCTCTTTGAGCGTGAAAATCTCGTTGTAGTGCTGGACCAATCCCTTTTCGAGGAGCATATCAACGCGCTCTTTGCCCAAGCCCTCGATGTCGAGCGCATGCTTGCCCGCGAAGTTGTGGAACCGCCGCCGCACGACCGCAAAAGAATTCTTATTCACACACCGCCACGCCACCTGCCCAGGCACGCGCTCGATCTCTCCATCACCTCCACACTCGGGCACGCGCGAAGGCCATGTGTATGGTTTGGCATGTTTGGGACGAAGCTCTTTCACAACGCTCACGATGTCTGGGATCACATCGCCCGCCTTTTGCAGAACGACCGTGTCTCCGATACGCACGTCGAGCCGTTTTATCTCGTCTTCATTGTGAAGCGTGGCGCGAGAGACAACCGTGCCGGCGACAGCAACTGGTTTGAGGTGCGCAACCGGCGTGAGAACACCGGTGCGCCCCACCTGCAAGACGATGTCTTCAACGACCGTCGTCACCTGCTCTGCCGGAAACTTGAACGCGATTGCAAAGCGTGGCGCTTTTCCTGTGTAGCCGAGCACTTCTTCGTACTTTTTCTCGTTGACCTTCAAGACAACTCCATCGAGCCAGTATTCCTGATGCCGTCCTTTCTTTTTCCAACTCTCCCAATACTCAATGGCCTCCTCTATATTTTTCGCTAAACGATGATGGGGATTCACCTTGAAACCCAGCTCACGCATATACTCGAGCTCCTCGGCCTGCGTCGCGGGAAACTTTTCGCTCGACTGCGCGACGTCGTAGATGAAGACGTCGAGATTTCGTGCCGCGGCAACTTTCGGATCAAGCTGGCGGATAGAGCCGGCCGCGACGTTGCGTGGGTTTGCGAAGGCGGGCTCTCCCTCTTTCGCCCGCGCCTTATTCAGAGCCTCAAGGTTTTTGGAGCCCATCCATACTTCGCCTTCAACGACAATATCGATGGGGCGGGAGAGCGAGAGCGGCACTGATTCAATGGTTCTTATGTTGTGCGTCACATCTTCGCCCACCACTCCGTTCCCGCGCGTCGCGGCGGTTTTGAGGATGCCCTTTTCATAATC
>JACQKA010000019.1 GCA_016204805.1 Candidatus Kaiserbacteria bacterium | reverse complement strand
TTTCGCATGTGTCGCTGACTTCGTTGTGGCATGTTACCGTTCCACCGCTCGTCGTCTGATATTGGGTCGTGGGGCATTTGGGTTTGCACTCCCCCTTGTCCTGCATTTCTATGGTACATGTATCGCTTTGTTTGCATGTCTCTTTGCCATCATCCCCCACCGTGCATATCTGTCCTTCTTTCACCGTCGTACCACTTTGCGTTTCCGCCGCGAATACTGCCGAAACGCTCAATATCAATACAAAGACGCCGAGCATGCATACATTAAATAAACCGCTCGCTTGGCGCATCATGCTTTTCATTATAAGCGACGTAGAGCGAACGAAATGAGAAATGCACACATTGCTCACTTCAGCTAGCCGCAATAGAAAGCACCCCGGCCGAAATGTAGCCGGGGCGCTTGTCGCAATCAGTGGCGGTCAATGAAGACCGTCGTACCCTCCCCGCTCTCCTCGTCGGGGAAGACGGCGCGCACTTCCATGTACGGACGGAGCTTTTTGACCGCAGTCTCGAACTCCTCACCGGTGCAGTGGAAATAGAGCACGTTGGTGTCCGCATCTTCGATGGCACACGCGGGCCTCAGCCTCACTTCGTCAGCCTTCGCCGGTCCCATGCCGCCGAAGAGAACGGCGGCGAGCATGACGGCAGTGATGACTGCTGTCATACCAAGAAAAATTCCGTTGATGTTGCTCGGGCGGATTTCGTCAATCCTCCCAAAAACTCGTATGTTGTGCCGGGCCTTCATCGTTAATCTCCCTTTGTTTAGCTCGGCGTTCAAAGATGTCGCCAAGTCCACATAAATGCTACCATGATTAAAATATCCTGTCAACGTCGGAGAATTCACTACTGAAGTGCCGCAAGATGTGGAATGTCCTCCCGGACAACAACAGGGTGATAGACGACATCAAACACTATTTCCATGCACGTGTATGTGAGACGAAGCGCGCGCGTGCAGTATCGCGGCGCACCGCTATTTCGTCAAACGCGTGATCCTCTTCTATTTCAAGTGCGAAACGCAACAGCTGTGTCGCCTTGGTGGCACGCGGCATGCTATCGTGTCGTGCTGCCTGTGCCAATGCAGTATCAATGTCCGGTGTCAGACTGATTTGGATGCGTGATTTTGCGACTGTTTTCATATGAGAAGTGTACCAAAAGTGTACCGGGGCTGTCAACCGCTAAAAGTTTCAGAAAAGGGGATTTTTTGATGCAAAAAACCCCGGAATTAGAAATTCCGGGGTTTTGAGATCAGTGTGGTTTGCGAACCGGCAGAGGAACCGGTAATTGCGGAATCTCCTGCCAGATATGGATGGCGTTGCCACCGTACGTTTGCTTGTCCTTGTCATCGACAAATTTTTCGGCTTCTTTCCCGGGCCATCCGCGGAAGTCACCGACGGCGACGTCGAATTTGTACGTCGTCAGTCCACACGTGTGCCAGCGAGCGCAGGTTTCGGGATTGAACGCCGCACCGGTATCGTGCACGAGTCCGATGACATGCATAAGCCGGAACGAGAATAACGCACCGGTTTTTGCGGCCACATCAGGGTCCCCCGTGTAGGTGAGGCGATCGATGGGGCTCGTGTACGTCACGGGACCCATGTCGAAATACTTGCCGAAATTGATTGGGTCCGATGCGAGCGATACGTAATCGTATTTCGCAAGTCGCACATCATCGAGCGTGCGCGGCACGCCATCGCCATCAGAATCGACCGCACCTTCTTCGTTCGGGAGGAATGTCTTCCACAGCCCTTCTATCTTGCTGTCCGAACCCGGTGCGTAGAACGTAGTCAACGCTTGCACGGTCGGAAACACGTATTGTTTGTCGCCAAAAATCTTGACGAGGAACAGGTCTGGTATGGAATTTTTCTGCAAGGCGAGATGGAACAGCGCCTGCGGCATGGCCAAGGGGCCCACCGACCACGTGACCGAACCATTGGTGCGGAAACAGCTCGTGTCGCAGGTGCGGTGTTTCTTCTTGCCTTTGCCCGACCACGAACACTCTTCGTGGCACTGCGTTTTGACATCAACCTCATGTCCGTTGACGTCGACATCGGCAATCTGGATGTCATCCTTGAAGCCAAGACCGGCATTCAGTTTGAGTTCCATAGCCTCGGCGACGAGCGCCATGCGCGTGAGGAACCGCACTTCTTCGGCGATGCTCCGGAATCCGACAAGTGTAAACGACCTCGTTCCCTTGAAACTAGTGTGACGGGGATTGTCGCCTGCGTTGTGTTCCGCTCCGACGATCATTACGTTTCCGCACTCGTCGGGGTGCCACGTACACGCACCGATAAAGGTGGCGAGTATGCCTGCAACAGCCTGACCATCCTGTTTCGAACCGGACGTGAGTATGGAAAACTTCCGTTCCATCATCGCGCGGTATGGTTCGGGGATCGCGTTCGCCGCCCCACCGTACGGGACGGCTTTAGCGAGGCATTCGCGCTTTTCGCATCCGAATCCGTGCTCCATCTTGAGCGCAACTTCTTTAGCGCGGTCGCGCACTTTTCCTTCGTCGAACGCCGCGTGTGCGGATGCTGACAGCAACCACAACGCGGCGAGTATATATATGAGCCGCATGTGCTTCTCCCTATGTTTTCTTTGCTCTGATTCCACTATGCCTGCGAACATACGCATTGTGACCTTTTATTTTGGGGATAGTGTGGGGATATCAAAAAAGCCCCGAATTCACTTTGGAATTCGGGGCTTTGACATTGACCGTTCACGGTCGTGCGGTATACGTCTTCTGTAAAAAGTCCGTGATGGGGTTTCTCGTCCACGCCTTCGTGACGAAATCAAAATGAATATCTTTACCTTGCACGAATTGCTGCACGATCATGCCCGGCGTGAATACATCGGGTACTGCCGTTTCAAAACGTATGTCTCGCTTTTTTAATTGTTCCGAGAACTGTTCGGCGCGGTAATTCGTATCTTGTGAATACGCACTCACGAACACGCCGCGTTTCCGCTTCGCAATAGCGGCCGCTTTGTCGACGAACGCTTGTTGTGAACCGTAGTGCGCGTCGAGTAAGAGTACCGAATCAATATCTATATCGTTTTGGAATAGCGTTTTCGCGGGGCCAAAGCCGCCGCTATACGCGATGAGCGCGATCGGGGCACGCATGAGCGTTTCGACCGGCACATGCGCGAGTGCGGCAAGTTGTTCACACGCTTCGTGCATGAATTTCTTGAAGCCGTCCGTATCGGCAAACGTGCCGACGTGCGAAGCGACAGAGTCATCGAAATACGGTGCGACCAACACCGCGTTTATGTTTGCATTCGCAACCTGCTCGGCGAGTTTTTGCCGCTCGACAACATGTGCGAATGTTTCGTCTTCGAGATTGCCATGGAAGTACACGACCACACGTACCGGTTTTGCCGCGTCGAAAGTATCCGGCACTGCGAAGAATACCGGGTTGTTTTTGGTCGGTGCAGTGTTCAAATTTTCAAGCGTTGAAACCGCGCGCACATCAGTGGCACAGACACTCGCTATAATCATTGCACAGCATAGCTCTATAAGATGAGTTTTCACAACTGTCATTCCTATTGTCTGTGCTCACACTACCAAGCAAGCAGAAAATGAAAAAGCCCACAGCAAACTTACTGGGGGCTTTCGCACACATCATCTCTTGGTTCTAGTCCATGGATCCCTTGAGGAGATCCAACTTTTGTTCTGTCTGTGCCGTCGCCGATGCAAGCACCGACTGGCACGGTTCATTATCGCAGAACTTGTAACGCGCGAGTGCGTCGGTGCTCATACCTGCGGTAACTACCGCGAGCATAGCGACGAGAGCGAGAACGGACATTTTCATGACACAACTCCTTTCCCTAACTACACCTGCCAGCATTATACCCCAAAGCACATGAAAAAGCAATGGTGTCAACTTTTGTGGATAGGTGCTTTATTCAATATCGACGGCAACCTGCGCGATTTTCGTAATGCCACCTTTGGTGGTGCATTTGATGGTAAATGTAGTGTGTTCTTGGATCGGCGGCGAGGTGAGCACGACGTTCCTGCCAGTCTGTGAAAAATCCGGATGCTTGTCACTCGTTATCTTACACGCATCGCTGCCGTCTTTCATGCCTTTTGCGATCCATCCGATGGTCGTCGTTTCTCCGCGCTTAACCTTGCTGTATGTGGCGACCGCGACAAGGAACGGACGGTTGATCTCTATGGGACACACCGCGGTCTTGGTGTTGCTCGCTTTCGTACAGGTCAAGATGAGATCGACGTTGGTCGCACCTGCGTTCAGGTCTTCTGATTTGAGCGTAGCGGTCGCCGAGCCGCTAGTGCTGCCGTTGGTGTTGAAACCATCGCCCTTTGACGTGTCCGCGCCGCGGCACTGCCATGACACAGCGATCGGTGTTTCGTCGATATCAGCGACGCTCGGCGCACATGCGAGTTCTGGCGCGAGTTGTTCTGCTGTGCCGCCGGTACATTTCGTTCCGTCCCACTGCTGGCCCGATGGACACTGACACGTGCCGTTCGTGAGCACAGTTCCGGGATATTGTGCGCATGAGTTTGCGCCTGTCGCCGGACATTTTGTCCCATCCCACTGTCCGCCATTGGGACACTCGCACCGGCCGTTCGTGAATTGCGTGCCCTGATATTGGCGACACATGCTGTTGCTGATTGATTTATCAAGGTTCGCGCATTGCTGTTGGCTCATACCACCACTACCACTGAGGTTGCCCAACCCATTCAGATTGCCTCCGCCACCCAAAAGCGACGTGATGATGGGAAGGAATTGCCCGATACCGCCCGAGTTCTGATTCTGGTTCTGTGATTGCTGGCAGTATCGTTGAAGTGCCGAACACGCGCTCGAATTGCCGTAATCGAAACACTGCCGTTCGAGCATCTGCTGGTCCTGCGGACTCAAGCCGTTGTAACCATAGGGATTGTTCCCGTTCGGTTGGCCTGAATATGGATTGCCATAATTCCCCGGTGGTGGACCACTGTATGATCCAGGGCCGGGGTCGCCGGGAGAAGGTGTATCAGCGCCATGTCGACAGCGCACAAGAGCTTGGCACTGAGGACCGTTCCCTTTGAGGGGGCCGTCAATTTCTTTTTGGCATTCCTGTTCAAGCGCACTACAATCATTCCCCGGCGGGGGCTGAGTGCTGGGCGAAGGACCAGTATAAACCGGCCGGCCGTTACATCGAGGATCATTGATTGGTGCATAGATGCCTGGACGGATAGACAGTATGCAGAAGCCCGACGGCTGAGTTGACCCGCCAGTAGTGATGCTCGAATTTTCTGAAGACACTTTTGAATCGGTGGTGATGTCCCCACACCTTGCAGAAGATCGATCACTACTTACTGTACATCCTGACGCTTCGAGTTCTTTTGCTTTGAAATACCGATCGTTCTTCTCTTCGCTGCATGACCAGAAATTAAACCAGCTTATGTCTTGTTCACATTCTTGCACTTTCTTCTGAGCCTCTTCGAACGCTTGTAACTTTTGTTGAGTGGACGTATCGACAAAAGTACTGGCATCTCTTTTTTGAATCGGCAACGGCACACTGTCTGTGGTATATTTCTCCACTGGATCCGGTCCTGATGAGTCATATGACCTTCCTATATTTTGTTTATATTCGGCAAGACGTCCCTGGAGCGCTTGGTCTATTGCTTTCTTTTGTGCAACAACATTTTCTTGCGTGGTGATTTTTTCTTTTAATGCGAGGTTGTTAAGGATTTCATTATCATTAGCGGCCGTAACTACTTGCTGTTGGGTAAGTCCTTTGTTCGCCGCGGCATCTCCTGATAAACTGTCGAGCAACTCTTTTGTTGCTGTATTTTGACTCAATAGGAACGGCTTCTCATCTCCAGCTTTACCATTCGTGTTTAATTCTTGCAGCGTTTTTGCCGCCGCCACTCCTTTTTGTGATGCTCCTTGTTGAAAAGCTTGGAATCCAAGGTCGCCCGGCGGTGCCTTTCCATCTTTACATGTTATATTATACGTCTCTTTTTTACCTTCTACTCCTGGAACTTGCGGAGGAGTATATCGTATTTCGCCCGGCAACGTACATCGTTCCCGTAGTGATGTCCCGTTTATATCTTTACATTTAGGATTCCATGCCCACACAACCCGCATATTGGGACATCCATTAGTCTGTCCGTCTGCTACGAAGGATTCATATATTTTCCCGTTTTCACAATCACTGCTCACTTGAGTAAGTGTCGTTTCGGTTGTTTCGGCTGCTGTATTATGTGGCAGAGTAACAGAGCCATCGTTATTATTGGATGCCTCTACTTGTTGCATGCTTGCTTTGCATTGCGTGGTCGGCGATGCGGCGGGTGCAGGTGTGTGTACTTCATCACCATGTGCGAATGCAAACAACGGCGCGAGAACCGCGAGTGTGCACACAGTAACCGCCCACGCAGAAATGCGATGCATACCCGGTAGTGAGATTTCAGCTTGCATGGCGTCGAATTATCGAGTAATGCGTACCACTCGAATGGTTGGGAAGCACTGTTCCGTACACAATCTGATTATGCCCGGAAACGCCATGCGCGTGCGAAACAATGTTTAGCAAGACAGATTTCGTCCTGTTTTTCTCGTTGGTTATTTTGGTGGACATAATCAAGCTGAAATTCTACTACCGGGCATAGCATAACTATACCCTGTGAAAATGCGGGCGCGTGCAGAGCTGTGTAAAACAATGCATTTTGTGCTAGAGTGCGGAATATTCCCCTCGTCGTCCAATGGATAGGACGCAAGCTTGCGGAGCTTGTAATGTCAGTTCGATTCTGGCCGAGGGGACAAAATAATGGTGGCGAGTGACTACAGATCACGATACGCACCCTCTCGCTTCACGATGAGCAGGACATACAAGGTGCCGGCATCAACTTCGCAGATAGCGCGATAATCATTGCCGATACGGAACCGGTATGCGTTGTAGCCAAAAAGTCGCTTTGCAAAGGAAAGCGGCTCTGGTTGCGAAGCGTAGAAATAAATCTTGCTCAAAATTCTCTCACGAATGTTCGGGGGAAGCTTTTCAAGCTGTTCGTCCGCAGTTCGTTTGAATGCAACGCGCATATGTTACGGCTTGAAACCGTATTTCCGATATATCTCTTCAGCAGGGATGCTTTTACTTGCCCGAGCTTCCGCGAGGTCGCGCGCAATGATGTCCACCGTCATGTCGTTGTCGACGTATGCGCGTGTAGCAAGGTTCAGGACCGCGCTCAAGGTGAGGCCCTGTTTCCGCGCTTTCTTTTGAGCCGCAGCCTTGAGATGTTTATCCGTGTTAAAAATGATTTTGGTATTCATATACATGTAGTATATACCCTGTATATATCATGTCAATGACCACGCGCCACTGCATAGGGGAAAACCCTCTACAGTGAGAGTGTCGTGATGGTCGCGAGGGAACTAGAAACCGAACCAGCTCGTCAGCCAATTATACACAGTGGGGATAATATTTGAGGACGATTCCGGATTGCTACCCGTCACTGTCGGCTGAAGATCTGCGCTTTGTGATTGCGCGAGATCACGCAAGGAATTCGTGTTGTCCGCCGCTTGATCAATCTCGGGAATGCTCATTTGATTAGCATGTGCAACAATATTCTCGGGCGTTCCTTGGAAGCCGGCTTTTTCGTATGCGTTTGCCAAATTATTCGTTGCTTCAATGCGTTCCGGTTTGCTGTCCAAGGTCGGGTTGCCGTTTATGAGATCGCTGATTTTCTGAAGCTGCTGTTCAGGAGTCATCTGTGAAAGGTCGTTGTTTGTCGTCTCGGGATTAAATGCATCAGTGAATGCCTTGAGAAGCTTGTCTTTCATTTGAGAAAGGAAGTTTGCTGGTGCGTTTTCTTTCGGGCATGGCTGTCCGTTCTGGTCAGTGGTTTGCCCGAGTTGGCATCCCTGTTTTGGCTGGTCTTGCTTCGGTTCTTTCTTAGGCATTTCTGGCATCTTTGGTGGCTCGCCGCCTCCGCCCTTTCCGTCGCCCTTATCTTTCATTGCATCCTCTGCTTTCTTTTTACCTGCGTCTGATGCTGGGTTTCCATTTTTGTCTTTGTCTCCTCGACATATGGTTTTGTTTGGAGTTGGTTTGTCTGTACCCTTATCGCACTGACCGGTGCTGCCTTGATCATCTTTGCATGCCTCCGCCCCGTTTTTTTCATCTGCTTTTTGTTTCCACATCGCATCATTACCTCCTTTTTCTGGCGGAAATTCTTTCTGTGCTTCGCCATAATGCTGCGCCCACTTACTTCCGCATCCTGCATTACCTTCCACTTGCGCCTGTACACTAGACCCTACAGTAAAAAACGTCGCATAACCCGCGAGGGCGGCGATGAATAGGGAAAGGGCTATCACTTCAACACGTACCGATTTTTTAGCCTTACGCATATTGCAACTATACACCTCTTCCCTTCTGGGCTATTTAGCGGCTGTGGACAGCCGCGTAGATCAGAGCCCAAACAAACCCTTTAACCAATTACCTACTATAGTGATGATGTTTGTCGAGGTATTCGCACCTTCTCCGGTCGGCACCAAGATCGACTGTTCGATCGCCGCGCGGTGCAGGTCGCTTAATACTTCTTCGGCAACCTGCGGGATCGCATCTATTGCCTGTTGGCTCAATCGTCGTACCGCATGATCCACATCTGCCTGCGTGATCACCTGTGAGCCTGCCGCTTTGAGATAGCCCTGCTCCGCCGCGATGTACGCTGGTTTATCAAACGCAGTAATGCTGGGATTTTGGTTCACCAGTTCTGCAACACGTTCTAACTGCTCCTCAAGCGATAGTTGTCGTGTCGCATCACCAGATTCAATATCCGACCCGGAGCCGCTTGACCCTGAAAATAGAGAAGTGAATGCGTCGCGGATGTTCGATGGTATCGAACCCAAGAAGCTGGCGGGAGTATACGCACTAGTGCTCGTGGCGGAGCATGGTTGTGTGCTTGTCGGACTACGGAACAAGAGAGATGTTCCGGCGTAGCCGCTCTGCTGATTCGGATCTTGGCAAGGCTTCTTTTCTTTTGGTTGGCTTTTTGGCAGTTCAGGCATTTTTAGCGGCTCCCCTTTTTGATCTTTTTCAGCGCCACAAATGTCTTTGGGACTCTGTGAGCCTTCTTTGGCATTGCAGTGGCCGCTACCGCCTTCGGCTTTGCATGGTACCTGGGAGTTTTGCTGGTCAGCTTTTTGCGTCGGATTAGGATCTTTGTTCTGAACGGCCTGTTGATAGAATTGCTTCCACGAAGCGGCGCATCCTGCATTCGCCGCATCGTCCCCGCCTGCGGCTTTTACATTGGAGCCGGCAAAAAAAGCCGCATACCCGACGAGTGCGACTATAAATAAGGAGAGGGCGACTACTTCAACACGGATAGACCTCTTCGCTTTGCGCATACCGCCACTATACACCCTGCACCGACTGCGCTATTTCCCTGCTGTGGACAGTCTCTTGGTGAGGCGCGATTTCATGCGTGCGCCGGTGTTGGGTTTGATGACACCTTGTTTGACCGCTTTGTCTATTGTCTGGTAGAGCGTGGGGATCTGGCTTGCGGCGGAGCCTCCGGTAAGCGCTTTTTTGAAGTCAGCGACGGCATCTTTCATGGCGCGACTGCGGCGCAGGTTCACCACCCGCTTGCGGAGCGACTGTCTATGCGCTTTCTTTGCTGATTTGATTATTGCCATATGTCTCGGCATCCTACACAAAACGCATCCTTTTTGCAACGTTTTGGTATGATGTGTATATCCCGGTAGTAGAAATTCAGCTTGATTATGTTCTACACTTACGTTTTGAAAGGTGATGAACGGAACGACCTATACATCGGGTTCACGCACGATTTGCGGAAACGCATTTCAGAACATAATCGGGGCTTTACCAAAACAACCAAAAAAGATCAATGGCATTGTATATATTATGAAGCATGTCTGGAAGAAAGAGATGCTCGTCGCAGAGAGTTCTATTTCAAAACAAGCCAGGGTCGGCGGCTGTTGAAACGCAGATTACAAGACTATTTCAGAGTGCGACGAGCAAGCTGAATTTTCACTACCGGGTATGATCGCACGGCTACGAGGAACTATTGCTTCCATCCACGACCACCATCTCGTCATAGATGTCGGCGGTGTGGGGTACAAAGTGTTCGCAATGCCGGCAACGCTCGCGACACTGCGGCCCGACGCACCAGCGACGCTCGTCATCTATACGGCCGTCCGCGAAGACGCGCTCGACCTCTATGGATTCCTGCACGACCAAGAGCGCCTTATGTTCGAACTCCTGCTCACCGTGTCCGGTATCGGCCCCAAATCCGCGCTCACTATCATATCGCTCGCGGGTATCGAAACGCTGGTATCGGCGATCACGGCGGGCAAGGCTTCGTATCTCACGAATGTGTCCGGCATCGGCAAGAAGACCGCCGAGAAAGTCGTGCTTGAATTGAAAGACAAGATAGATTCGCTCGGCATTGCGAGCGCCATCGCAGACGGCGACGAAGGCGCGATCGAGGCCCTGCGTGTCATGGGGTATTCTATAAAAGAAGCGCGCGAAGCTCTCCAGAGCGTACCGGATACTGTCGAAGGTGAGGGTGCGCGCCTGCGCGAAGCGCTACGGGCGCTGGGCAAATAATAGTATGGTGGTTAAAAAAACAATCAAGGCAGCAACTCCTTCCATCTTTCTTTCTCTATATCACTACCTATGGGCTTTACTTGGGGCGCTCGTCTTTTTCTTGCCGTCGCGCCGCATCACCGTGATCGGCGTAACCGGCACCAAGGGAAAAACGAGTACGACCGAATTCTTGAATGCGATATTCGAAGAAGCGGGCTATACAACGGCGGTTTTGAATTCTATTCGCATCAAGACGGGATCGACAGAGAAACGCAATCTAAAGCGTATGAGCATGCCGGGGCGGTTTGGCATGCAGAAATTCCTCGCGAGCGCTATCGACCATGATTGCACTGTTGCCATCATCGAAATGACTTCCGAAGGAGCGTCACAGCACCGCCATCGCTTCATCAATCTCGATGGTTTGATCTTCACCAATCTTGCGCCCGAACATCTCGACTCCCACGGGTCATTGGAAGCGTACGTCGATGCGAAACTCTCCATCGGCCGCTCGGTCATACGTTCGAGCAAGCCGCGCAGGGTTATCATCGCGAACGCAGACGATGCGCTCGGCGAGAAATTCCTTTCGCTCGCGTCCGACGAACGCATCCCCTATTCGATCCACCAAGTGGAGCCGTACCGCGCGGACGAGAACGGCGGACAGTTCCGCTTTGGTGATTCGACGGCATACATCGCGCTCCCAGGAGTGTTTTCCATATACAATGCGCTCGCCGCGGCCGTCACCGCTAAAGCATTCGGCATCAACGAACCGGATATCATACGCGGCCTCGCACGGGTGAAAGAGATCCCTGGCAGGGCGCAGGCGATACGCGAGGGCCAGCCGTTCTCTGTGATCATCGATTATGCGCACACGCCCGATTCGCTCACGTCGCTCTACGATGCATACAAAAACAAACGGCTACTCTGTGTCTTGGGCGGTACGGGCGGCGGCCGCGATCTGTGGAAACGGCCCGTCATGGGTAAAATCGCCGATGAACGCTGTGCGGAAGTCATCCTCACCACCGAAGATCCGTATGATGAAGATCCGAGATCGATCGCAGACATGATGAGTCGCGATATGAAAAGACCACCGAATATCATTCTCGACCGCCGGCTCGCTATCCGCGAAGCGCTGTCGCGCGCGCTCGGCAACGATGCCGTGCTCATCACTGGCAAGGGCAGTGAGCCGTCCATCCATGCCGCGGGCGGAGAAGATATCCCGTGGAGCGACGAAGTCGTCGTACGTGAGGAATTGAAAGCGCTCGTCAATGCGCGAGCGAAAGTATAGCCGCGATATACTGCTTGTATGCTACAAAGACTCTTGCTCGTACTGCTCATCATTGTCGGCATCGGCATTCTCATATTCCGTTTCAGTGATTCCGGCGCGGAAATAGCGCGCCGCAAACAATTCTTCACTAATCCGTTCACGGTGCTGTTCGATGCGATGAATGGGTCGACAACACCGGCCGCGGGCACATTTCCCTTCCCGGCCACTCCGGCAATCCCGCAAAATCCCACACTCGACACTGCTCTGTCCGATGACACCTACAACACCCCGCGCCGCGCCGCCGACATCACAGACGAACTCACAGACATCGAACAGCAATATGATATGCTTACTGCGCGCATTGTTGATGCTCGGGAGTTCGGCGATCCTTCGCCGTACCGCGGACTCATCACTATCGCGGATTCGTATTCGGGGGCAGAGGCAGACGACCCCGCGCTCGAACACATCACGCTCGTCGCGCACAGCGGGAACACCGCACCGGTTTCGATCACCGGCTGGTCACTGCAGAGTCTCTATGGCCACACGCGCGTCATGATCCCGAACGGTACGCGGACATTCGCGATGGGACAAATATCACTCACGGCACCCATAGCGCTCGATCCGGGAGACCGTGCGGTCGTGACGACCGGTGCCTCCCCTGTCGGCGTATCATTCAAAGAAAATCTGTGCACGGGTTATCTCGGGCAATTCCAGACATTCGTCCCAAGCCTCGAGAAGCGTTGCCCGAGCGCCGAATCGGAAGTGCTCGCAGAACCGGCGACTTCACGCACTGCGGATCCCGCGTGCGTCGCGTATGCGCGCACCTTATCAAGTTGCCGTTTCCCGTTCGGCGACCCGCCCGATGTCTCGAGTCTCTGTTATGCGTTCATCAGGAATTCGCTCACCTATAGCGGCTGTGTCGCGCGGCACAGCTGGCGGCCTTCATTCAACAAAGGTGAGTGGCGTATCTTTCTGAACCAGTCGCGCGAATTATGGCAGGGCGACCATGATGTTGTCCGATTATTGGACGCACAGGGGCGTACAGTGGATGTTTGGACGTATTAAACTTATACTGTTTAAGTTATTAACTTTAAGAATAGGATTATGCACTCTACAGAAACAATGCATCAACCTGAGGATCCAATGAAGCGTTTGAACATAAAACTGGACGGGGCAATTGCTGCACATAAACACGGTGTGATTACTGCAGAACAGTTCCGCTCATTTTTATATGAGTTAGAAGAAGAGGAAAGTGCGATTATTGTTGACGTTGACTCTCCATTTAAAGTCCGTCTTGAGACAACCCTCTGGAATCTCATGCGTCATAACAACATTGCTGAGCACTGAAGAGAATAACACCTGCGGTGACGGCAACATTGAGCGATTCTTTTTTGCCGCGCATGGGGATCTCGATAATGCGGTCGCATGCCGCGCGGAGTGCGGGGGAAATACCGCGCACTTCATTGCCAAATACAAACACTCTTTTTGCGGGAAGTGTCGCGCGATAATCTTCGGCGCGAGCATCCTGTTCTACCCCGACGATCGTCCATCCATCTGCTTTGAATTTCTTTAAAAATTCTTGTGGCGTTTTCGCGTATTCCCATGCGACGTTCCACTCAGCACCGAGCGCGGTCTTTGCGATGTCTTTCTGCCGTCTGCCGAAGCGGTCGGTGGGTCGCGGTGTGTAGCCGCTCAGCACTATCTTTTCCACACCGGCGGCATCGGCAGTGCGGAAAATAGAGCCGACGTTGTGGGCACTGCGGATGTTGTGAAGAAGCACTATAGTCCTCATGCGGCCACCATATCACTGTGTTAGACTATATGCATGTTGAGCTTGTTCCCGGAACTCTTGTTCCTCGCTCCCCTCTCGGCACTTGTTATCCGTGCGGCCGTCGCCGCAATGTTCGCGCTCGCGGCATATTCCCATGTGCGTGGTGCGACGATGTTCATCTATGTCATGGCGACGCTCGAAATTATCGCAACGCTCTCGCTCGCGTTCGGTTACTACGCGCAAGCGGGTGCGCTTCTTGCGGCGCTCATTGCAGGCAGTTGGGCGATACTCGGCCGTCCCGCGCGACCCTATCCGCTCACGACAACGCTTCTTCTCATCGTGATGAGTCTTTCGCTCATAGTTACCGGCCCCGGCGCATTCGCGTTCGACTTACCGTTATAGAATAAAAAATACTTCGTGGTATAGTGTTACCGAACCGCCCATAGCTCAGTTGGTAGAGCGGCTCCCTTTTAAGGAGACGGTTCGCAGGTTCGATTCCTGCTGGGCGGACACGAAGTTAGCTACAGCGCCAGATCAACCGTGATACTTTCCGTAAGCGGCTCGCCGTCAATCGCGGTACAGGTCACTGTGTATGTGCTCGGGCCGCTTATGGGCACCGTGGACGCGCCGCCATATGATCCTGTTTCAGAAAAACTCGGCCCTTTGATCACACAAGAATTTTTTTCGACATCAGCGGTGTTCCAATACACCGTGGTGCGCGCGCCAAGGCGGACCGCTTTGGGATCGGACCATATCGTTATGCGTGGGTTCACCACCTTGATCTCACACGATTGTTCGAATCCATCCGAACACATGATGCCGTAGGTGGTGTTTTTCGAAGGGCGGACGGTCACCCTGCTATCGTTCACTCCTGCGCGGAATCCGATCGCCCGCGTTAACGTGTCGCCCGTGCCGCACGAGAATTCCACCGAAGCGCTCGCGCCTTGGCGCAAGATGGTCGGCGTACAAGAGATGCCTTTTGCTTTTTGGAGTGGTGTCGTCGTTTTCTCTGCCATTGCGCGCGCGGCTGCTTTGATCGCTATTTCCGTCCCGTTGACCGGTTTGTCGCTCGCGGGAGGCGGCCCTATTTGGTACCCCCCGCGGTCGCAGAGACTGTCGAAGAATCTCGGTGCGATGATCGCCGAGATGAAACTATTTGCCCATGGCCGCGTCACACACAATCGTCCCACGAGCGAGAGCCCCGCTGTTTGCATACCGTTCATGCCATAAAAACCGGCAACACCAGTGTTGTCTTCGGTGACGCCTATCTCGATCGCTTTGCCGCCTTCGGTCGTGCGAATGTCCGGACGTTCAGTGCCGAGTTTCTTTGTGGTCTCTGATGTTGCCGGCGCAGGTGGATTCTTTTGCGTGATGCCGACCGTCACTTCGGTGATGCGATCAGTGATGTTGCTGAATCCCTTCGACACCGCCTCGAGAAAATTTTCCGCCGGATCTTTCACCACCGCATCTATGGCGGTATTGATGTTTGTTTTGGTCTCGATGTTCGCAGGAGGCTTTGGCGCAGTGTTCCCGTAATCGGGCATAAAATCCGCGGGTGGCGGCGCAAGTGACGGCAAATTCATTGTTGCCGGCACGTTGCCTCCCGAACCGCTACCCGAGCCGCCACTTCCACCCTTGTTTCCGAGCAAGCTCTGTATCATACCCATCGCTTGTTGTAGAAAATTAACCGCTTCGCCGATCGCTTTAGTGTTCCCGGCGGCATCAGTAAATGTTTGCGCACTGCACTGTGCACCGCTACACGTGCAAGTGACGAAACCGCCACTTGCTTCAACTCTAAAAGAAGGAGGTGTTCCTTGCCCGCCGCTATTTACCCATGCGGCGCATGATTTGTTAGCAGCTGTTTCTGTAACCGCTTCAGCAACACCAATCGAAGCGAGCGCCACGATTGCAGTGAGCATCAAAAATCCTACACGCTTTGAATACATAGCTAGTTCCCCACACCCACCGTGACTGAGTCGTATGCCGTACGACCTGCTTCATCATGACAGACCATGGTGTAAGTGACGCTATCCAAGATGACCGGAGTTGTCGCAGCGCCACGCGTGCCTAATTCTTTGAAACCGGGGCCCTCAACAGTGCATTCGATGACGTTTTCGCTGGTCCAGAATATTTCGGAGCGTGCATTAAGCGGCACGTGTGCCGGATACGCAGTGAGCTGTGCCCGCGGCTTTTCAACAGTGATGGTGCACTGGGCGCGTCCACCATTACCACAACGGAGATAGTAAGTGTCGGTGTCCTGCGGCGTTATTTCCACAACGCCTGTGTTCTGCCCCGCAGTATTGAATCCGAATCCGGCGCTTTGCGATTGGCCGCAATCCCACGCTACAGTAGCGCTGTTGCCTATTTTTACTTTGGCCGGACAATGTAACTGCGCATGGCGCGCGTTGCTGTTCGCCGAGGCGTTGAATATGCCGTTCTCTGCACCCTGTATCCCCTGCTGTGCACACAGCGAATCAAAGAAGCTTGCGGAGAACACGCGGTTTATGAACGTCGCCTGCCATGGACGCGCATTGCAGAGCCTATTGAAGAACGATTCGTTATCGGCGGCGTTTTGAGCGGATGGGTTGAAAAATTGATTGAAGAACGCCCGTACACTCCCTGCGAGACCCTCTTCACCGCCTGTGGTGATGATGCCGCTTCCTGCCTTCGCCCGGTCGCTTGTGGCTGTACTGCCAATTACCGGTTGTTGACCGGGAAGACCGTCTTCACCGCCTCTGGCTTCACTGCCTGTCGATTTTTCATCTTCAGCGTTCGTGACTTCGTTATTGCCAAATACCGCCGAGAAGAGGCTGGAAGCTGCCGTGCTTACGCGATCGAGTGCAGTCCCCACAAAACTCGCCGGTGATGATGTGGCATTTAAGAGGTCATTGAGGTTCGCTGGTGATGGGGTTGTTTGCTGACCCTGACCCTGTGCGCCACCGGGTGGTGGTGGAGAACCACCCCCTCCGCCCCCGCCACCACCCGCCTTGCTCTTCAGCGCGTCCATAATCGACTTCGCCATCTCCATTGCTTTGTCTGCACCGCCTGCAGAAGCTTTCTCCGGTTGATTTTTACATCCCGAACTTATGACGTCACAGCCTGCGGGTCCTGGGGCAACACACCGGCCAAAACAATTTAACGCTGTGCAAACTATTGTCTGACAGGGCGGCGTATTTTTTGTGTCGCAAATTGGACATATCGCAACCGCACCTCCCGCCTGCGCATGCACCACACCATACATCCCCAAAAGCAGGAGTAAGGATGAAAGAATGACTAACAGAAAACCTGCTAACATTACGCGCGCTTGCAATATACCCATACAATCATCGTACGTGCTTTATTTAGCCCTGCAATCAGTACGTGTGCATAGTTTCCTGCCGCGAGCGGAGCCGCCACATCCTTTCCGGAGACTGAAGCTTGGGCAAACGCCCTTGAGTGGTCTCCGGAAAGGATGTGGCGGCGAAGCGATACTACTGAATAGTTAGCGCAAAACGCTCCAGCGCGTATTTCATCTCCATCCCCCTTCTACGCGCCTCGTGCGGCAGTTCGGCAAGTTCGGCGATGAGTTTCCGTATACTGTCATGGCTCCATATATGAAGCCGCCCTGCAAGAAGAATTTGTTTTGCCTTCCAGAAAAGCTGGCCGTGCACCTGCTCGGGTGGCGCTCCTTCGAGCAGAGATCTCACTATGGCGAGCCACAGTCCTTTCGAATCTTTTTTTTCGAGCGCGTTTGTCACCGCCCAATCCGGCCCGCTTTTTGCTTGCTTCTCTCCCTCATCAGAAATGATCGCCTTTGTTGCGTGTGCGACGAGCTGCTTTTTCAGATCTGCCGAAAGTTCTTCTTCGAGCACAAGAAACACATGCTCGGAACGCGCCAGCACTTCCATATATGGAAGTAGGATTTTCTGCGCATTTTTTTCCTTCAATACATTGTCAAATACTACGATGCGCTTGCTGTAAAAAAGCCCCTGCGCGGCGAGGAGTTTTTCGATATCTGTGCTCTCGATTTCTTCGTTTGTAACACGGAGCGTGTGTGCAAGCGGCGCGCGTTTTTCGAGCGCGGTCAACGTCGTCCGCATTTTCGTCCGTGATTTTGTTTTACTCCCGCCAAAAACATATAACATACTTCAGAAATTAGACATCCGATGTCTAATTTTCTGCATCTCGCCCCAATTCTCCCCCACCGATGTTTCCACCTTGATAGGTACGCTGTGAAGCGCTTTCGGATCCACAACGGTTTCCATGATATGCGCGATAGCTTTCGCAGTGTCGTCGACATCATTTTTCTTTACCTCATATACCAATTCGTCGTGCACCTGAAGGAGGAGTTTCACTTTGTCGCACAATTTGTTCTTTTTTATCCACTCATCCACCGACACCATCGCGAGTTTGGTGATGTCTGCCTGCGTGCCTTGGATGGGCGCGTTAACCGCCATGCGTTCTGCCTGCGCTTGAATATGTGGGAGCGATGATTTGAAACCCGAGAAAAATCGGCGACGACCGAAGAGCGTTTCGGTATAGCCGTTCCGCGCGGCGTCCTGCTTCGTTTTTTCCAGATACGCGGCGAGCCCCGAAAAATTATTGAAATAGTCGTTTAAGAAATGTGCGGCATCCTCCCGCGAAACGCCGTCCCCCAAATTCATCCGAAGCGCGTTCACCCCCATACCATAGATGATGCCAAAGTTGATGACTTTCGCGCGACGACGCATTTCTGCATCGACCTTATCTGGTGGCACCTTGAACACTTGCGCTGCAACCGCGCGATGAATGTCGCCACCTTCCTTGAAAACACTGATGAGTTTTTTGTCTCCAGCGAGTCCTGCCGCGATACGCAGTTCGATCTGTGAATAATCGAGCGACACCAACAGATGCCCCTTTTCTGCGACGAACGCGTTGCGCATGCGACGGCCGTGTTCGCTTTTGATGGGAATGTTCTGCAAACCCGGGTTCTGCGACGCCATGCGCCCTGTGACCGCACCTGCCTGCAAAAATTCTGCATGCAGACGGCCGTCTTTTCCCACCATGTTCGGCATGTTGTCGACATAGGTCGAAAGCAATTTTGCAAGTTCGCGATACGCGAGGATGTCTTCGATGATGGGGTGCGCGGCGCGAAGTTTTTCGAGTTCGGATTCTTTGGTGGACGGCTTCCCCGTGCCTGTTTTCTTATGCCGCGGAATGACCAGCTTCATTTCGACAAACAGCACCTGCGAAAGTTGTGCGGGCGAAGCGATATTGAATTCGCGTCCCGCATGACGATAGATTCGTTTCTCGATCGCATTGAGCTCTTGGTGATATTCGCTGGAGAGTTTCTTGAGATACGCGGTGTCGAGCGTGATACCGTCTTCGTGCATGCGCTCCACGATCGGGATGAGCGGGCGTTCTATCTTTTCATACACTTCCCACAGCCGCCCTGTTTCTTTGAGCTGTTTGAAAAGTATGTCTCGCGCCTCGGTAACATCATTCGTTTTGGTAAACCGAAAAACGTCTTCGAGCGTGGGGTTGGTTACGTCGGAAGACAAGAGCCACAGCGCAACGGCCACCTCGCGCACAGTGTGTGGGTCAGCGGCCGCGGCCGCTTGCATTGTTTCTGGTGGTGCAGTGTCCCCGTTCTGAAACATCGCGCGCGCGCGCGCGCCGAGCGAACGGAATTCGAGTTCATCAAACAGCGTGAGCATCTTTTCGACGGGGGGTTGCCACGACGCGTGTGGTAGGTCGTAAGTGATGAGCGCATCGCGGCGGATGGTCGCGAGCATCATAGAGAACATCGCGTCGTCTTTTCCTTCTTCGAGTAATGCGACCACGCGCGGCTTGATGCCTTTTGCCGCAAATTTCTCGGGGTGTTTTGCGAGTGTATCGTAGATACCTTTCATA
>JACQKA010000018.1 GCA_016204805.1 Candidatus Kaiserbacteria bacterium | reverse complement strand
GGGGGTTCGCCCCCTCTTTTCTTTATAGAAAATTCATCATATACTAGATGCGCAGGAATATGAAAAAAGACTACTACGAGATACTTGGCGTGGAGCGTAGTGCTTCTGACGAAGACATAAAAAAGGCATTCCGAAAACTCGCCCATAAATACCATCCAGACAAAAAAGGTGGTGACGAGGCCCGTTTCAAAGAAGCATCCGAGGCATATGCGGTCCTCGCCGACAAAAAACGCCGCGCTGAATATGATCGTTATGGCCACACCTTTTCATCACAAGGAAATGGTCCCGGCGGTTTCGATTTCAGCGGGTTCCAAGGGTTCCAGGGATTTGAGGATGTGGATTTCGGAGACATCTTTAGCGAACTCTTTACCGGCGCGGGGATGCGTTCCAGCCGCCGCGACCGCCGCGGCCGTGACATATCGATCGATGTAGAGCTCACGTTCAAAGAAGCCGTGTTCGGAACGGAACGCCGCGTGTTGATCACAAAACTTTCGGTGTGCGACGCCTGTAAGGGGAAGGGCGGCAAACCCGGAAGCAAAATAGTGTCTTGCACCACCTGCGGCGGCAAGGGTGCCATCCATGAAACGCGCAACACCTTTTTCGGTGCGGTTTCGACCACACGCGAATGCGATCGCTGTCATGGGCGCGGTGAAGTGCCGGATGCGGCATGCAGTTCATGCACGGGACTCGGCGTTCGCCGACAGCAGGAAGAAATAAAGATCGCGGTACCCGCGGGTATCGAAAACGGCGAAATGATCCGCATGGCCGGCCGCGGGGAAGCCGTCGCAGGGGGAGGTACCGCGGGTGACCTCTATGTAAAGATCCACGTCAAATCCGATCCGCGATTCAAACGCGACGGCGCGACGCTTTCAACAACATTGACGATCAAGCTGACCGACGCCCTTTTGGGCGGAGAATATTCTGTTGCGACACTCGATGGGGATGCAAAACTCAAAGTGCCGGCAGGTGTCGCTCACGGCGACACGCTTCGCATCAAAGAAAAAGGTATACCCCAGCCGAACGGCACGCGCGGCGACTTGATCGTAAAAATTAACATCGCTATTCCTTCACAGCTTTCGAACTCCGCAAAGAAGCATATTGAGGAGCTCCGCAAGGAAGGACTCTAGAGTTGTGGATTGCGCGCTCCACGTAATCTCGAGCGCTATACTATACAGATGGACTTCGCGAGCTCGACCATTTCTACTGCGCTCGGCACCGTCAACGGACTCGGTGCATCGATCGATCTGTTATCGATCGTCGGCGTGTGGTTCCTGCTTTCCGTATTCGGCTTTGCCATGGGCGCATCACGTCTCGACGCGCTGGGCTTTTCGATGATCACGGCAACACTCTTGAAGCCCTTTGCGGCAACCGCAATGTTCCTCGCACCACTCATTTTGGGGCTAGCGCCATTCATCGCAACAATTACGACCATTGGGGGGCTTCTCATCGTATGTTATCTCGCCGGCCTGCGGCTGTGCGATACTGGATTTGTGGACAGTGGCGGGATGATCGGTTCAGCAGTATCGGCGTTAGCAATAATTGCGATCGGACTCGCTCTCTGGAATTCCGCCTATGCGACCGTCTGGCCGTTCCCGCTTGAATTAAGTCCGATATTCGGTGCTCAATTCACGCTCTGGTGGCTCCTCGGTTCGATTGCCATCCTTGCAATTGCACGCCAAAAAAGAACGTGGAATTGACCTTATAGGATCTTTCGTATCGCATACCGGATTAAGGTATGGGGCTTTTATGTGCGTGGGAGTATACTGTTGGTGTCAAACTTTCTATGAAAAAGATGAGGGGGACTTCAAGTCGTGAGGCGGCAAAGATCATTACGCTCGATGGTACGACCCTTACTTTGCGCGATATAAAAACACTCGTCTCGAATCTCAGAGCCACAGTGAGGGTTACGCCCAAAGCACTTGTTAGTATGCAGAAGACGCGAATGCGTGTCCTTTCACAGATGACCAGGCAGCCCATCTACGGCGTGAATACCGGATTCGGTCCAATGGTGAATCGCATCATCAACGAAGAACACCTGACCGATCTCCAGTACAATCTCGTCCGCGGCCATGCAGTGGGCATTGGTGAGGCTATCGACAGCACACACGTGTTTGCGGCGATGCTTGTCCGGCTCAATACGATACTGCGCGGCGCATCAGGTGCATCCCCCGCATTAGCGAAGGCACTCACCGAGCTCATAAACGCGCGCATCGCGCCAATCGTTCCCGAGCATGGAGCTGTTGGCACGAGCGGCGACCTTGTCCAGCTTGCGCACATCGCGCTCGCCCTCATCGGAGAGGGCGAAGTGCTCCACGCCGGCAAACGCAAGAGTGCGGCCGAAGCCCTGCGGACAGCCGGCATCGCGCCTTACGAACTCGGTCCCAAGGAAGGCCTCTCGCTCATAAACGGCACATCGATGATGAGCGGTATCGGGGCGCTTCTCGTGTGCGACGCGGAGCGAACCATCGACATAGCTGTGCGCACAGGTGTCTGCGCGCTTGAGCTCGTACGGGGATTCTCCGATATCCTCGATGAATCTCTGCATCGTCTCCGGCCGCATCGGGGCCAGCTTCACATCGTGCGCGCCATGCGTGATCTGCTGGCGGATTCCCGCCGCATACGAGAAAGGGAACAACTGCAGGACAAGATACGCATCCGCAAGGAGACGTACACCACGGACGTGATACTGCAGGAAGTGTATTCCATGCGATGTATCCCGCAGATACTGGGCCCTATGTACGATGCAGTGCAGACTGCCCGCGCGACCATCGAAACAGAGGTCAATTCAGTGACCGACAACCCCGTCATTGATCGTTCGGGCAGATTCCTGCATGGAGGCAATTTTCACGGTGATTACGTCGCGACGGCCATCGACCACATGAAGATAGGCATGGTGAAGCTCGCGCTCCTTACCGAGCGCCGCATCAATTTCTTTCTGAACAAGAATGTGAACGGCGGGACGTTCCCCCCGTTCCTGAATCTGAAAGAGGCGGGCCTTTCGATGGGTCTCCAGGGGCTTCAGTTCGTGGGCACGTCGACCGCGGCGTACAGTCAGTCGCTCGGCTACCCGCACTCATTGCATACCATCTCTACCAACGGCGACAATCAGGATATCGTGAGTATGGGGACCGACGCGGCACTCATCGCAGCTAAAGTCATTGAGAACGCCTACACATTGCTCGCAATAGAATGTGTGACGCTGTCGCAGGCCGCCGAGACGCTCAAGACCGGCGAACGTCGTCGGATGTCGCGCGCATCGCGAGACCTAATCTCACGGGTGCGCAAATATGTGCGGCCGGTCGTCGATGACCGCCCTCTCTCAGAGGAGCTCAATGCGCTTCGCGAGGCACTAAAACACAGCCATGTCTTTGAAACGAACAATTGACCGTAGCCTTCTGCGGACACTATCGGTTATCAAACCTGGAAAGACGCCGCGTGCCATCGATATGACACGGTACCGTTCATCCATTCGTGTTACAGAACCGCAGTTGTGGCAAAAAGCTGGCGCTCGTAAGGCGTTACATCTTTTTCACCAGGCTGCAAAAGAAGTGCCCGCGTATGCTGATTTTTTGCGCAAACACGGCGTGCGCGCTGATTCCATTAGAACCATCGGTGATTTTGTGCAGGTACCTCCGACTACCAAAGAAAATTATATCGAGCCGTATGGGCTGAAAGAGCGCTCGTGGGGTGGCACGTTTGATAGCCACACGATCTTTGCCGCAAGCTCCGGCACCAGCGGGGCACCGACCTTGTGGCCACGCGGTCTTCTACAGGAGCAGGAAGCCGCTTTAATACATGATTTCCTCTTTACCGATCTTTTCCACATCGATACGATACCGACTCTCATCATCATCGGCTTTCCGATGGGCATCTATGTCTCCGGCATCGCCACGACTCTGCCGACGGTTGCGTCTCTCTTTGGGCGGCGCGGCTCTGCAATCGCTCCGGTTGGCAACAATAAAGAGAGCTTTCTCATGGTCGCCAGGGCCATGCAGAGCGAGTTCGACCAGATGGTACTCATCGGTCATCCGTTTTTCATCAAAGATGTCATCGAAACAGGAAAGCGCGAAGGCATCGATTGGGCGCGGACTCCGATACGCACGATCTTCTGCAGTGAAGGGTTCAACGAAGACTGGCGCACGTATCTCGCGAAACAAGTGCGCGGCGGCAGTTCGGCGCATTTCCTGAACACGTACGGTTCTTCTGAATTCCTGCTCACGGGCTTCGAGAATCCGCATACGATCGCCCTGCGCCGGCTCGCATCGGCGAATGACGAACTCTGTGAAGCACTGTTCGACGACACATCAGTGCCCAATCTTTTTCAATACAACCCACTCATGCGGTATATCGAGACGGACGGAATGGATCTCATAACGACTGCGGCATCCGGAGTCCCACTCATCCGTTTCAATCAACGCGATGCGGGAAAGGTCATCCCGTTCAGCGTTGTCCAGGAATCTCTCTCCGCGCATGCCCGCCGGACGCTCGCTACCGAACTCAGGCGTGAAAAATGGAAGCCGTGGCGCCTGCCGTTCGTGACACTCCGGAACCGGAGCGACCGCACCCTCAAATTCTATGCGGCTAATATCTACCCCGAGCACATCATGCAGGCGCTCAATCACCAGAGTCTGTTCAAGCTTCTTACCGGCAAGTTCGTCATGGAGAAGAAATATCTCAAGAACATGGACGAGGGCCTCGAGATACGCATCGAACTCCAGCAGGGAATGAAAAAGAGCGCGCGTCTGGCTCAGATGA
This sequence comes from Candidatus Kaiserbacteria bacterium, assembly GCA_016204805.1. Classification (GTDB taxonomy): domain Bacteria; phylum Patescibacteriota; class Minisyncoccia; order Phycocordibacterales; family UBA2100; genus JACQKA01. The sequence continues at coordinate 17,738 of JACQKA010000018.1, read as the reverse complement.
TACAGAAGCAATTGGTCGCAACGCTCGAAAGGATCAACATGGAGTATGCGTTCCTTCGTAAACATCTGGCGAAGGACATCGTACCTCGCATCGATCTCCGGACGTATCAGGACCCAACATATTTCAAAGCGGGCCTAAAACCCCGCTTTATCGCCCAATGATCTATGGAAAAGAAGTCCCGAGTTCAGAACCCGTTTACGCGTCACAAACATCTTATGAGGCGCTCCAAAAGCCGCCCCGTCTTATTCGATCTGTCGCGGGCAGGCGAACGGGCTGGGCTGGAAAAGCTTCTCAAGAGCGGCCGCGTTAGGGAAATATGCGACACCTATATACATCAGCTTCGCGAGCTCTTTGCTATCGACAACCCGCCTCTTGCGTTGGGTAGCGGCTTTGAAAAGGCTTTCGCCGAGTACCATGCCGCCCTGCTCAAGGAAGCACCTGACCGACAGAGAGGTTCGTGGGTTTTTTATCCTTGGCTCTCGACGCTCGTGCACGTCCTGCCGCGTGGCGAATTCCATCGTGTACGCACCGCACGCAACCGGACGCTCATCTCCACCGAAGAACAGAAAAAATTCTATGACGCGACGATCGCGATCGCCGGCCTTTCGATAGGCAACAGCGCGGCGCTTGCCGTCGCGCTTCAGGGCGGCGCGCGCAGGATGAAACTCGCCGATCTCGATGTCATGGACTTGTCGAACCTCAATCGTATCCGCGCTGGCGTCGACTCTCTCGGCATTCCCAAGACCGCAATCACGGCACGCCAGATATATCTCATCGACCCGTATGCGGAGCCAGAGCTTTTCACCGAAGGTCTCACCGAGAGGAACATCGGGGAATTCTTCAAGGGCGCTGATCTGGTGATCGACGAGTTCGACGATTTCGCGATGAAGCGTCTGCTGCGCGAGCACGCAAAGAAACATCGCATCCCCTTGATTTCCGGCGCTGACGTCGGCGAGAGCGCCGTCATTGACATCGAACGGTACGATACCGATCCGCACACCAGACCTTTCCACGGGCGCATACCCAATATAGATTTCAAGACGATGAAGGGGCTGGATAAGCGCGCCATCGGCGGCCTCATAGCACAGTTAGTAGGGTTGGAGAACCACAACACACGCATGCTTGAGTGGCCGAAACATCTGGGGCAGGCTGGTGGCATTGTGTCTTTCCCGCAGTTAGGTGGCATGGCGCTTCTCAACGGTTCGTTCGTTGCATATTGCGCCTTCAGCATCCTTGCCGGATATCCTATAAAGAACGGCCGCACAGAAATATCGCTTGCGCACCTTTTCCTTGCCAGTTCTTATTTTTCAAAAGAGATGCGCACTGAACGTAGGAAAGCACTCTCTGCATTGAAAAAGAGGCTGAATATAGTTTAAGCATGTGTGAATAGGACACCGGCAGGACCGTCTTCTTGATGCATAATGATTCCATGGATCCGGATGTGAAGAAGGTTCTTGAGGCAGCTATCATGGCCCCATCGGGTGAGAACGCTCAACCATGGAAATTTGTCGTGCACAGACAACATGATAAGACGGTCATCGATGTTCTAGTCTCTGAAGAGCGCGATCAGTCTCTCTATGGATGGGGCAACAGAGCTTCATACGTGGCCATCGGGGCCGCCGTGGAAAATATGCGTATTGCCGCACCTTCGCATGGCTTTTCTGTGTCCGTCTCTCTTCTCCCCGAGGCGGACAATGCGCTCCTAGCGGCCCGGGTCTCTCTTGCACGAGGTATCGTCACGCGCGATCCATTTGCAGAGAACATCAATACGCGTGCTACGAATCGCAAGCCTTATGATGGCAAAGCGCTTTCTGATGCAGAGATACGCATGCTCCAGACAGTAGGGAATATCCACGGTTGCGTCCTTCGGATCTTCACCACTCGCGAGGAAATCTCGACGCTTGCGCGCATTGGATCCGTCAACGAACTCATTATGCTAAACAATCCGATACTGCATTCTTTCTTCTTCAACCACGTAAACTGGACCAGGGCGGAGGATGATGAGAAGAAAGTCGGCTTTTTCATAGACACACTTGAGTTGTCCGCACCGGCGCAGATGGGCTTCCTCGTGATGCGTAGCTGGCCGCGCGCCCGTTTCCTGAACCGCTTCCTCGGCTTCAACAAGCTTGTTGCCAAGCAGAACGCGGCACTGTATGGGACCGCCTCGGCAATGGGAGTCGTCATCTCGAAAGAGGAGTCGCCGCTTGAGGCGGTAAAGGCCGGCATGTCCGTAGAACGGATATGGCTCGCGGCGGATTCACTCGGTCTAAGCATCCAACCGCTCACAGGAGTGTTGTACTGGGCTCTGCGCGGTCGCGCCGGCATCCATGAAGGCTTTTCCGATGCCGAACACGCGGAGATCATGCGCGCGTACAAAGACCTAGACAGCATCGCGCGCTTAGGCGGCGGCATTTCCTATTTCATGTTCCGCATCGGGCACGCGGATGCACCCACCGCACGTGCAACGCGATTTTCAGTAGACGATGTGACCACCATACTATGATCGAAGGACTTGCCAATCTTGATCTGCTTGCAGTCGGAGTGACCGGATCCGCAATCGGTCTCATGGGATTCGTTGTGTTTCTCGGCAATAGGCACAGCGCCACAACCAAGACGTTCTTACTCTTCGCATTACTCACTATTCTGTGGACATTCATGAATTTCGTGCAATATAAACTTGATACGGTAACGACAACCCTGATGATGATGCGTTTCAATCTTTTCGTCGCCGTATGGCACGCGACCTTATTTTTACAGCTCGCGCTCATATTTCCATACGAGCAATTCCACGTGCCGCGTTGGTATACGCGGGGCGTCATTCCACTCTCGATCGCCACATCCTTGTTGACGTTAACACCGCTTGTTTTTTCCGGTATCGGGCACTTGGCTCCGCCCGGGCAGGTCACGAACCCGTCACGCGGTGTAGGCATCATGCTGTTCGGCGCAGTCACCATCGGTTTCCTTGTGTGGGGGGTTCTCATATTACTCCGCCGTATGCTCGTTGCCGAAAAAGATTTGCGTGCCCCAATCCGTCTTATGTTGATCGGCATGTCGCTCACAGCGTTACTTATACTCATTCTGAGCGTTATATTCCCAATCCTTTTCAACGATCTAACCTTTTTGCCTTTTGCGGCGTTGTTCATGTTGCCCCTGATCGGCTTGATCTCATACGGGATCTATCAGCGACGACTGTTCAACATCAAAGTGGTGGCTGTTGAGGCGCTCGTATTCGTTATCGGCGTTATTACGTTCGTAGAAGTTGTCTTTTCGACCGATCCGGTGATGCTTCTCGTACGCGGTATTTTTCTTGTACTTATAGTCATCGCGGGCATACTGCTTACACAGAGCGTCACGCGGGAAGTGGAACAGCGAGAGAAGATCCAGGAACTCGCCGGTGATCTCGAAGTGGCGAACCGCCAGCAGGAAAGTCTTATTCATTTCATCAGCCATGAGGTGAAGGGTGCGCTCGGCAAATGCTCGGGCATCATGTCGCTGATTCTCGACGGCGATTACGGCCCGGCACCCGCACGCATGGCGGAAGCCGTGGCAAATGGCCTCACTCATACGCGCGAAGCCGCAGATATGCTCACGACCATCCTGCTTTCAGCAAGTCTCAAAACCGGAGCAATCTCATTCAATATGCGTCCGTTCTCGTTCAAAAAATCTGTCGAAACGGTTGTGCATTCGCTCAAGCGGGATGCCGAGGCAAAGCAACTACAGCTTAACTATTCACTCCCCGAAACCGATTGTACCGTGATCGGTGACGAAAACATGCTCGCGACGCACGTCATACGCAACCTGATCGACAACGCGATCCGCTACACCCCCGCAGGCTCGATCGAAGTGCTCCTGCAAGCATCGCCAGATTCACTAGCGCTCTCCGTAAAAGATTCCGGTGTGGGGCTCACGGCTGAAGACAAGGCGTTACTTTTCACCGCCGGCGGCCGCGGTAAAGATTCGGTCAAGGTAAACGTGAACTCGACCGGTTATGGGCTCTTCTTTGCCAAGCAAATTGTAGAAGCTCACCGAGGCACCGTTTCCGCCGATTCCGAAGGTCGCGGCAAGGGCTCAACCTTTACCGTTACGCTCCCGCGCGCTACGATATAACCTATGCAAAGACTCTTGACCGGCCTCCAGCCATCCGGTGCGCTTCATATCGGCAACTACTTTGGCGCACTCAAACCGTTCGCCGATATGTACAACACGTACGAAAGCTACCTCATGGTGGTGGACTATCACGCACTCACGACTACGCGCGATCCCAAAGAGCTCAAAGCGAACATTTTCAATGCAGTCCGTGATTACTTGAGCGTGGGTGTCGATCCATCGAAAGCCGTCATCTTCCAGCAGTCACAAGTACAAGAACATACCGAGCTCGCATGGATATTCGAATGCCTCGTAACGGTTCCGTTTCTCGAACTCGCACATGCATACAAAGACAAGGTTGCAAAGGGTCTTGAGGCAAATGCCGGACTGTTCAATTATCCGATGCTCATGGCAGCTGACATTCTACTCTATGACACCAATGTTGTGCCGGTAGGACAGGACCAGAAACAGCATGTTGAATATGCCCGCGAAGCCGCAGCAAAATTCAATAACGTATATGGTGAGACGTTCAAGGAACCGAGGGAACTCATTCAAGAATCAGTTGCAGTTGTTCCGGGAACCGACGGCAAAAAAATGAGCAAAAGTTACGGCAACACCATCCCGCTTTTTGGCACCAAGGACGAGATCGCGAAAGCGGTGATGAGTATCGTTACGGATTCGTCCGGTGAAAAGCCCAAGAACGTATACACCATCCACAAACTTCTGAAATCGAAAAGCGCACTTGGCTTCATATATGAAGCCAGTATGGGAAACTATAAAACACTCAAGGAAGCGCTGATCGAAGACCTTGATGCTCTTATCGCGCCGATGCGCGCGAAGCGCGAAAGTATCACTGACGATGATATCCGCCGCATTCTCAAAGAGGGAAGTGACAGGGCACGCGTAGTCGCCAGTGTAAAAATGGCTACTGTACGGAAGCGCATCGGTGTGGCACTGTAATTCGATATGGATAGAACTTACATCAGCGACTTGGGGCAGAAAATCGGTGAGCCCGTCACGATGTGCGGCTGGGTGGATGTACGCCGCGACCATGGAAAGTTGATGTTCATCGTTCTGCGCGATGGCACGGGGACCGTGCAGGTGGTCATAAACGCAAAACATGCTTCTGCATTTGAAGCGGCTCAACCCCTGCGTTCGGAATGGACGGTGCGCCTCACCGGTACGGTGAAAGAGCGCCCGGAAAACATGCGCCAAGATGAACCGAATGGCTCGATCGAAGTGAGCGTCGAAAGCGTCACCGTACTTTCGCAGGCAAACGAACTGCCCTTTGAAAAAGATGCTGATCTCAACCTCGACACGTACTTCGACCATCTTCCGCTCACACTTCGCCGCGCCCGTAGCCGCGACATCTTCCATGTCCAGGCGACCATTCTGCAGGCATTCCGCGACTCGCTCGTTTCGTGGGGCTTTACCGAATTTCAGGCACCCGTTTTGGTAGGAGGTGACGCCGAAGGCGGCGCGGCCGCATTCAAAATCGATGATTACTATGGTAAATCCGCATTCCTCGCGACGAGCGGCCAGCTTTACAAGCAGATCATGGTGGGACCGTTCGAGCGCGCAATGACCGTGGCAAAAACTTTTCGCGGGGAGAAAAGTGCAACGACGCGCCACTTGGCGGAGATCGTCCAGATGGAATTCGAAATGGGCTTTGTGAATGACCATCGCGATGTGATGTCCGTGCTCGAGGACGTGATGCGCGTCATCGTTGGCCGCGTTACCGAAAAACACGCCGATGTCCTGAAACGATTCGATGTCGAGTCGCCGCTTCTCCCAAAAAATTCTTTCCCGATATTCAAACTCTCCGAGGCGCAGGAAATCATCGAACGCGAGTTCGGCGGCAAGGCAATGGGGGAGTTGGATCTCGAGCCGGAACATGAACGCCAAGTCTGCGAGTGGGCGAAAAAAGAGCACGGTTCCGATTTCGTATTCATCACGCATTTCCCAACGCAAAAGCGTGCGTTCTATACACATACTGATCCGGAAAGCCCGACCTATTCGCGCAGTTTCGACCTGCTGTTCCGTGGGCTCGAGATAAACAGCGGCTCACAGCGCATCCATGATTATCACGAATTGGTGAACACCATGCGCTCGCGCGGACTCGATCCGGAAAAATTCGCATTCTACCTGCAGGCATTCAAATACGGCCTGCCGCCGCACGGTGGATGCTCGACCGGACTCGAGCGCATCACCGCCCGCATGCTCGATCTCGCAAACGTAAAAGAAGCGTCGGCATTCCCACGCGACATGACCCGCGTCGACACACGACTTGCAAATTCCGAGGAATAGCGTATAATATTTATGGTTGATGATGCTGGATAACCTTGTAGTTCTGACCAAACGTGCTTAAAAAGGGCGGTTTTATTTTTTACACCCTCGGATTCTTGAGTCGGTCAACGTCGCCGATGAGGCGCTGGAGGTCATCGCGTATAGAGGTGAGCACTTTTTGCTGTTGCTGTTCCTCGGTTTCCTCGATAAATTCTTCGACGCTGATGTCTTCGACGTCTCCCTGCAGTTCTTCGACATTCTCTTGGATCTCGCCGACATCTTCCTGAATCTCTTCGACATCTTCGCTCACTTCTGCGATGCTTGCGCCCTGCAGATTGAGCGTCATCTGGATGAACACCGCAAGATATATCGCCTCGAGCGAAACCACCGTGGTGAGAATGAGTAGCATCCGATCGAAATCAACGACATGCGTGTAGACGGCGAGAAAACTTCCGATAAAAAGCAGCGTGTGGATGACGAGCGATGAGCCGGATCCCACCCATCGCGTTACGCTGACGGCCATTTTTTCTATCTTCTGCAACTCTTTCATAAGGTAAGTATAGTACAATAGTATAATGCCGTTTGCAGTCAAGTTAGGTGAATTCGATGGACCACTCGATCTCTTGCTCGGTTTGATTGAGGTGCGTAAGATGCATATCAATGATGTGTCTCTTTCCAAAGTAACCGATGACTACCTCGCCTACGTTCAGCAACTCCAGCAATTTTCACTCGGCGAGGCGGCGCAATTCGTGCTCGTTGCGGCGACGTTGCTCTTGATAAAATCACGTTCGCTTTTGCCGAACCTGGAATTGACGAATGAAGAAGAGGGCGATGTCGCGGAATTGGAACGCCGACTTAAGCGTTACCAGATCATCAAACACGGCGCGCGACTTTTGACGCGTGCGTGGGGTGTCATGCCACTACGCACGCCGGCAAAAGCACCGATTCGTTTCGTGCCGCGATTCACCCCAGGGGACATCACACTCGCGATGATTACCGGCGTGCTGCAAAAGCTCGTGCAGACATTGCCCACGGCGACATTCCGCGAGACGGCACAAGTGCAACCCACGGTGACACTCGAAGAGATGATCGACCGCCTGAAAGATCGCGTCATGCGCGCCGCAAAGATGCGCTTCAAGGAACTCACTAAAGATGCAAGCCGCGCCGATGTCGTCATCCAATTTTTGGCATTGCTCGAATTGGTAAGGGGCGGTGTTATCGCGGCCGAGCAAGATAGACCGTTTAGTGATATTATGTTGCAATCCGACACCGTCGGCATCCCACGTTATGGAAACTAGCCAAATCGCGACCACGCTTGAGGCTTTGCTTTTTGCCGCAGGAGAGCCGCTTTCGTTTGCGTATCTTTCGAAACTCTCCGGAGGAACCCCGGGCGATGTGAAAGTCGCACTCGACGTGCTCGCACAACGCTTGACCCACGGCCTCGTTCTTGTCCGCACGAATACGACCGCGGCACTTGCGGTCGCGCCTGGGATGGAAGACACTATCAACCAACTCTTGGGCGACCCCGAAGATCGCGAGATTGGTCAGGCGGGACTCGAAGTGTTGAGCATTTTGCTCTACCAAGGCCCCGCAACACGCTCACAGATCGATTACATCCGCGGCGTGAACTCGACTTCTTCTATCCGCACATTGCTCATGCGCGGTCTTATCGAACGCACGAAAGGCGAGAGCAGGGAGGGCGTGTACCACGTGACAACCGACGCACTGACGCACCTCGGTGTTTCGTCTGCAGATGAATTGCCTGAGGCCGCATCACTGAAAGAATCGCTCAAAACATTTATCGAACGCAAAGAAGAGCCTGAACAGGCCGCAGTCTAAATATGAACCCAAACCAACAACAGCCGCAAGCGGCACAGCAAATTCCGCACGAGCGCGAATTGGGACCAGCGTTGCCGATGCCTATGCCTATGGTAGTAACGCTTGTGTTCTGTCTCGCACTGCTCGGCGGAGCATTATGGTTCGGAGGTGGCCTGCCGGCTCTGCCAGATACAGCGAATCAAACAGCGTCAGTTGCACAGAGCATCATCGATGTGCCTATCCAAGCGCGTGCCGCGATCGTCTATGACGCGAAAACACAAAGAGTGCTGTTCGCGAAAAACGTGAATGCACAGCTACCCCTCGCATCACTTACTAAAGTTATGCTTTCTCTCGTTGCGGTAGAAACACTGCAAAGCGACGCCTATGTGCAGATCACTCCGGAGGCGCTTTCTGCAGAGGGAGACACCGGACTCCGCGTAGGTGAAAATTGGGCTCTGCAGGATCTGATCGATGCGACGCTGATACCGTCATCGAACGACGGCGCACAAGCACTTGCATTTGCAACAGGAAACGGGGATATGGCTCCTGCGGTGTCCGCTATGAACAAACGCGCCCGCGAACTTGCTATGACGCAGACCTATTTCCTGAACCCCACCGGTCTCGATGAGAGTCCCACGATGGCCGGCGCATTCGGCTCCGCGCGCGATTATGCAAAACTCTTGAGCTATATCATTGAGCGCCAGCCGACAGTCTTGGATGGCACTACGCGCGACGGCATGTTGCTTGCATCCGAAGGCGGCACGCCCATCACAGCCGTGAATACTAACGAAGCTCTCGGGCAGATTCCCGGTTTGATCGGTGGCAAAACCGGCCTTACCGACCTCGCAGGAGGGAATCTCGCCGTGGCCTTTGATGCCGACCTCGGGCACCCCATCATCATTGTCGTACTCGGCTCTACGCAAGAGGGTCGGTTTGACGACGTTCGGGTGCTCGTGCGAAGTGCAAGGGAGGCTTTGACTCCAGCGCTATAATTCACGTATGCCTGCGGATATCATCAAAATAATCGCACCAGCCGTCGTGGCGTTCATCGTCGGCATTGGCATCACACCCATCGTCACGTTCCATCTGTACAAATACCGCGTCTGGAAAAAAAGTCCCGGCAAGGTCGCGTTTGATGGCACCAGTGCGGTCGAGTTCAACCGATTGCATGCCGAAGATGAGGTCAAGACACCTCGTATGGGCGGCATCGTTATCTGGGCGAGTGTAGTCATCACCATCATCGGCATCGCTCTCCTTGCACGGTGGTGGCCCACGGCGGCAACGCTCAAGCTCGACTTCCTTTCACGTGATCAAACGTGGATACCGCTGATGACACTCCTGATCGGCGCTTTGGTGGGGTTTCTCAGCGATTTTCTCGACGTGCGCGGCACAGGAAAGGGGCTCTCGCTCCGCTACCGACTATCCGTGATATGTGCGCTCTCGTTTCTTATCGGCTGGTGGTTCTATGGAAAGCTCGATGTGTCATCCATCGGCATTCCCTTCGGGGTACCATTTGAGATCGGTTGGCTCATCATCCCGTTTTTCGTGCTGGTTGCGGTAGCGCTCTACGCAAGCGGCGTCATTGATGGCATCGATGGGCTTTCAGGCGGTGTATTTGCCGCTGTTTTTGCCTCCTACACGCTTATTGCGGCGGCGCAAAACCAGATCAATCTTGCCGCCTTTTCCGCCGCTGTCTTGGGCGGCATTCTCGCATTCTTGTGGTTCAATATCCCGCCAGCACGCTTTTACATGACCGAGACGGGTACTATGGCGCTCACACTCACGATCGCCGTTTTGGCATTCATGACCGACACGCCCGGCGAAGGCATCGGTATTGCGGTCTTGCCCGTCATCGGATTCCTGCTTGTCGCAACGGTCGCCTCGAATATACTCCAGATCGCGTCGAAAAGATTTTTCGGTCAGAAACTGCTCCGCGTCGCGCCGCTCCACCACCATTTCGAGGCGATCGGCTGGCCCGGCTACAAAGTCACCATGCGGTATTGGGTGCTCGCGGTCATGTTCGCGTTCGTCGGTGTGATCATCGCGCTCGTCGGAGCATAACGTATGACCCGGTAGTAGAATTTCAGCTTGATTATGCCCACCAAAACGATCAGTTTCAAAAAGAGAGCGGATAACATATTAAACATCGCTTATCTTTTTCTGCACGGCGCATGCGAACATAATCGCGATACCAGCGATACAGTGTTTCCTTACGGATCGAGCGCCGTAGCATGTATTCATTCAGCGTCGTGCGAGCTGAAATTTCACTAACCGGGTATGAAATTCGGGTTCAAAGCATTTCCTGACACCGTGCTTTTGCTCGTCACCGTGGCTCTGCTCGCATTCGGGCTTCTGGTCTTCTCTTCCGCATCGCTCGGACTCTTTGCACGCGAAGGCATCAAGGTCTCGAGCATCGTCGCAAACCATTTCATCCTTGGTTTCGGTTTGGGGAGCGTCGCATTGTTCATATGCGCCGCTCTGCCGTATCGCCTATGGAAAGTAGCGGCACCGTATCTGTATGTTGCCGCACTTGGTCTCACCGCGCTCGTATTCGTCCCCACTATCGGTTTGGAGCATGGAGGTTCGATGCGTTGGCTCGAATTCGGCCCCTTATCACTGCAACCCTCTGAATCACTCAAAGTCGGTCTCATCATGGCGCTAGCAGCCTACTTCACAACGATCAAGGGACACATACACAGCTGGTATTACGGCCTTGGCGGCTTTCTCGCCATCCTTGCCATTCCGAGCGCCCTGCTTTTGCTCCAGCCCGATCACGGCACACTCGGTGTCATTCTCATTACCGCAGGCATCATGTTCATCACCGCAGGGGGAGACCTGCGCCAGATCGCGATGATCTGTATCGCCGGCACACTCATCACCGGCTTTGTGTTCGCGACACAGCCGTATGTCCGCGAGCGCGTGCTCACGTTCATTGATCCCGGCCGTGACCCTTCCGGCGCATCATATCAAGTCCAGCAGTCGCTCTTGGCACTCGGATCCGGTGAACTTACCGGCCGCGGCTTGGGGCAGGGGATACAGAAATTCCAATACCTGCCCGAGCCGGTCGGCGATTCCATCTTTGCCGTCATCGGCGAAGAATTCGGATTCATCGGGACGACCATCGTGGTTATGCTCTTCGCTCTGTTTCTCATACGTGGTTTTTCTATCGGCATCCGCGCTCCGGACTATTTCGGAGGTCTCATGGCAGTAGGCATAGTCTCTTACATCACTGTCGAAGCCTTTCTGAATATGGCAGCGATGTTGAGTCTCGTCCCATTGACCGGCATACCACTCATATTCATGAGCCAGGGCGGTACGGCGCTATTCGTCGCGCTCGGGAGCGTGGGTATTCTAGTCAACATTTCCCGCCATGCCAAACGAATGTAATGAAAATGTCGTATACTGAAAAGGCATGAAAATCGTGTTGACAGGTGGCGGCACCGGCGGACACTTCTATCCGCTCATTGCAGTCGCCGAACGCATCCATGATTACGTCGTCGAACGCAGACTCATCGAGCCGGAATTATTGTATCTTGGTCCGGAGCCATTCGATATCGATGCGCTCGCCGAACAGGACATCACCCATCTGCATGCTCCTGCGGGCAAACTGCGTCGCCATGCGTCCATGGTTTCTATCCTCGATTTTCTCAAAACGAGTGTCGGCATCGTCCGCGCCCTATCCCAACTTTTTTCACTCTATCCTGACGTCATCTTCAGCTCGGGCGGTTATGCGGCGTTTCCGACACTCGTCGCCGCGCGCATCCTGAACATTTCCGTCGTCGTCTATGACGCCGATGCAGAGCCAGGTATTGTCTCGCTCTGGTCGTCCAAATTCGCCCGATGGATAGCTGTGGCGCATCCAGACGCCGCACAGAAATTCCCGAAAAAAGTCCAGGAGCGCATCGCAAACGTAGGCCATCCGATACGCAAAGAGATCGAAGCCCCGACCGACGAAGGCGGCCACCAATTCCTCAAGCTCGACCCGAGTGTCCCCACGATATTCGTACTCGGCGGTTCCCAGGGCGCACAGGCTATTAATGACGCTCTCGTGGATACGCTTCCAGTCCTTGTGGAAAAATATAACATCGTACACCAAACCGGCCGCAAAAACCTCGAAGAGATAACGGGGATGTCCAAACTGATACTCCAAGGTAGCCGATACGACAATCGCTATCGCGTGTTCGGACTCTTGAATGTGCTTGCACTGCGCATGGCGGCGGGAGTCAGCGATCTCATCATTTCTCGTGCGGGTTCCGGCACCATTTTTGAGATAGCTTCGTGGGGTATTCCCGCGATATTGATTCCCATCCCGCAGGATGTCTCACACGATCAGATCAAGAATGCGTTTTCATACGCGCGCTCTGGCGCCGCCATTGTCATCGAACAACAGAATCTCACCCCGCACGTCCTCGTCGCCGAGATCAACCGCATCATGGACGACAAGGCACAGCAGGAGGCGATGAAAGAGGGCGCCAGATCATTCGCCCGCCGCGACGCCGCAAAAAAAATTGCCAAAGCCGTCGTTGATATCGGCCTTGAGCACACTTCATGATGGGGCTTTCGCCTTTTTCATATACGGCTAGAATGATGAGATGCCGAAAGTAAGAACCCGAATCGCCCCGAGCCCGACCGGCTATTTGCACATTGGGAATGCGCGCACCGCGCTATTCAATTTCCTATTTGCACGGCATCAAGGCGGCACATTCGTACTGCGCCTCGAAGATACCGACAAGGAGCGCAGTAAGAAAGAATATGCCGACGACATTTTTGAGCAGTTCAAGTGGCTCGGACTTGCCGCAGACGAAACATATATTCAATCCGAACACGTCGAACGCCACCGCGAGCTTTTGCACACACTGGTGAGCGAAGACAAGGCGTACATTTCGAGCGAGCCCGCCAAAGACGACCCGATAAAAACCGTCGAGGTCGTGCGTCTCCGCAACCCGGGGCGGTCCATTACATTCCACGACCTCATCCGCGGCGATATCACCTTTGATACCACTGAATTGAAAGATTTCGTCATCGCGCGCTCGATCGATGAGCCGCTGTACCATTTCGCCGTTGTCGCCGACGACGGGGAAGCGGACATCACGCATGTCATCCGCGGTGAAGACCACATCTCGAATACACCGCGGCAAATCCTCATTCAGGAGGCCTTGGACCTTCCGCGCCCGATCTACGCGCACTTGCCGCTCATCATGGCGCCGGACAAAACCAAACTCTCCAAACGCAAACACCAGACATCCGTTAAATCGTTCCGCGAGCTTGGATTTTTGCCCGAGGCTATGACCAACTTCATGGCGCTACTCGGGTGGAATCCGGGAACTCCACAAGAACTATTTTCCATGCAGGAACTCATTGATTCATTCTCACTGGAGAACGTTCAAAAAAGCAGTGCGATTTTTGATATCGTCAAATTACGCTGGTTTAATCGAGAATATCTGAATCGGATGGGGGAGGATGACTTCCAAACTGAAGCCGCGAGTCGACTTGCCCACGCAGGCATTCAAGAAAGTGCCTACGCTGAACGTCTGCTACCGATTTTGCGCGAGCGCATTGAAGTCTGGAGCGATATCGACGCCATGTTTGCCAAAGGCGGCGAATTATTTTTTGCATCCGAAACGCCGCGGCCGGATCCCGCAAAAATTCCGTGGAAAGGGGAGTCCTCTGATGCCGCGCGCAAACACCTCGAGGCCTGCCGCGCCATGCTTGAGCAAACTCCCGATGCATTCCAGAGTGCCGAGGCGCTCAAGGCGCTCCTGTGGCCCTACGCCGACGAGAATGGCCGCGGAAGCGTTCTATGGCCGTTGCGATACGCACTCACCGGCGCAGACAAATCGCCGGATCCGTTCACCGTGGCTTACATTCTCGGCCGTGAGGAAACCCTCACGAGGATCGGTACGGCGCTTGCCCGCACACCAATTAAGGCACAGTGACATCTGCGAAGCCGTCCTTGGTGGAATGATGGTGTACTGTTGAGTGCCACAAAGAATGGTTAACCATCATTCGCGTGTCACGCTTCGCAGTGCCTCAATTGGTGTGCGGGCTTGCTATAATGTAACAATGACGCGCATAGCTGCACTCGTTTTCGCTGTGGCGCTTCTCTTCGTTGCACCGGTGTTCGCCGATGATGACGAAGCGGCCAAACAGCTCCAAGCACAGATCAGCGATCACCAGCAAAAGATCAAGGATCTCGAACAGGAGATCGCCACTTACGAAAAGCAACTTACCGATGTCGGCAATGAAAAACGCACACTCCAGAGCGCGGTCCAGGAACTCGACATATCCCGCAAGAAAGTCGGCGTCAGCATACAAGTGGAGGAACAGAAGATCGACGCATTGGAAGAGCAGATAGCACAGCTCGACGGCAACATAGCAACCAAGGAACAGACGATAGCTTCGCTTAAGAGATCATTGGGGAATCTGCTTGCGAATATGGACGCCATCGAAGGGCAAACCCTCATCGAGGCCTTTCTGAACGCCGATTCGCTTGAAACCGCGTGGGATGAGATCGGTACGGTGGAACAGGTCAATGCCGCGATGCAGGATCGCGTCGGCAGTTTGCGTACCGAGCGCGATTCACTGACACAGACGCGCAAAGCATCTGATGAAAAGCGCGTAGAGCGTGTGGGGCACCAGAATGCCTTGGTCGCCCAGAAGCGCTCGCTCGACATCACGAAAAAGGAGAAAAATACACTACTGAGCAGTACGAACGCCAAAGAATCCTCATATCAGAAACTGCTCGAAGATAAGCGCGCGGCGAAAATCGCGTTCGAATCACAGCTCCAGGAGCTCGAATCGGAATTGGAATATACGCTTGACCCCACGCGCATTCCTGCCGCTGGCAAGGGCGTATTGCGCTGGCCACTCGACAATGTGTTGCTCACACAGAAATTCGGTGACACCGATTTCGCCAGGAGCGGCGCCTATAACGGCAACGGCCACAACGGTATTGATTTTCGCGCATCGGTGGGAACACCTCTTAAGGCAGCACTTTCCGGCATCGTCATTGGGACAGGGAACACCGATATCTATCGCGGATGCTATTCATATGGGAAATGGGTCATGATCAAACATGCAAACGGCCTCTCAACCCTATATGCGCATCTTTCGGAAATAAGTGTCCAGAAAAATCAGAACGTCGCCACAGGCGAAGTCATCGGCTACAGCGGCAGTACCGGATACGCGACGGGACCGCATCTGCATTTCGGCGTGTACATCAGCGAGGCCGTCCAATTGATGCGGTTAGGGGAGTGGAAGACAAAGACAAGTTGCGCTAATGCCATCATCCCCGTGGCACCACTCAACGCATACCTCGATCCCTTGGAATATCTTTAGTATCTATAGCAAAATCGGGTAGCCGAGGCTGACTATTGACATATTCCTACTGTTAAGTATAGTAATAGTGGCTATTGCGCGATTTGAAGGTCGTGCAAAAATCGAAATAGGAGTGATCTGGAAACTTTTCATAGGAGGTTATCGTGGCGGATCCGTTTATGAGCGGAATGACTGTCGTGGTCTTGTTTGTATGTCCGCCTAACTATACGAATCTGGACATGGAATGCAAGCGCTACGAGTTCCAATACTCGGCTGACACTGCCCAAGACCCCGAGCACAGCATGACGCTCCTGGGCTGCATGACAGGCCAGGGTATCCAGGCAGTGAACAAGTGGCTTGAGACTCATCCACATGCGGTGAACAGGCCAAGACGCTGGAAGTGCCTGACCGGCCGGCAGGCCGTCGCAGACAGGTCCTTCTAATGGACTTGCAGGCCAGACTATAGAGGACCGGAAGCCCATTTCCGGTCCTCGCCATTTTTCAATTTTAGGTTGGGGGAGTTGATCGCCGATTGAGCTGCTCCGCAGTCCAACATGTCGTAAAAGAAACATTGTGCGACGTTAGGGTATCCACACTGTCTCGGCAGAGAGAGTCCCCCGTTCCTTGACAATCGGTCGCAAAAATTGCGTTCAACTTTTACTGCTGTTTATTTTTATTCCAATCTTCCTGCCGGAGAAACTTTCATCGCTTCGAACGCAAGAAAAAGCGGGAACTCTTTCCGCGCGATATCTTCGGCCTTTTTGCGGGGCCCTTCCCCACTTTCGCGATGGGATATCCATTCTTCCATGCGCATGATGGCAAATCCTGCCGCGCGCAATGCTTTTGAATAATCTTGGAGCGAACGATGGAACGTGTGGGTGAATTCTTTTTCACGCGCGCCCGGATGCATATCGATCTTCACGCTGTCTGCGGAAAGGTACCCATCGAGGCGCCGATACTGGATAGAGCGTCCTTCATCGAAGCCCCAGCTCGAGCGGCCTGGCACGCGAAATGCCGGATGATTGATGACTCCAATGAATCGGCCACGAGGCATCAAAACGCGCGATGCCTCGAGACAGGAGGCCTCTATGCGTTCCATGTTCTGAAGCGACAACACGGCAATGGCCGCCGCAAAAATGCTGTCCGCTGCAAAGGTAAGCTTATCGGCAGACGCCACATGGTATGACACGCGGTCGCTATGACTGCGTGCGCGCGTAATGAGTTCGGGAGAGATGTCACTTCCCATGATGGTGTGGCCGTCCTGTGCGAGCATCCGCGTGACGTATCCTTCTCCGCAACCAATCTCGAGGATCGGTTTTCCTTTTTGCGGTTCCAATAAGCGTTTGATATGAGGCGTGATGACTTGTTCGTGGTACGTATTCGAATCTTTGAGATATCCTTCGTACCAATCTGCCACGGTTCCCCATGAAGTTTTTGCTTCGGTTTTGGGTTTTACTGATGCGGCTTTTTTTGCAGAGCCTTTCTTACCAAGGGATCGCATATTGAGAAAATTCAGATAATAACGGTTTGTCATATAGCAGTCGCGAAACCACTTCTGCGTGACACAGAGCACCCGTAAGCGCGTTGTGCGGCTCCGGCTCGTTCGGAATGCCAACATAATTAAGCACAGCATCAAGGTTGAGTTTCGAATGCTGCTTCACCGGATCGATGGGTGGTTTGATACCGCGCTTGACCATGTGCATCCACGCAAGCGTGTGTGTATCGATGGTGCGATATGCGAGGTCATAGTCGATGTGCGCGCGGTTTGCCGCGGCTTTGACGAAGTCGCGGTCGAACGAGACATTTTGCCCAGCAAGCGTCCTCTCCCCCACACCATTTGACCATGCCAAAAATCCTCGCACCAATTCGGCCTCCGTCTTCTTTTTAGGATCGCTGACCTCATCTTGCGTAAAGCCATTCACCTCAAGCGCCTCGTCCATGACATGTGCCTCATCCCAGATGCGGCACTCGTCATAGAATTGGTTGGTGGGCTTTTCGAGCTCGATAGCCCCCAGGGAGAGGATGGAATGCACATGGTATTCCGTTCCAGAAGATTCAACATCAAGCACGATCATGTGGGTATTGTACTGCCCCGCCCCACGTAACTTCTCACACCCCAATATCCACAGCATCTCGATAGACCAGCGTCAATAATCGTGCCACGCTTTTGCGATGAGACTCTCGCGATCGATCATGCGCACCCGCATGCAAGAATGGCGCAATCTGAAAGC
>JACQKA010000027.1 GCA_016204805.1 Candidatus Kaiserbacteria bacterium | reverse complement strand
TTTCCGAAGTGTTCCTTCGAGAAGATCAAGCTCTGCTCCCCAATGTCCATCCTCTGCGATGTAGGAAGGGGCAATGGCGTCAAAGGCACCTTTATCGCACACGTATCTCTCCTTTTTATTCATCCGGCGAGCTACTTGCCAGAAGTTCAGCAATGCTGCCTGATTTGAAAGAAATGTTTAGGAAATAAGTCATTTCGACCCTAGTTGGTTGATGTTTATGGTTAATCGTGCTTATAATAAGAGACAATTCAGGTATAGTGAAATATGTCTAGATCCGAGTCACTTTTGGAGAGTAATGAGGCAGAATTGATACAAACACTCGGTTTATCCGAACAGGAAGTCGGCGTATATCTTGCTGCTCTTGAGCTCGGTCAGGCGCATATTCAGGATATTTCCCGCAAATCTGGTGTAAAGCGCACCAGTATCTATAACTTCATAGATAGTCTTAAAGACCGGCAGCTCTTGTCGGAGGTCAAAAAGGGGAGGCGAAAGCTCTATGCCGCGGTAAGCCCGCACCATTTAGTGGATGAGCAGAAGTCGAAAGTATTGTCCCTCGAACGTCTCATACCGCAGCTTCTCGCAATACAGAACAACGCGCACAATAAGCCCCGTGTCATGTTTTTCGAAGGGATTGAAGGCATCAAAGAGATCTATGGCATGACATTGCGCGATAAGCAGATCATCTATGCGTGGGAAGACTTAGACAAAGCCTTGGATGTGTTGCCAACCAATTTTCTCAAAAGTTACACAGAGGAACGCACGGCAAAGAAAATCCCTGCGCGCTGCATTGATCGCGATACGCCGTCTGCACGCGAATGGACTGTCAAGAATGACGTGCGGCTTGCGCGCGAGACACGGTTCATCGTCTCAGAAGAATTCGGCACAGAGATCAATGTGTTTGGCGGCAAGGTTGCATTTTTCCGTTGGGACAAGAAAAATCCGTTCGGTGTAGTAATTGAAGATTCAGGTATTGCTACCGCCGTACGAGTCTCGTGGCAAGAGCTATGGGATCGCCTGCCAAGCGCGAGTGCGGCATAATGCTGCTATGACCATCGCAGAAGACCTGAAAAAAAGAATCGCCGATGCAGCTCGTATTTCTTCGGCAGAGGTCACACTTGAACATCCGGCGGAGCTGAAGAACGGTGATTACTCATCGCCTGTTGCGATTCAATATGCAAAGAAGCTTGGCAAGAAGCCACGGGATCTTACTGAGGAAATCGTCGCGAAACTTAGAACGATAGAGGGCGTTGACAAAATAGAGGTTGCCGGCGCGGGGTTCATTAATTTTTATCTTGCACGTTCGGCACTCGCGAAAGCGATGGAGGAAGCGCGTTTGGAAACCACGTGGGGGAGAAACGATACGAACAAAGATAAGAAGATGATGGTCGAATACACCGACCCGAATCCGTTCAAGGAATTCCATATCGGCCACTTGATGAGCAACGCAATTGGCGAGAGCGTTGCTCGGCTTACTGAATTCACAGGTGCTGAGGTAAAGCGGGCTAACTATCAGGGCGACGTGGGGCCGCATGTGGCGAAGGCGATTTGGGGCTTAAAGAAGCTCGGTCTCAATGCCGCGGACCCTACTGATCTTGGGAAAGCCTATGTGGCAGGAGCTTCTGCCTACGAAGATGACGCAAATGTTCGCGCGGAGATCGATGCCATCAATGCAAAGCTCTATGAGCGTTCCGACGACGAGCTCAACAAACTGTACGATGTCGGGCGAAAAACTTCACTTGCGCATTTTGAGGAGATTTACAAGGTGTTGGGAACGAAATTTGACCACTATTTCTTCGAAAGCGAGGCCGCGCCAAAGGGTATGGAGATCGTCGGCGCTCATCCAGATGTGTTCGTCAAAAGCGAAGGAGCCATCGTCTACCACGGACCGCATACGCGTGTCTTTTTCACTGCGAAGGGACTTCCGACGTATGAGACGAAGGAGCTCGGTCTCGCGCTCATGAAAGCCAAAGAGTTTCCCTTCGATCTCTCCATTACAGTCACGGCGCATGAGCAGAGCGGCTACTTTGAGGTTGTATTAGATGCAATGAAGAAAGTACTCCCCGAACTCGCACCGAAGGTCAAGCATATTTCTCACGGAATGATGCGGCTCGCATCGGGCAAAATGTCCTCACGCACGGGCGACGTTATCACCGGTGAATCTCTCTTGCGTGACCTCACCGAAGCGGCGCGGGGGCGCGCGAAGGAAAGCAGAGCAGAAGATCCGGAGAAACTTTCACAGGACATCGCTGTCGGTGCAATAAAGTATCAAATTCTTAAGCAAGCCTCCGGCCGAGATATTATTTTCGATCGCGAGCGTGCACTTTCGCTCGAAGGCGATTCGGGTCCGTACTTACAGTACGCGCATGCGCGGGCGCACGGAGTGATGGAGAAAGCGCGGGAACAAAACGTTGCCGCAGCGGTGGATAAGAATGCGGAACCTACCGGTCTCTCTCGACTTCTACATCGTTTCCCAGAGGCAGTCGCCAAAGCCGCGCAAGAATTGGAGCCGCACCTTCTCACAAATTATCTCTTGGAATTCGCTTCAGCGTTCAATCGTTGGTACGCCAACGAGCAGATACTCGATGGGACACCCGCGGCAGCGCACAAGCTCGCGCTCACTGACGCCGTGCGAGTGACCCTCAAAAATGGTCTGTGGCTCCTTGGCATCCCCGCCCCAGAAAAAATGTAGATTTTCTGCTACGATGCGCGAATGAGCGAGGTGGCTAAGCGGGAAGAAGAGACACTTGCGTGGTGGCAGGAGCGCAGGATTTTCGAGAAATCCCTTGAGAAACCAGCCCCAAGGGGGGAGTACGTTTTTTATGACGGCCCGCCGTTTGCGACCGGCTTGCCGCACTATGGGCACATCGTCGCATCCGTCATCAAAGATGTTGTGCCACGCTACTGGACTATGCGCGGCTACCACGTGCCGCGTGTGTGGGGATGGGATTGCCACGGACTTCCTATAGAAAACATCGTCGAAAAGGAGCTCGGTTTCAAGCACAAGAAGGAGATCAATGAGTACGGCATCGCGAAATTCAACGAGTATTGCCGTAACCGCGTGCTCACATACGTGCATGAGTGGGAGAAAATAATTCCGCGCATCGGCAGGTGGGCGGATATGAAGAACGCCTTCCGCACGATGGACAAACCGTTCATGGAATCGGTCTGGTGGGTATTCAAGCAGCTTTGGGACAAAGGACTTATTTACGAAGACTACCGCTCGATGCACATTTGTCCCCGCTGCGAGACGACGTTGAGTCAGCAGGAAGTTTCCGAAGGATACAAAGATGTAAAAGATATTGCTGTTACGGTGAAGTTTCGAGTCAAGAATCCGGAGAAGATCGGCTTGTCGGGCGATGTCTTTCTATTAGCGTGGACAACGACCCCGTGGACTCTGCCCGGGAACGTTGCGCTCGCTGTTGGACCGGATCTTACCTATGGAATTATCGAAGAAGCCGGCGAGAAGTTACTAAAATGGCAGGAAGGCGCAACGCTTCGGGGCCGTGATCTCGTTGGATTGGAGTACGAGCCGCCGTTCGATTACTACGTGAATGATAAGAATCTTAAGAATCGTGAGAACGGGTGGAAAGTCTACGCTGCTGATTTCGTGACGGCCGAGGAGGGTACGGGTATCGCGCATGAGGCACCGGCATTCGGCGCCGACGATTGGGAGCTATTGAAGCGGGAGAATCTGCCGTTCGTTCAGCACGTGAACATGGACGGGACGTTTAAGAAAGAAGTTAGAGATTTTGCCGGCATGGAAGCAAAGCCGCGCTCTGAAGACGACAAAGTACGGCTCGGCACCGATATCGCGATTCTCAAATATCTGCAGGAGCACGGCCTTGTGTTCTCAAAAGAAAATATTACGCACTCATATCCGCACTGTTGGCGCTGCGACACACCGCTTCTGAATTACGCGACCAGCTCGTGGTTCGTCGCTATCGCGCAGATAAAGGGCGATTTTCTCAAAGCCGCGAAAGGGATCAACTGGTCGCCGGAGCACATCAAGGAAGGCCGCTGGGGCAAGTGGCTTGAGGGCGCACGCGATTGGTCCATTTCCCGTCAGCGCTTTTGGGCGAGTGTTATGCCGGTGTGGCGGTGCCAAGGCGTAACAAACAAAGAATCGGGGAGAGTAAACGTAAAACTATGCACGGAAACTCGTGTTTTCGGTTCAATCGCAGAATTAGAGAAAGCGAGCGGCAGAGAAGTGAATGATCTGCATAAACATGTAGTTGATGAGATTACGGTGCCTTGCAGCTGCGGGGGCACGATGCGCCGCGTGCCCGACGTCTTAGACACATGGTTCGATTCAGGATCGATGCCGTACGGGCAGGTGCACTACCCCTTCGACTTCGCTCAGGGCAAGCCCTTTGAATTTCCAGCGAAGTTCATAGCCGAAGGCTTGGATCAAACGCGCGC
>JACQKA010000011.1 GCA_016204805.1 Candidatus Kaiserbacteria bacterium | reverse complement strand
GATACACAGTACGGGCATTTTCTGGCCCCTTTTTAATCGTCATATTAAATATTTGGCACTTTAGCTTGTATACAAGTCACAATATCGTGTAATCATCAACCCTAAAGTTTCTTTAACTCATACATGGTTATTGGGTGAGGGATTGTTGAACAGTTTCTAAGGCAGACTATATGGTGATACAGTGATGCGAGAAGCACAACAAAAGGGAATACGCACATGGCAGAAGGAATCCTTCGCGGCCTGAGGGCAGGTATCGTTTTTTATCTCATTGTTTCGATTGGCATCGATCATTTCTTGCTACAGATCCCATGGCAGCATGTGTTTACAGACCCGCTCACCATTGGTGCGACGGTTATCATCGGCCTCATCGTAGCCATCTGCAAGCGCAGGAAATAGTTTTTCCACCCTTTCCGCCCTGAGCGCTCGAACGCTCAGGGCGTTTTCATATATACTGTAGGAGCATGCCGAATAGTTTTCGAGACATATCAAGCATACCCGGTGTTGCACAGCCGCGTACGCAGGCACAGCAGGAATTGACGCGGGAGAAAGCCCGTCTGTGGGATGAAACTGCGACCGTGGGGACGAAGCCAGTTTCGAGCGGCAATTTTGCGAATCCTGAGACCAATATTCTTTCCATGCGCATCGACCCCGGCATGAAAGTCGCCGATTTCGGCGCCGGTTCTGGTGCATATACGCTCGCCGCCGCGCGCGTGGTGGGGCGTTCAGGTCGCGTGTATGCCGTTGATGTGCAGAAAGACCTGCTCACGCGCATTCAGAACAATGCAATGCGCGAGAAGATAGATTGGGTGGATATCGTGTGGGGCGATTTCGAACGACCGGGCGGCACCAAGCTCCGCGACAAGAGCATCGACCTCGTCATTATGTCCAATGTGCTGTTTCAGCTCGACCATCCGTCGCAGGCATTTGGCGAAGCCGTGCGTGTCTTGAAAAAGGGCGGTCAGCTTGCTGTTATCGATTGGACGGACAGTTTCGGGGGTATAGGGCCGGAAGACAAGCGCGTCATCCGCAAAGAAAAGGCGCTTGAGATTGGCCATGACGCGGGTCTGACATTCTTGCGGGAATTTCCTGCAGGTGCGCACCATTATGGCATAATGTTCAAGTCAGACATGGCGACCATAACGTAACCACATGAAAACCAAACTGACCATTTTTCAGCTCATCATCCTTGCGATATTTGGGATGCTCGCTATCGGGGGAATGATCTATTTTGCGCGCGGCACATACGGCGGTGGCACCGGTAACATCGGCGAAGTCTTGATATGGGGCACGTTGGATGAACGCGCGTTCGGAGCGATGCTCCGCGCATTGTCCGAAAATGATTCACGCCTCTTGCGTGTCGAATATGATCAGCATGATGAACGCGCGTTCGACAGCGATCTCGCCGAAGCCATAGCAAAAGGCCGGGGGCCGGATCTCATCGTGCTCGAACACGAATACATTCTCAAAGACCAGGAAAAAGTGATACCGTTTCCAAACGATGTGGTGTCCGAACGGACATTCACCGAAACATTCGTGAATGGTGCCAGCATCTTCTTTACTCCAAACGGCGCACTGGGAGTACCCATAGCCGTCGATCCGCTGGTAATGTATATCAACACCGATCTGCTGAATACGGCTGCGGTTGCGAGTTCGTCGCCGCGTTCATGGAATGAGGTGTTTGATATTGCAGAAAAGGTGACGCGCAAGGATGATGCGCAGAACATCGTAAAGAGCGGCGCGGCATTCGGTGGATACGACAACATCACTCACGCAAAAGCAATTTTGGCGACCCTGATCATGCAGGCGGGGAGTCTGATCACGACGCGTAGCATGGATGGTAAAGTGCATTCGTCTCTCACGGCGAGTTCCGCCGATATCGCACAGCCGGCGCAGAGCGCACTGCGTTTCTACACCGAATTCGCGAATCCGACCAAAGTAGTGTATTCATGGAACCGCTCATTGCCCCCCTCGCGCGTGGCGTTTGGCCGTGGGAATGTGGCGCTGTACATCGGATACGCAAGCGAATATGCGCTTCTGCGTGCACAGAATCCGAATCTCAATTTTACCGTGGCGCTCCTGCCGCAGATCAAAGACACCAGCCGCGCGCTGACGTTTGCCAAGATGTATGCATTCGCGGTGCCGCGCGGTTCGCTCAATCCGACCGGCGCTACGACGGTCTCGCTCATCCTGGCGAACACAGACGGGTCGCGCGTGCTGTGGAAGGCGAGCGGTGTGCCGTCGGCGCGGCGCGACGTGCTCGCTGAACCGGCGGATGGACCGGAAGCGGTATTCCGCGATGCGGCTATCATGGGACGCGGATGGCTTGACCCCGATCCCCAGCGGACCGAGTCCACTTTTAAGGGTATGATAGATGATGCGACGTCAGGCGCCTCAAGACTTGCCGAAGCTATCCAGCGCGCCGAACGCGATCTTACTAATCTCTTAGGAATATGAACCAACTACTACACAGGGCGGTGCGACGTGTGCAGGGTATAGCGGCTGTCGTGTTGGCGGGAATTTCGCTGATGCTCGCACCAGATCCAACACTCGCGGCGACCGCGTTCGAAAGTCCGCTCAAATTCCGCACCATCGAAGATTTCATACAGGGGGCTTTGCAGGCATTTGTATACAT
>JACQKA010000002.1 GCA_016204805.1 Candidatus Kaiserbacteria bacterium | reverse complement strand
GCCCGGGAGTGTCCGGTCGAGGGTGATGTGCTTTTCGACAACGCTTGCGCCGAGCGCGACAGCGGCAATAGGTATCGCAATACCGCTATCGTGTCCCGAGTAGCCGACCGGCCGTCCGCCGGAGATCTCCTTCAGCCTCGCGAGAAAGGCGAGATTGATATCGTAGTAGGGGGCGGGGTAGGTGCTATTGCAATGTAGGAACAGGTAATTTGCTCTCTCTTTCTCCAAAAATTTTGCGACCTGTTCAATCTCGGAGATGAAGGACATGCCGGTCGAGACGAGCATCGGCTTTTTCAAGCGCGCGATCTTTTTGAGAAGCGGCAGGTTGAACATGTCGGGCGAGCCGATCTTGAAAAACGGCATGCCAAGCGTGTTAAGAAACCGCATGCTTTTCTCATCCCACGGCGTTGCCGCAAAGTCGATGCCTCGTTTTTTTGCGTATGCGGAGAGTTCGCGCATTTGCTTTTCAGAAAGCTCGTTGTGGACGATGTGTTCGAGCAAATATTGCTGCGCATGCTCCTGTGCCTCGGGTCGCTTCAGCACGTCTTTTTTATAGACATCCGGGAGCGACCGCTTCTGAAACTTGACGCAGTCGGCGCCAGCCTCCTTTGCCGCGTCGATGAGGCGTTTTGCCAGCCGCATGTCGCCCTGATGTGCGAGCCCTACTTCTGCGATGATGTACGTCGGCCGCCTCAGGCCGACCTGTTTTGTTCCAAGCCGGAGTTCAGACATATCGGTTCGACAGTTTTACCATGCACTCAAACTGTCGTCGAGCACGAAGGCGCCTGTTGCTAATCAGACTATTATGCTTCTGCAACCGCGCTCATTTTTCTTGTAACGAATACCGCTTGGCTTGGTCCATATTTTCGCTGGATCTCATGCGGATTCTCAAGCCACTCCCGTTGAGTTTTTTCCATTGTGCTCGAAACGACTTCGTCGGCAATATGCGGTGTTTCGAGGAGCTGCGGATAGGTCCTCATGATTCGCATTCGTGCGCCGTTCTCAGCCTGGCTCATCATTTGATCGAGATTGTAGCGGACTTCCGCTATCGTATATGGATTGCCGCGGGCATCGGGAATCAACTGGAAATGATGTCTTTCGAGCAGCGCTTTCAGAGATTCGAGTGTAAAAATATATTCTAATGGTCTAGCATCGCTCTGTATTCCGTGACGCCTCAATTCGCTTGAGAAATTCCGTTCAAATAAGTCCATGAATGGATGGTTAATGATCCGCTCGGCTTTTATCCGCCGGCCTTCTGCGCTGTCCCCAAAATCGAACTGAGACTCACTTTCATCGAATATCAGTAAACCGTCCGGTTTCAATACGGAATGGATTTCTTTGAGCGCTTTGTCCGCGTCAAGCCAGTGGAATACCTGATTCATGAATACCACATCCATTGACCCGTTCCTGATCGGAATGGCTTCTCCCTTTGCCTGGATGAGTTTGAACTTATCTTTATGCGCTTGCATCCGCTGCATCATTTCGAGACTGTATGCAGGCGCCCTCTGCGGAGAAAAGTATTCCTCCACGGTGCCCTTGCGTTTTGCATCAGCGACTAGGATAAAATCGCCCACCTCGATACCGTACACGTGCTCTATTGAAGGAGCAGTTTCAAGAAGAACTACGGCAGAATTTCCGGTTCCGCTTCCTATCTCCAATACTTCTTTTGCGTCGGGTTTATGTTCGAGCAGACGTCCAGCCAGTGTTCTTGCCCAGGTTTCATAGGCTCGAATATCCCCAGACAGTCTTTCGTACTTGTTGGCATAATACTTGTCGAATTTCGGTGTCAGATGCTCAATCATAGCATTCAAATCTGGCAGGTATTTGCCATCTCCTACCACGCGGTCCAGCCACCGTCAATCGTGAAAGTCCCGCCAGTTGCATACGATGCCGCATCAGAGGCGAGAAACACGATGATACCCGTTGCTTCTTCTCCTCGCGCCATTCTCCCGAGGGGTACACGCTCGCTGTAGCGTTCTACGAAGTCTGGATCCTGCTCATTCTCAAAACCGCCGTACACAACCGCGTTCACGCGTATGCCGTCTTTCCCCCAAAGCGAGCCTAAGTGTCGCGTGAGGCTTATCACGCCCGCCTTGCTTGCTCCATACACCGCAGGCTTCTCAAAACCCTCGCGATAAATTCTCTGATCGGGTGCAACGACGCCGTAGATGGATGCAATATTGATGATCGAGGCCCCACGCCCCATGAGTGAGCGCATTGTGCGGGAAACAAGCATTGTACCGGTGAGGTTGACACGCAACTCCGATTCCCATTTGTCGAGCGGATATTCCAAAAATGTTGCTCCGCTCCGACTCCCTTCAACTTTCGGATTGAACGCCGCATTATTGATGAGAACATCGATGCCTCCGTGATTTTTTTCTATAGCTGCGGCGGAGAGCTTGAGCGCATCGGGATCCGTAATATCGCACTCATGGTATTCAGTTTCTTCGATGGCGATTCCTTTTTTTTTGAAGTGCGTGAGCGCTTCTTTTTTTGGGAGCATGTCGAGCAGAATAAGCGTGGCACCTTGCTCTATTAGTGCGCGCGCCATGTGGGTACCGAGAAAGCCGGCAGCACCCGTAAGAACAACGCGTTTCCCATGCACCGAGATAGGCGATCTAACTGCGTTCATGTCGCTCACCATACTATCGCATTCGGCCTCTAAAAACGAGACTTTCTCCAAGCCCCAGCTTGCCCACCAAAGACCGGTATGTGCGGTCGGCTTCTTTGATGAAATCATTCAATCGCCGCGCGCTCTTGTTCTTCGGATCTTTGACAAGCCCTGCCCTCATGCCTAGTTCAAAATTCGGTTGCGGGGCATGTGCAGTGATCCAGTGGATATGATTGATCAGCGTGTACCGCTGCACCGTGGTTATCTCTCCCTCGAACCCCGCCTTGGTTAGTGCACGGCGAAGCGTGTCTTTGGAGAAGTAGGAGAGGTGCGGTTCACGGTAGTAAAAGTCCTCGTACTCTTTTACCTTATATGCCGTGAGCAGCGCATCGTCGAGATTCGGCAGCTCAAGGTAGAGTGTCCCATGCTTTTTCAAGTGTTTTTTGATGTGCTGGAGAAATCCGATTGGATCTTCGACGTGCTCGAGTACCTGCAGTGCGGTGATCACGTCGAACGGTCCTTCCCGTATTTCTGCCCGCTCAATAGGAACGTTATAAACAGGGAAGTCGAGATTACGACGAATGAACGATACCTCATCGCGGCTCAATTCAAGTCCTACCCGAGTTCGTACTTTTCCTTTCAACGAATGCAGAAAATGCCCCGTCGAGCATCCAACGTCGAGGAGGGAGGCGGATGGCCTGATAAGCAGGCTCATACTTTCGTGGATTTGATGCTGGAAGGGGAGGTACGTTTCGAAGAGCTCTCGCGGAGAGCTTTTCTTGCCAAGATTTGG
>JACQKA010000017.1 GCA_016204805.1 Candidatus Kaiserbacteria bacterium | reverse complement strand
GTCGTGCGCAACACGCCGCAGGTCACCGGTTTCGTCGGCACCGCTAATCAGGCAGTGCCTCTTACCAAAGCGGAAGTGGATGGCATCTTTGCCCAGATGAACGAAGGTATGCCGAAACACACCATCGATCTTTCGATTGACGACGCGGTACTCATCATCGACGGGCCGTTCAAGGACCTCGAAGGCAAAGTCGGAGAAATTGACGAAGCGCGTGGAAAGGTTAAAGTCATGGTGCCTATGTTCGGCCGCGAAACTCCGGTGGAGCTCGAAGCCGATCAGGTGCAGCGCATTTAAATCATAGAAAAACAATATGGCAAAGAAAGTAACAAGAATGTTGAAGATACAGCTTCCCGCAGGGAAGGCGACTCCTGCGCCGCCAGTAGGCACAGCGCTGGGCCCCACCGGTATCAACATCGGCGAGTTCGTCAACCAATTCAACACGCAGACGCGCGAAATGATGGGCAACATCATTCCCGCGGTCATCACCATCTACGAAGATCGCAGTTTTACATTCATCTTGAAGAAGCCGCCAGCGTCACAGCTTTTGCTCAAGGCCGCCGGCGTAGAGAAAGGTTCGGGCAAGGTGCCGACTGAAAAGGCAGGCAAGATCACCAAGGCACAGCTCGCCGATATTGCGAAGAACAAGATGGAAGACTTGAATGCCAATTCACAGTTAGCGGCAGAGCGTGTCATCGCCGGAACCGCGCGTTCGATGGGGATTGATGTAGCGTAAATACTCAGGCGGCGTTGCCTTTCAGAAATACGCGTCGTTTTTGCAGCGCAAAAACGCGCTCTGCTCGCGAAAAATCTACTTCGGGCGAAGCGCACATTTTTCGCTGCGCAAGGTTTCTTCAAGGCAACACCGCCTTCGCTTGCGCTTGACTCAAATCGATTCGATCTCGCCAGATGGCGAAGTTTTGTGTTTTGTGGGAGTATTTCCCAAGTACATGAGGAGGAAGCACTATGAAGCAGTATCTCGATCTATTACGGCACGTGAGAGAGCACGGCGTTAAAAAGAGCGATCGCACAGAGACCGGAACGCTTTCGGTGTTCGGGTATCAGATGCGTTTCGATCTTGCCGATGGTTTTCCCCTGCTTACGACCAAGAAAGTCCACCACAAATCCGTCATTCATGAACTGCTGTGGTTCCTGAAGGGCGACACCAATATCAAATATCTGAATGACAATGGTGTTCGCATCTGGGATGAATGGGCGGATGCAAAAGGTGATCTCGGTCCCGTCTATGGCAAGCAATGGCGCGACTGGACTCGATGGGAGTGGAAACTACCCGGTGAAGTTGACTATAGGAACCAACCCGGAGAAATGGTTCCATATGGCATCGATCAGATCGATCAGGTCATACAAGACATCAAAACGGACCCTGATTCGCGTCGTCACGTCGTGACGGCATGGAATCCAGTGGATATTCCGAAGATGGCGCTCCCGCCGTGTCACTGTTTGTTCCAGTTCTATGTGGCGGACGGCAAGCTTTCGTGCCAGCTGTATCAGCGTAGTGCGGACGTCTTTCTCGGGGTACCGTTCAACATCGCGAGCTATGCGTTGCTCACGATGATGGTGGCGCAGGTCTGCGGACTTAAGGTAGGCGAGTTCATCCACACCTTCGGCGACGTTCATTTGTATCTCAATCACGTAAAGCAGGCTGATGAACAGCTCGCGCGTGAACCGAAGGACATTCCGACGATGCGCATCAATCCCAATGTGGAAAGCATCGACGATTTCACGCTCGACGACTTCATGCTCTTCGGTTATGATCCGCACCCGGCAATCACAGCGCCGATTGCGAAATGACGAAACAAATAGGCCGTCCGACACCACTGTTTCCTGAAGAAACAGTGGTGTCGGACGGCCTTCTTCTATATATAACGCACCCAGATCTCATGCGCTGTATCAAATTCATCACGGGGGTCTCTCTTTTCCCAACATGGGATATTTTCGAGATCCCACTCCTCGCCAAATTCTGGGAAAAATGTATCTCCAGGCGGCGAAGCGTGTACGCGTGTGATGAGCATACGATGCGTATACGGCATTGCCTCTGCGTACACTTCGGTGCCGCCGATGACATATAAATCTCTTGAGGTGCGCTCCATTTTCAGTGCTTCGGGCATTGAGTGCGCGTAACGCACGCGCGGTATAGCCGGAGCGTTCATGTCGCGCGTTAGCACAATGAGATCACTCTGCGGTAGCTTAGAAGGAGGCAGACATTCGTACGTACGTCGTCCCATTAAAAGAGATTTCCCGATGATGTAGTGGTTGAACCATTTCAAATCACTGGGAATACGCCATGGCAACCTTCCTTCCATACCGATGACATTGTTCATGCCGACCGCGGCAATGATGGTGCAATAGTTTCGCATGAGCTCCTCGTCTCTTTTCCACCATCACTGTATTCCTCGGCGATGTGTACGCAAGAGGAACAGGGGGAGGTACAACCAACTTGACCTTGTGTCCACAGCGCTGTGTGTGATATTCAAAATACAGTACAGAGAGGAGCACCTATGATCCTTCCACGGCAACATTTGCACGATCTCGTATATGGCGCGCATCCGATGGTGCGTGCCCATGAGGATCAACCCGCAATCGAAGCGTCACAGGTTCAGGTCGCATCAATCGATTGTCGTCTCGGTAACACGATCTTCGCGATGCGTGCTGCAGCGCTCCCGCACAAAGGGGAGCCGATAGCGGATCTGATCGAACGGTATCACCGGTATCACTTCACACTCGACGGCGAAGAAGAAGGCGTGCTTGAAAAGGGGCTGTGCTACATCATTCCGGCCGCAGAGCATCTCTCACTTTCGCCGGAATATCGCGCAATCTTCTCGCCGAAAAGTTCTACGGGCAGGAATGACATCTTTGTCCGCGTACTCTGCGATGGATATCCGCACTATGATCAGACGCCATACGGGTATACCGGCAGGATCTATCTAGAAATCGTTTCGTTGTCGTTCAACGTGCGGATTAGGCGCGGCATCGCGCTCACACAGTTTCGCGTACGCACGCGCAATTCCGCGCACGTGTCAGCAGGCGAGATCGCGAGCCTCCATGCGAAGTATGGCATGATGCGCGACAAAACGGGACGACTGATACCGCACAACGAGATCACGCTTCGCGATGACAGTCTGTATTATCACATCGACCTTGAGCGCAACATCGTGGGATTCGAAGCACTATCAGCGCCGACGGAAGAAATCAATCTCGGTAAGATCGAAGCGCATGAGCCGGAAGATTTCTGGCGGCCCATTCCGCGTCCCAAAAACGGACAGTTCGTCATCTCGCCGCGGCAGTTCTATCTGCTGTCGACGCGCGAACGCACCGTGATACCACCGGAGGTCTGCGGTGAGATATCGCCGTACGACACATCGTCTGGCGAATTCCGTCCGCACTACGCGGGATTCTTTGACAACGGCTTTGGCGGGGCGGAAGGCACGGCGGGTGTTTTGGAAGTGCGCGGTCATGACATTCCGTTCTGTCTCGAAGATGGCAAGCAGATATGCCGTATGCGTTTCGAGCGCACGCTCGAAGTGCCGGATATACTCTACAGCGGCAACTACACCGGGAGCGGTCCTTCACTTTCAAAGCATTTCAGGCGGCGCCACGCCGTCTGGGAGGCGTAGGTTTCAGTCCCGAGGAAACTCGGGACTTTTCACGCCTGCTCAAACTCGTATTCTTCAAAAAGGAGTGCATTCGATGTGCTTTTTGCAATACGCAACACTTCCGGCACGCCGGGCATGATGTTTTGCTTGAGCAAGTCTTTTTCCGAGAGCCAGCGGATCTTGCCGATGGGGGAATCGATTACGATTTCACCCTTGGGTTTTGTGCCGAGGAAAATGTGAAAAAGCGTGTGTGCGATGACTTCACCGGCGGAATCCGTTACCAAAAGATACATCACACCTTTCTGTTTTAGTTCCGCCGATATGCCGGCTTTTTCTTTGAGCTCGCGCTCTGCGGCGACGGCGACGCGTTCTCCAAGATGAACTTTGCCATACGGGAACCCGTCCATGCCGAGAAATGGTTGTTTGTTGCGCGTGTACGCAAGATATTCGCCCTTGCTATTTTTGCAGACGATCAGTGTTGTGATTTTGGGCTGGACGCGTAGGGAAAAATGTTCGAACGTGACCTGCGTTGAATAGTGGACACCTTTTGTGGTGAGCGCATATGCCGTATTTTTGTGCATCACGTAGCCGCGCCGGATCAATGTTTTCAAATGATAGCTGAACTGGTTGCCTTCGACGCGCGGCGGCTTGATCTGCGCATAGCGGAGCGTTTTGTTCTCGGCGAGACGTTTTAAAATATGTTTTTGAATGATGTGCATTTCCATACCCGGTAGTGAGATTTCAGCTCGCACGTGCTACTGATTGTGAATAATGCATACTGCTCAACCGATAGTGAACTACAGTTTGTAGAGTGCCATGCGTGTACCCGGATGCGCCGTGCGGCAGGTGAAGTAGGTTGTGCGGTGCATATTTCATACTGCTGATTACGTTATTTGTTTTGGCGGGTACACGTGAGCTGAAATTCTACTAACCGGGCATACCGTGAGCATATACGACACCCGTAGCGAATTTGAGTCAAGTCGTATTGAGTCGAAGGCGTATGAGTGAAAAGGAGTTGGTTCATGTTGATACAGATTTCGGCGCACACTAGGCGCAGACAGATAAGAGGTCCGCGATGATTACCGAAACGCACGAACAGCGCACTCGCGAGCAACTGCTTACGAAGCGCGAGGAAATTTCGAAAGCATTGGAAACAGAATGGAAAGAATATGGCTACGCATGGGCCATCTATGGGAGCGAGCTCGCTGGATCATCGGATTCAATACGCAATCTTGAACGTGAGCTGAATGCAGTTGATGAAGCACTCGCCGCACTTACGAAACAGGAAGAAGAAAGGAAGAAGTCTATGTGTGATGTTGCAGGACTGTTCGTTCAAAAGAGGGAAGGCGCTGTCATGAGGACGCTTCTCGTTTTCAAAAAGGGGTATTGGTTTTTCCCCGGCGGCAAACGTGAGGAAGGAGAAAGTCTGCACGAAACGCTTGCGCGGGAAGTGTACGAAGAGCTCGGACTCATAGTCTGCTGTATCCCGCCTGTGATTCATACGGGAGAATTTGCGGCGATCGGTGGCACTGAATACCGGTTCCACACGTTTACGTGTCGGCCGGAACATCTTTCGGGGGTGCCGACACTACGTCCAGGAGACACGGTCAAAAATTGGGTATGGGCAGACAAACCGCTCGAACTTAATCTGACCAAGCATGCACGGTTCATCATCGAAATGTTCGGGAAAGAATAGTAATAGTGCGGGCGACTCCGTCGCCCGCTTTCCATATAGTATTGTTTTTAGTAAGGTATGACACAGTCAAAGAAGAGAAGGAGCATAAAGCCGATGAGAGGAACATTCATCGTTATCGACGGCGGCGACGGTACCGGCACGACCAGCATGACCGCGTATCTTGCGAGCGTGTTCGGGGACTGTGCGATACGCACGCGCGAACCGGGTGGTTCGCCGCTTGCAGAAAAAATCCGTGCGGTCATTTTGGACCCGCTTGCCAAACACGCGGATTCTCGTGTGATGGTGGGACTCTTTGCCGCTGCGCGTTTGGATCATGTGCTGAACGTCATCCGGCCTGCGCTCGATAAGGGACTCCATGTATTCTGCGACCGATTCGATTCATCAACATATGCATACCAAGTGCGCGGTGCTAAGCGCCACGATCTTGCACATGAAGTGCACGGACAACGGGAATGGCTACTCGATCTTCGGGCCATGCCTGATCATTACATCATTCTCGATGGCGATCCACGAGTGTGCCTCATGCGTGCAAAGAAACGTGCTGAAAAGGCAGGCGAAGTGCCGAATCATTTCGATGAACAGACGTTTGAATATCACGACGCAGTGCGCAAAGGGTTCAAGGACTTCGTCATGACCAGGCCGCACACTATCGTGAATGCTGAAGAGCCGGAAGATATAGTGCGGGCCAAAGTGCTCGCAGTGGTGCAGAAAGTCATTGCTCAATGGTAAAAGTAGCGGCTACGTTTCCACGTAGCCGTTTTTGCTTGTACTATAGAGCGATGGACGCGTCCAAGCGCATTACTGAGGCACTTTCGCAGGTGCTATCACAACTCGGTATTTCGTATGCAAAGCCTGCTCTCGAATTTCCGGCAGAGCTTGCGCATGGTGATTTTGCCACCAATGCGGCACTCGCCTACAGCAAACAGCTTGGCAAAAATCCGCGCGCGCTCGCCGAGGAGATAATCTCTGCAATGGGCACCATTGTAGGGGTTTCAAAGATCGAGATTGCCGGTCCCGGATTCATCAATTTTCATCTTGCATCGGAATATTTCGACGCGGGCATCAAAAACATTTTGCATGATCCAGATCAATGGGGCAGGGGCAATGCATATGTAGGTGAGGAGGTGATGGTGGAATACACCGACCCGAATCCGTTCAAGGCATTTCACATAGGACACTTGATGAGCAATACGATCGGCGAATCACTCGCACGACTCATCGAGAATGCAGGGGCAAAAGTCATCCGCGCGAACTATCAGGGCGATGTCGGGGTCCATGTAGCGTGTGCCATCTGGGGCATGAAAAAGTTGGGACTGAATCCGGCGAGCGCCGACGAGTTCGGTCGTGCGTATGCGGAAGGAGCGACCGCCTACAAAGAAGACGAGACGGCCAAGAAAGAGATCGATGACATAAATAAAAAGATCTACGACCGCTCCGATCCTGAGCTCAATGCACTTTACGACACTGGCCGCAAAGCATCACTCGATGCGTTCGAACGTATCTATGCAACACTCGGCACGAAATTCGACGTGTACTTTTTTGAGAGCGAAACCGGTCCCATCGGGAAAAAGCTCGTCGAATCGTATCCGGAAATTTTCCCCGAATCGGATGGAGCACGCGTATTCAAGGGTGAAGAGTACGGGCTTCACACACGCGTATTCATTAATTCGCAAGGCCTGCCCACATACGAAGCGAAAGAATTGGGACTTGAGAAACTTAAGATGGATCGATATCCGCATGCGACAACGCTCATCGTCGTTACCGCGAGCGAGATCATCGATTATTTCAAAGTAGTGAAGAAAGCGATGGAGTTGGTATATCCCGACATCGCTGCGAAACTTTTGCACGTGGCGCACGGCATGCTTCGACTTGCATCGGGCAAGATGAGTTCGCGCACGGGGCATGTGATCACCGGCGAATCGTTACTCAACGATCTGACCGAGGCGGCAAAAGCCCGTACGCAAGAAAGCCGCGCTGACGACGTCGAGAAACTGGCGCGCGACATCGCAGTTGCGGCGATCAAATATCAGATACTGCGGCAAGGAACTGAGAAAAATATTATGTTCGACGAAGCGCGCGCGCTTTCGCTCGAAGGTGATTCTGGCCCGTATTTGCAATATACACATGCACGGACGCAGGCACTTTTGGAGAAGGCTGCGCAGGCTGGCGTAACGCCTGTTGCTTCTGCACTCGGCACCGATATCGAGCGCATGCTTATCCGTTTTCCGATGGTGGCCGATCGCGCCGCCCGCGAATTCTCCCCGCAGCTAGTGACGACGTACCTCACCGAACTCGCATCTACATTCAATGCGTGGTACGCGCGTGAACAGATAGTTGACGGCACGTCCGATGCGCCACGCAAGCTCGCTGTCGTTTCCGCGGTCGCCACAACGCTTAAAAACGGCCTATCCCTCCTAGGAATTGTTGCTCCTGAAAAGATGTAAGTAGAGCGGTGAAGTGCCCTTATGGTACGATGGGGAACATGCAAGAGAAGCCAAAAAGCCAGACAGCGCAACGAGAAGAGGAAACGCTCGCGTTCTGGAAAGAACACGATATTTTCAAGAAAACACTCGAAAAGCGTGCGCCTAAAGGTGAATTCGTTTTCTACGAAGGCCCGCCGACCGCGAACGGTCATCCGGCTATCCACCACCTCGAAGCGCGCGCGTTCAAGGACCTGATCCCGCGCTACAAAGCGATGCAAGGATTTCATGTGCGCCGAAGAGCGGGATGGGACACGCACGGGCTCCCCGTCGAGCTTGAAGTCGAAAAAGAACTCGGTCTCAAGAATAAAAAAGAGATAGAAAGTTACGGCATCGAGAAATTCAACCGGCAATGCAAAGAAAGCGTTTTGCGGTACATCGACGAATGGAAAGCATTCACCGACCGCATCGGTTTTTGGGTCGATCACGACCAAACCTATTTCACGTTCACGAACGACTACATAGAATCCATCTGGAGCATCATGAAGCGCGTCAATGAACGCGGACTTTTATATAAAGATTATCGCGTAGTGCCGTGGTGCACGCGTTGCGGCACGCCGCTCTCGTCCCACGAAGTCGCCGAAGGATATAAAGAAGTGACCGATACTTCGGTATATGTGCTTTTCAAATTGGTGGGCAAAGACGAATACATTGCCGTGTGGACCACGACGCCGTGGACATTGCCGGGAAACGTCGCGCTTGCGGTCGGCGAACACATAATCTACGCGCGCACTTCCATATATGGAAGTAGGGTTTGGATGGCAAAAGAGCGTGTAAGTGTTTTGTTTCCCGACACAAAAATAGAAGAAGAAAAGAAAGGTAGTGAGCTGGTCGGCCTTGCATACGAACCACTGGCTTCATATATGAAGCCAGCAGTGTCTGAGCGAGAAAAAGAAAAGCTCGGGAATGCTTTCAAGATATACGCGGCTGACTTCGTGGGCGCCACAGACGGCACGGGCATTGTGCATATCGCACCTATGTACGGTAGCGACGACTTTGTACTGGGCACGGCAAATAATCTGCCGAAATATCATGTAGTAAACGAAGAAGGGAAATTCATTGACGCGGTCAAGCCGTTTGCCGGCATGTTTGTGAAAAAAGCAGACAAAGAAATCATCAAAGAACTCGGCGACAAGGTGTTGCGTACCGAAGACATCACGCACAGCTACCCGCACTGCTGGCGCTGTAAATCGCCGCTTATTTATTACGCACGCGACTCATGGTACATTCGCATGTCGCAATTGCGTGACCAGCTCGTTTCCGAAAATCAAAAAGTGCACTGGGAACCGGAGCACATGCGTGACGGCAGGTTTGGCGAGTGGCTTAAAGAAGCGAAAGATTGGGCTATCAGCCGCAACCGGTACTGGGGGACACCGCTTCCCATCTGGCGTTCGGCAAGCGGCAAGACGATCGTCGTCGGCTCGTACGAGGAACTCAAGGAAAAAACGAAGCGTTCCGGAAACCGCTATTTCATCATGCGCCACGGCGAGGCGGAAAGTAACATACAAAATATTTACAGCTCGGATATCACCGCACATAATCCGCTTACTGAACGAGGGAAAGAGCAGGTGCGCGCGAGCGCCGAAAAATTGCGTGGCGCTACCATCGATCACATCTTCTGCTCACCGTTCGAACGAGCGCATACGACCGCGAATATTGTCCGGGAAACGCTGGGTTTGCCGGAGTCGATACTTACTGCTGATGATCGTCTCGGTGAAGTACAGTACGGCGAAATGACTGGCTCGAAACGTGCCGGTGCGGAAGGTGAACTTCGTGATGCGCCAGTCACGATTACTAAAGCTCCGAAAGGCGGTGAGACGCTTACAGATGTGAAGCGACGGATGGGCCTACTGTTGCGAGAGTACGAAAAGAACTATGCACACAAAACCATTCTTATTGTCACCCATGGTGGCTGTGCGTGGATGATGCACGCGGCCGCGCGCGGACTCGCTCTTGATGAAGAACACACACGCAAAGATTTATATCCGGCAACTGCCGAGATATTTGAGATCTCATACACTCCGCTTCCGGTGAACGAAAATTTTGAGCTTGATGTGCATCGCCCGTATATCGATGCGATCCAGCTCGAGCACGATGGTGAGATGTATGAGCGCGTGCCGGAAGTCATGGACGTGTGGTTTGATTCGGGCGCTATGCCATTTGCGCAGGACCACTATCCATTCGAAAACAAAGAGTGGATAGACGGCGCAGGGTATCCGGCGGATTTCATTTCTGAAGCGATCGATCAGACGCGCGGGTGGTTTTATACGCTTCTGTGCGTCGGGGTTTTGATGGAGAGGGGGACGCCGTACAAAAACGTGATCTGCCTTGGACATCTCTTGGATGATAAAGGAAAGAAGATGTCGAAGTCATCGGGGAATGTCATCAATCCGTGGGATGTTCTGCCGAAATACGGAGCGGATGCTCTGCGGTATTGGATGTACACCGTGAATGAACCAGGCACGTCAAAGAATTTCGATGAACGGCTCGTCGATGAAATAGTGAAAAAACACATCGGGCGGCTCTTGAACGTGCTTTCGTTCTACGAACTTTTCAAGGATACGGCGAAACACACAGCGGAACGCGGGAGCGAGCATGTGCTCGATCGGTGGATCATTGCACGGCTCAATGCGCTCATATTGTCGACGACCGAGAATCTTGATGCATACAAAATAGACAAAGCCGCGCGGCCGCTCGCTGATTTTATCGATGATCTCTCCACATGGTATCTGCGTCGTTCGCGCGAACGCATCAAGGGTGATGACCAGAAAGATGTGAAAGCGGCGCTTTCGACACTTGCATGTGTGCTCCATGAATATGCAAAAGTGATTGCGCCATTCATGCCTTTTGTCGCTGAACATCTTTATCGCACTGTCGGCGGCAAGAAAGAGAGCGTGCATCTCGAAGATTGGCCGACCGCAGAAGCCCCTCAAGAAAGCACTGAGGCGCTTCTTGAGGTGATGCAGAAAGCGCGTGGTGTTGTGTCTTTAGGACTCGAATTTCGCGCGAATGCAAAGATCAAAGTGCGACAACCGCTTCAGAAAGCCACCATCAAAGAAATGCTCGGTGAAGAGATGGCGGCGATCGTGCGCGATGAACTCAATGTGAAAGAAGTCATCTTTGACAGTGCACAGTCTGAATCAATCACGCTCGATACGACGCTGACCGACGCGCTCAAACAAGAGGGCGAGACGCGTGAACTTCTGCGCGCGGTGCAGGAACTGCGAAAGAAAAAAGGATTGAAGCCGGGGGAGAAAGTGATTCTAGTTGTGGGGACGAGTGTCGTCGGCCGTACGCGGGTGGAAGAGAGCAAGTCGGCGCTCATGAAGTCGGCCGCTTTGTCCGGCATAGAATATGATAGCGTTTCCGGCGATGCGCTCACTCTCGATGGATACGAAGTGCGGATGAAACTCAAATAAGATGTACAAGAAATACACAACGAATGCAGTAGTGCTCGGCAATCAGGCCTATGGCGAACACGATAAAGTATTCGCGTTCTATACGCGCGACTTCGGATTAGTTCGCGCGCGGGCAAGTGCGGTCAGAACCATGGGCTCTAAGATGCGTACGGCGCTTTCGTTGTTTGCCCACACATCGGTTTCGCTTGTCCGCGGCACACGCGGCTGGCGCGTCGCCGGCTCCATGGTAATGTCGCACGAAGCACTGTCACCCGAAGGCGTGCACGCCTATGCACGCATCGCACAGCTCTGCTTGCGACTGGTGCGCGGCGAAGAAGCGAACCCGTATCTGCTCGAAGTGCTGGTCGGCGCGCGTGATGCGTGCGTTGCGCACACAACACTCTCACTCGCATCGGTAGAGCTTTTGTGTGTTGCGCGCATTCTTTACGCTCTAGGATACATTTCACCACAGGCGCTCACGGCCGCATTGTTCACTCATGCGCAGTATGCTGACACCGATATCACCACCGTGGAAGGCACAAAGAAAGACATGCTCTCGACCGTCAACAAAGCGCTTTCCGAAACCCAGTTATAATATAACGGAACATCCCAAAAAAGCTCATAAAACACGACTCTTTTAGAGAGTTGACATAGTTAATAATAAGGTGTATAATTTTTCTAGAAATTCGCTCCAGCAGAAAGGGTTTTTCGTCTATTTTGAAGCACCTTTTCTGCTGCGGCGGATCCATACGGAGACGTTATGAGCAGCATCTGTAAAAACGGCTAGGAAAATAGGAGAAGTACTATGACCGAACCACAGATCGCAAAGCTCGCGGGAGCGCTCGTCGAGCACCAGCGATATTTAGCCCCACTGTCATCGGAAGACGCGCAGTGGGCGATCCAAAACACAAAGGAGGCAATTGAGCTCTTTTGCGATGCGGTGAAGAATCGCGTCGCGAAAGTCGTCGGAAAACTTCTCGAGCCGCTCGGCGTCTCGTTTAGGATGTTCGGCGCGAAAGAGTTCATCGCTAAGAAAAAGTTCGTCGTCAACACATCGGAAGATGCGCATGTGCGCATTTCCTATCTCGGCGACAACTTCAAAAAGACGATGCTTTCCAAAACGGAGCGCGATGTCAACGAGACGGAGCTCCGGCTCTCAAAGCTGAAGCAGGCGTCGCTCGACGCGCCCATTATCACCGAACTGGGTGATCGGGCGGAAATTTCGCTCGTTGCGTTCTACGAAACGCTCGCGCACAAGCAGGTAGCCCGAGATTATACATGGGTTATCGGCTACATTCGTGACGTGAGTGGAGTGCTCTGGGCTGTCGGCGCCTATTGGTACGGCGACGGTTGGCGCGTCAGTGCGGGCTCCGTCTGGGGCCCGGACAGGTGGTACGCTGGCGGTGGGTTCGTTTCCCGCTGATTCTTGAACGCTTTGAATCTGTGCTCTTGAATCCTCTTTGCCCCTCTGCCACTTCGCGCAAGCGAAAGTGGCAGAGGGGCTTTTTGATATACAATCTGAAATGAGGAACGCCCTAGCGTGTCGGCTACGGCTTGCGCGTGGCACCTCGGGCATACGCGTCGTCAGAATCGTGTCGGGTACGCCTTGCGCGAGCGCACGCACGTCTGTTCAAAAAAGATTAAGAATCGGTGCGCCGCTCTTGCGGACTTTGAGGTCCCGCATACGATACAGCTCGGAGAAGATTCTATGAGCAGTGGTACGGATGGGGCGGCGTACAAGTCTGGGCTGTCAACGCCAATTGGAACGGCGACGGTTGGAACGTCAATGCGAACTCCGTCAAGAACCCGAACAGGTGGAACGCTGGCAATGAGTTCGTTTCCCGCTACTCTTTTCTTTCCCCGCCAATCGGCGGGGTTTTCGCGAGGATGCCCTTGCGCCATCCGCCGGTCATCTTGCCGATTTCTTCAATGCGTACGGCGAGATTTTCATACTGTTTGTTCGCAATGAGTTTTGACTCCCATGCTATTTGCAGGAAGAACCGTATCGAGTCGAGAGCATGAAGCGCTCGGGCAAGGACAGTCGGTTTTTCGTTCGCCCGCGCGTATCCGGCAGTGCGAAGGTCTTCAAGTAAATCAAGTAAAAGTACATCGATGCGGTTGCCTATGCCGAAACGCTCATCTCGTGCCATATTGCGCCGAATAGGGAGCCACAGGCGGTACAATGCTTTCGTATGCTCAATAACAGGCAAAACCTTTCGGGGGGGGGGCTGTTCCAAGTTCACTCATACCTACGAGGATATCATTGCTGTTGAAAATTTGCTTGAGGCGTGGAAAGAATTTGTGTGGGGAAAGCGCGGAAAGGAGGACGTACTGAAGTTTCAAGCCGACCTGATGCACAACATCTTTTCGCTTCACCGCAACCTCGTTGCGGAACAGTACACACACGGCCTCTATCACCCCTTCTCTATCAACGACCCCAAACCCCGTAACATTCACAAGGCAACGGTGCGCGATCGACTGCTCCACCATGCCATCTACCGCAAGCTCTACCCATTCTTCGACCGCGCGTTCATCAGTGATTCGTATTCATGCAGAAGTGGAAAAGGGACGCACAAGGCGTTCGATCGATTCCGTACATACGCACGCAAGGTCTCCCGAAATCACACCCGCACATGCTGGGTGTTGAAGTGTGATATCAGAAAGTTCTTCGCCTCAGTCGACCACGAGGTTCTGTACGGTATCCTTCGTCGGTACATTTCCGATGAACGCATTCTCGGGCTCATCGAACGCGTCGTCGACAGTTTTCACGTTGTGCTCGGTGTAGGACTCCCGCTCGGCAATCTCACGTCGCAGCTGTTCGTGAACATCTACATGAACGAGTTCGACCAGTGGGTGAAGCATACACTCAAAGCGAAGTACTACATCCGCTACGCGGACGATTTCGTATTACTGTCGCACGACAAAGCACATCTGCAAGTGGCGCTGTCGCGCATCGATGGTTTTCTTCGCGAACGGCTTCATCTCATTCTTCACCCCGACAAAGTCTTCATCAAAACATTCGCCTCCGGCGTTGATTTTCTCGGTTGGGTTCATTTTTCGGATCATCGCGTACTGAGGACGAGTACGAAGCGCCGGATGCTTAAGCGGGTG
>JACQKA010000013.1 GCA_016204805.1 Candidatus Kaiserbacteria bacterium | reverse complement strand
GTATCATTCGGCTCGCGCAACGCCAAAGGAGCCGAGCATACCGGCATTCTTCTTTCGTGCCTCATGTCACGGCTCGGGAGGGGTACGCTGCGGGAGTATTTGGTGGGGGTGTGAGAAGTTACCCGCATGCTTGTTGACGACGACTTCGTTTCTCGCTATAGTGCCCGCACGGGCTGAAGACAGCGAGCATTTGGCGAGGGGCCAATGTCAGACTTGCCGAGGTCGAACTTAAGGCCCAATTGAGAATTTACGAGTGGCAACCCAGCACCACTTTTGGTATCCGTTACCTTGTGAAAGGCCTTGATGAGTATTCGAAACCCATCGCAACACGGTAGCAAGGGAATTAGTCTGTAGGGGATACCAAAGTGGAGCTGGATCAAGATTTACTAAACTCGTTGTCACTCGCATAAGTAAATCTATGAAAACAAAAGAACAGAAGAAGGCGATCCTGGAGCGACTCAACACCGCATTCAAAAGCGGTATGCCGGCTGTCTTCGTGCACTTCAAGGGCGTTACGGTCGCGGATGAATCTGCAATGCGCAAATCATTGAAGGGCGAGGGCATCTCGTATTTCGTTGCGAAGAAAACGCTCATCGGCAAGGCGCTCACCGACAGTGCGGTCGCCGGTACGGCTCCTGCGCTTGATGGCGAAGTCGCTGTCGCGTATGCGACGGGTGGTGATGACGAAACGCTTCCTGCACGCGCAGTGCATGCGTTCTCGAAAAAATTCGGCGCAGAGCGTTTCGCTATCCTCGGCGGTATCTTTGAAAAGGCACTTCAAGGACGCGACGCGATCGTCGGAGTTGCTACCATCCCGCCGCTCGAAACACTGCGCGGTATG
This sequence comes from Candidatus Kaiserbacteria bacterium, assembly GCA_016204805.1. GTDB lineage: Bacteria > Patescibacteriota > Minisyncoccia > Phycocordibacterales > UBA2100 > JACQKA01. The sequence continues at coordinate 5,296 of JACQKA010000013.1, read as the reverse complement.
TTTGCGAACATTATCAACTCTCCGCGCCAGCGCTTCGCGATAGCGCTCTCGGAGGTGGCGAAGAAGAAATAATCACTAAAAGCGAGTTTGTTTACAATCGATGCAATGCGAGGCGTGGGCGAGGACCAAACCGAGCAATATGAAGAATATTGTGAGGGAGGACCGGAGCCCACAACGAAGCAGTGCGCGATTGTAAACAAACTTATATAATGTATGACACAAGATCAGATCATAGACGCAGTCGAAAAGATGACCGTGCTTGAACTCAACACGCTCGTGAAAGCGATCGAAGAGAAGTGGGGAGTTTCTGCGACGGCAGTCGCTGCTGCCGGCCCTGCGGCAGGCCCCGCTGCAGAAGAGAAGTCTGAATTCACCGTCGAGCTCACCGCGAGCGGCGCGCAGAAAATCGCCGTTATCAAAGTGGTGAAGGAAGTCCTCGGCCTCGGCCTCAAAGAGGCAAAAGACATGGTGGAAGGCGCACCGGTAGTCATGAAAGAAGGCGTCAAGAAAGAACAGGCAGAAGAGTGGAAGAAGAAAGTGGAGGAAGCCGGAGGTAAAGTTACGTTGAAATAAGGTACTTTTGTTCGCACACGAGTGGCGGCTTCAGCCGCTCCTTGTGTTTTAATCACTTTCGTTATATAATAAATAAAGACTAATTATGTAGCCAAAAGGAGCACTCACTAATGGATAATTTCGTTACCGTAGAAGAACTAACGGCACATGTGAAAGAGTTGTTTTCCAAGACAAATCTAGGAGGTGAAAAAGAATGGGCAGCAGCAACGGCATCATGTCGAGTAGCTGCGTTTGTGCGTGATGCCCGAAAGCATGCCAAGCTCACTCAAATAGAGCTTGCAAGACGCGTCGACACTACGCAAGACCGGATCTCTAAAATGGAGACTGCCCAAGGGTTCCGCGATCGTCATGTGGGGTTGCTCATACGCATTGCAGATGTGTGTGGCGGCGAGCTTTCACTAAAATTCAAAGCAAGGAAGTGACAATTGACCCCATCTCGAAAAGAGGTGGGGTCTTGTGATACAATCGCAAAACTATGCAGAAGGATTTTCTCTCTGAATTGTTAGGTGATCAGGTGCGAGCGAAGTTGCTACGACTTCTCGTTTCGGCTTCCGATACAGCATACACCGTTGACGACCTTCGTAAGAAACTGCAGATAAAAAATGGAGCGGTCATTCAACGCGAACTCACCGCGCTCATGAAGCTTGGTGTAGTGAAAACGCAAGAGCGCGAAACTGCGCCTGACAAGAATGGAAAGAACACACTATACAAAGCGTGGGCGTTCGATCGAGAACATCCGTATGCGCAAGCGTTGCGCATGTTCATACGTGATACGCAACAGCCCATTGACGAAGGCGTCGTTACGCAGCTGCGCCGTACGGGACGGCTCGCGCTTGTTATCGTGTCCGGGCGCCTCCTCGATGACGAAGATGGCGAGGGGAGAATCGACATGCTCATCGCAGGCGAGGCACTTCACGAAGACAAGATACAAGCCGTACTGCGGGGCATCGAAGCACAGCGCGGTTGCGAGGTGCAATACGCACTGTTCTCGCCGAAAGAATTCAAATACCGGTTCGACGTGCAAGACCGCCTCATCCGCGACATGCTCGATTACCCGCACCACATCCTGCTCGATAAGTTGAATTTGCTATAAGCCTGAGCGGAGCCGCCACACCCTAAAAAGTGACTAAAGCTTGGGCAATTCCCGCTTTGCCCAAAAGCGAAGCGATTGGACGCAAAGCGCAATCCTGTAAGGGACGCCCTCGAGTGGTCACTTTTTAGGGTGTGGCGGCGTAGCGGAAGAGACCATTTCACGTATCCACACCATAGGTCAACAAACGGCTTCTGGCCGTTTTTTGGCAGTACAATTATTAGCAACGGTCGAATACATGTGTTCAATACTTATTAGTTTATAGATACCTAGGTATATCTATGATAGTCGCAGAATGGGCGGATGTCTTTCAGAGAACGTGGCAGGATCTCTGGTTCATTTTCTGGAACTTCATCCCAAATCTCGTGTTTGCAGTAGTGATTTTCATCATCGGTTGGGTGCTCGGCTCCATTGTGGGTCGCGTGCTGTCGCAGGTTATCCGCGCTATCCGCGTGGATGATGCTTTGCGCGGTGCTGGTGTTGAAGAGCTTATGAGTCGTGCAGGGTTCGGCCTCAATTCAGGCCGTTTCGTAGGCGAACTTGCCAAGTGGTTCATCGTTGTGGTGTTCCTCATGGCGTCGCTTCAGGTCTTGGGTCTCACCCAAGTCAACATCGTGCTTCAGAGCGTGGTGTTAGTGTACCTCCCGCAGATCATTGCGGCGGTGCTCATCCTGATCCTCGCGGCAGTAGTAGCAGAGCTTGCAAAGAACGTCGTCGTCGCTTCGGCGCGCGCGGCGGGCACGCACTCAGTCTACTTCATGGGCGCGCTCACCAAGTGGGTGATCTGGATCCTTGCATTTCTCGCGGCACTTTCGCAGATCGGTATTGCGGCAGAGTTCGCACAGATGCTCTTCATGGGCGTCGTGATCGGACTTTCGATCGCATTCGGTTTGGCGTTCGGTCTCGGTGGGAAGGATGCAGCAGCTGATTATATCGGCAAGCTCCGTAAGGAGATGGCCGGCCACCATTAATCTCTCGATCAGTGAAGCAAAACTCCTGGCAGCTGACAGGAGTTTTGCTGTTTATGGATCCGACCAGCCCGCACACCAACTGTGGCATTGTGTTTTTGTTGCTCGTCAAACGTTAGTCACTAAAATTTATTTTTTGAGACTGGCGGCGATGGTGAGCAAAAATTACGAAAACACGACGCAACGATGCCACAGTTGGTGTGCGGGCCAGTTGGCGGGGTTTTTGTTTTTGAAATAAAACGATCGCATGGTACTGTGCGCGCCAGAGCATGAGAGAAAAAGAGAAGGAGATTACGGATGTCATTATTCGGCCCTTCGCCGAACAAGCGATGCACAGAGCTGTTAATCCAGCTGGCGACGACTGCGGTTGAATGTGCTACGCACTTACGCGTTACGTGCGGGCAAGATTTGCCGAAAATAATAGCGTTCGAGCATGCAGGCGATACTATCGAAGGCAACATACATGCGTTGCTCGATTCGATATTTCTCATGCAACTGGTGCGATTCGACAAACCGGATGTGACACAACTCGCATGGGAGATCGATGAGATCATCGATCGGATGCGCAAGATCGCCGCGCATATCAACATATACCAGAGGCATCTTGCGAAACTAAGGCCCGATGCCAAGCGTCTCCTTGAAATTATCGAGGATATGGCGGGGCATGTGCTCAAACTGGTGTCCGTCATGGTGACCACCAAGCCAATCGCGCTCGACAAAGTAGCCGTGTTGGTCCGGCATCTCAACGATGCAGAGACCGAAGCGGACACATTATTCTTTCGTGCCGAAGCGGAATGCGCCAAAGAGTTCGACAGAAAAGATGCAAATCCCGTCGCATTCCATGCATGGACACGCTTGTATCATCTACTCGAGCAGGTGACTGACGACGCGAATCATTGTGGTTCGCGCATCATGTCAATCGCGAGAAGGGAGGCATAAATGCTGACCATAGGTCTTCTGGCGACTTTATTCCTAGTGTTGGCCGCCGAGTTTGTAAATGGCTGGACCGATGCGCCGAACGCAATCGTCACCGTGGTGTCCACGCGCGTCATGACATTGCGTGCGGCGGTCTTAATGGCAATGGTACTTAATGCGCTCGGCGCCATGGCTGGCACTGCTGTTGCGGCGACTATCGGCAAGGGCATCGTTGACTCACATGCAATAACGCTTCCCGCAATTTCTGCAGCGATGGTCACCATCATTACGTGGGGGGCTTTTGCCGGCAAGGTCGGCATGCCGGTCAGCAAATCGCATGCACTGCTTGCAGGCATTGCCGGTGCGGCGGTCGCCGGAGGAGGATTCGAAGCGCTCATGTGGAGTGGCTGGACCAAAGTGTTCACAGGCATGTTTCTCGCGCTTGTCATCGGATTCCTCGGCGCGCATTTCTTAGCGCGAGGTATTATGGTCTGCGCAGGAAATGCATCGCCCACCAAAGCAAAACGCACCTTCGACTATCTGCAAATATGCTCCGCCTGTTCCATGGCTTTCAACCACGGGCTGAATGATGGGCAAAAGTTCATTGGCATATTTGCACTTGTTCTTATGCTGGGAGGTGTGACACACGAGTTCCATATATCTTTCTCAACCATTCTCATTTGTTCGGGCGTGATGGGTCTCGGCACAGCGCTTGGCGGATGGCGCATCATCAAAACAGTTGGCCAGAAGATGACCAACCTCGCATCGTGGCAGGGATTCGTAGCGGAAAGTGTTGCTTCGTGCACCATCTTTGGCGCTTCGTGGTTTGGCATCCCGCTTTCGACGACTCACACCATCATGAGCGCGATTGTCGGGGCCGCATCGTCGCACAGAGCGCGCGATGTGCGATGGGGCGTCATGGGCAAAATCGCTCTTGCATGGATATGCACATTTCCGATATGTGGCGTGCTCGCATACAGTGCGGCACTGCTCGCCAACCAGCTTGCCGCACACTCTCTGTAAAAAATATCGACCCCGCCACCAGCTGGCGGGGTTTTTGTGTGTTCAGCTCGAACTATTGCGTTTTACTTGACGCAGGATTTCAAGGGGTATATACTCTCTTTACGTGTATATGTTTATCACAAAAGTAACCACTAAAGGGCGGGATTAGCCGGTTTACTACTGTAGTGAACGGCAGCCGCTCCGAAGCGGCTTTTTTGATGAAAAATACGCGCGACTTTGTTTTCTTACGAGCGAAGCGAGTTAGAAAACAAGAAGTACCCCTTTGTGGGTAGAGTGGACTTTGAAAAATGCATAGTGGAAATGGACGGGCGCATGTAATGCGCTTGAAAAAATGAACAAAGAATCAATGAATAGGTTCTTGCCGTATGTCTAGTACGGTAAGGACAAAGAACAAAACCCGCACACCAATTCTGGCATGGTGTTTTTGTTGCCCGTCAAGCGTCAGTCACCGGAAGTTATTTTTCGAGATTGGCGGCGATGGTTAGCAAAAATTAAGAAAACACAATGCAACGATGCCAGAATTGGTGTGCGGGCAAACAATCACAAACAAATAGGCAGAAACTCTTAGCAACTAAAGTTGCTTCGAGATTTCTGCATGAATTGCCCTGTAAAAAAGGCAATTCACGGTTCTCAGAATTTCTAACAGGAAGTTCTGATAAGGGCGTACGGAGGATGCCTAGACTCTCAATAGCGATGAAGGACGTGGTCTGGCTGCGATAAGCGCCGG
>JACQKA010000012.1 GCA_016204805.1 Candidatus Kaiserbacteria bacterium | reverse complement strand
TTTCATGAGGGAGCGCTTCCCCTTCTCTGGAGCGAGCACTAATCCATCAGCCGAAGTGAATTCGGTGTAGAAAACATCCGGTCTTTTCTTTTGTTCGGCAAGAAGCGCGCGGAATGCGGCATCAGTAATATCTTCCATCGGTGCCAAGCAAAAAAACGGCCGCGGCAATTTCTCCCAAAAATTTTGCATGTTTACACTCTGCCACGGCTTGTATATAGATTCAAATCATTGTACTGTTCTCTCAGAAATAATAGGAGCGACACATGGCCAAACGTAAAGACGCCATTTCAGAAATCGTCGAGGAGATAGATTTGGACATCTTACCAACGTTGTACCAAATAGGTGCGACACTTCCATCGGCACAGAAAAAGCGACGGCCGCCGCTGACCGAAACGAAGTGGCTCGGTTTTTTCTTCATCAAGAAAGTGTTGGATCGTCCGGTGCCCAAGAGCAAAATTGCCGTAGTCGCAGTACCTGACTACGATCACAACGCCAAACCGCACTATTTTCTGCTCGACGCAACATCGGGCGTGACTCCGCGTATCAAAAAGAACATGGTGATTCCGATCACGCGGGTGAAATTCGGCGACTCGTGCAGTTATCTGGCCGAGTGACATGGCAAACGATCTCATCAAACGCCCGCCGCTCCGGGATTGGATACCGCACAGCATCGCCATCGTTCCAGAGAAATACAAGGTCGAGCACTTCGAGGTCGTCTATCCGACACCAGGAATGTTCCGACCTATACTCATCTTGCGGGTTTCTCCTGTCGAGGAGCAACCATCAAAGTGGCCATGGCAGAAACGCCGACAGCATTTCGAATTCTGGGTCATGGATACGTCGGAAGCGAGACGCTCGCTCGGCAAGATCGTCGAGTTCAAGCGCTACATGACGATGGATTCGTGTTTCTATACGGTCAATCGCATCGTTAAAAACCCCTAACACTGTTTAGGGGTTTTTTGACTTTGCCTGCCGTGCGCACTAGGATGACGCCAGCGTCAATAGGAGTACCGCATGCAAGAGCTACCACCGAGGAGATGTGACCCTTTCTTCAGCGATATGGATACTCGTCGGCTCGCGCTCGAATTCGATGATGTCACCATCAAGTCGGGCCAGACAGACGTGATGCCTGCCGATGTGAGTCTTGAAACGAAATTCTCACGCAACGTCGGACTCAAGACCCCCATCGTGAGCGCCGCTATGGACACGGTGACCGAATCACGGCTCGCGATCCAGCTCGCCCGACTGGGGGGCATCGGCGTCATCCATCGCAATCTCACGCCGGATGAACAAGCCACACAGGTGAAGCAAGTAAAGCGGCACCTGAACGGACTCATCGAAAAACCGATAACCGTACGGGCGTCTGAGACGATCGAGCAGATACTCGCACAAAGGCTGGAAAAGAAATATACGTTCCACAAGTTCCCCGTCATCGACAAACACGGCTGTCTCGCCGGTATCCTCACGAAAGACGATTTCGAGTTCTGTGATGATGTTTCGAAAACAGCTGCGCAGGTGATGACGACGGAACTTATCGTAGCGAGGCCGGAAACGACACTTGCCGAAGCGTACAACATGATGATCCTTCGCAAGAAAAAGGCGCTCCCGCTCGTCAACGAACGGAAAGAACTTGTCGGCATGTATGACTTTTCCGACGTGAAGCGGCTTATGAGCGGCGAGAAGACTGCGTTCAATCTCGACCCCAAGGGACGTCTGCGTGTCGCGGCTGCCGTCGGTGTCCACCGTGATGCCTATGACCGCATCGCGCTCTTCCCGCCGGATATTGATGTGGTCGTTATCGACACGGCCCACGGCGACTCGAAGAATGTCGCAGAGACACTTCGTGCGCTTAAACACGAAGGAGCACTCACCTGCGATATCATTGTCGGCAACGTAACGGAACCGGAATCGGCGAAACGACTCCTCGATCTCGGTGCCGACGGCATCAAGGTCGGTCAGGGTCCAGGTTCTATCTGTACCACGCGCGTGGTCACTGGCATCGGCTGTCCTCAACTCACCGCGATATATAATTGCGCACGGGTGGTGCGCAACACCGGTATACCGATTACCGCCGATGGCGGTGTCCGCCTTTCTGGTGATATACCGAAGGCTATCGTTGCCGGTGCCGATTGTGTGATGCTCGGCGGCCTGCTCGCCGGTTGCGAAGAGTCGCCGGGCGAGACATTCACGCATCATTCAGGACGTATGAAAAAATATCGCGGCATGGGTTCCCTCGGTGCGATGCAGAATCGTGGCGGCCGTGAACGATATGGTCAAGGTGAGGTTCCGCATGAAAAACTCGTTCCCGAAGGCATCGAGGGTGCGGTGCCCTACAGGGGTATGCTCGCGGATGTTGTGCACCAACTCGTAGGCGGATTGCGCAGTTCGATGGCATACGTTGGTGCACCTACCATTCCGGCATTGCAACGGCGTGGTGACTTTCGCCGCGTCACACAAAACGGAGTCAACACCTCGCACCCGCATGACGTCATGCTCATCGCCGATGCTCCTAATTACCGTCGATAGTTGACATATGTAAATGTTTATAGTGTAAAGATCGCCGCCTGTCTCAAAAAGCTTTGAGACAGGCGATTTTCTTTTTATTGACTTGCGGTGCAGGCGACTCCTTATACAGTAAGGAGCAGATCAACTGCTTTGGAGAAAACCCGTGGGATGGACGCGCAAGAACGGCAAGGATCGCAAAAAGGTGCGGGCAGACGCAAGGGCTCTTTCGAAATCACTGGATTCGTGCAAAAGCCATAACGATTGTCTGCTCATCGCAAACAAAATGTTGCTACTTCGCAATCTGTTCCCCGCCGACGTTGATGATCCGACCGAAAAGGTCTTGATGCAACTCGTGGCATCGAAAGATGCGCGGGATCATGAGTTCATTCTCAACTATTTTCCGGATTCCCAGGCAGCGAAGCTTGCAGAGAACGAACTCGCAGTCCTGAATGGTGGTGGGTAGTTACAAAGGCGCGGTCACGCGCCTTTTTTATAGTTTGTATTTGTAGTAGACGCGTCCATCAAACCGCAGGTCGATATACATAACGTCATTCATGCGATTCATCAAAGCGCCTGTTGAAAGCGCCGCGCGCAGATTTTCCGTAATGGTTTGCGGATCGTCGACGAAACGTATCATGAGCACCGTGCCATTCTTCAATGTGACGTGATATTCGTTCTCATTCATGACCTCGACATCGGTCGCTTTGAGTCCGAGTCGCTCAACCCCGCTCAGCATGGTGATGACGCTGTGGAAATAGCTCGGCAAGAACCGCTGTCCTATCGGATCGTCGAGCAGGCCCCTGCGGAAGATCTCGCTACGCGTTGTGTGTGCGCCAGTCGATGTCGCGAAAGCGAATCCTTGGTCATCGAGCAAGAAACATGCTTCGTTGCGGCACCAATGCGCGAACGGCATACGTTCTGTAACGGCCACAGTAATACTGCGGTCCGCAAAAGATCCTACGGTTGCAACCACAGACTTGATACGCGGGAATTGCGCACGCACGTCATGCGACAGCTGCGTGCGCGGAAAAAAGAAAATGCTGTCCGGCGAGAGCAGATGCATACGGCCGTCTTTGAGCGACGATTCCGCAATGACACGGATCGCTTCGGCGGAAAGTGCCACCTGCCCCTCGATGCGCACATCGGCGATCCTGAAACGCTCCAGATGCGATGCGACAGCGATACTGCACACGGTGAACAATCCAAAAAATGCGCCGACGCCCAGAGATACGATGCGGACACGGCGCAAGCGTACCGCGAGACGTTCGTTGTGCCGATCTGTCTGCGGATACGAGAACGCACGAGAGCGCCACACACCGTCGGTGCTTTTGCGGCTGTATCTGCCGCCTCCTCTACTGTTTCGGTTTGATGACCCGGCACTAAATTTTGACATAGCCGCTGTAGTATCATTATACGGCTGAAAATGTCTCTCCGTATTCTGCAAGTGTAGTTCTATAAAATTGTCCTGGCAA
>JACQKA010000021.1 GCA_016204805.1 Candidatus Kaiserbacteria bacterium | reverse complement strand
ATTAATCCTTGTGAACCAAGTCTTGAAAATCGCGGCTACGACTCGGAGAAAAAAGCTCAATGTATCTGCGGATATATCTCACTTTTTTCTCCATCGTCTCGCGCGCGATTTTCTGCGACGTATTCACAAACCTTAATTGTCGATGGTATAACACGTATTGAGATTACGGCTTCACGTCGTAGCAGTATCGGCTCGCTTGGCTCCCACATCCTGCGGTGTCTGCGCCAATGACGTTCGTACCCGTACTATCAGCATCGCTGTTGAGTGCGGTGTGGCCGGATGTTTCAAGGCTTGTGCCGAGGTAGTAAGACGAACCGCTCGAGATCTGGTCGTACGGATAGACCGCGTTGTCGGTCGGGTCCTTCGGAAGTGCGGCGATATATCCGGGAGCAGTGAGCAACGTGCCGCTGATAGCCGTCGGATAGCTACCGTTCGCGTCGTAGTAGAGTTCGAGCGCGAGCTGGAGCTGTTTGACATCGGCGATACGACGCGCGTCGCGGCCCTTCTTGCGGGCGGAGTTCAACGATGCGAGCACAACCGACGACAGAATACCAATGATGGCGATAACCACCAGAAGTTCGATGAGTGTAAATCCTCTTTTTGCTTGATTCATAAATTTTGAAAAGCGTTAATAATATAAGTATATGATTAGCTGGTTACGACCTTGTACTGCACATTATACGCGCCTGTGAGCCAGCATGAATCCCCCCTGTGGATAGCTGGATGGATTGCTAGCGCTACGCCGACCCACCCTCCAAAATGACCACTCGAGGGCGTCCCTTACGAGGATTGCGTTTTGCCTCCAATCGCTTCGCTCTTGGGCAAAACGGGAATTGCCCAAGCTTTAGTCATTTTGGAGGGTGGGTCGGCTCCGCTTGCGACTGATACCCAGCGCGGGTGTGGAGTTAGAATCCTGCGGAGATGTTGTATATTGGGATAAGAACGGCCGCAAGCAGGAACGCCACACCGACGGCGAGAGACACGATCATGAACGGTTCGATGAGACCGACCAAGGTGTCGATCGAGGTCGAAACCTCGCGGCGATAGAATTTCGAAAGCGTATCAAGGATCTTGCTCAAGTTACCGGTCTCCTCCCCGATCTTCATCATAGCAACGACAATACCGGGGATCTCGTCGTGTTTGCGCAGTGCTTCCGACGCGGGGAGCCCGCCTTTCACGTCTTCAGTCGCCTGTTTCAATATCTCTTCAAACAAGGGGTCGCCGACGACAACCGCCGTAACCTCGAGTCCACGCACCATCTGGATGCCGCTCTTGAGCATGGTTGCGAGGTTGTCAGAGATGCGCGAAAGGAAGAGCTGTTGGTAGATGAGACCGATGTGCGGAATGCTCAACCGAAACTTCGAGAACGCCAGCTTGCCGCGCACTGTCATGCCAAATCGCGCAAGAATGAATCCGGTTATCACGACAAATACGACGAGAAGTAGGATGTACTTGGACATGAATTGACTGATTGCGATGACGACACGCGTGTATACGGGAATGTTCTGACCGACTTCTTGAAGAATAGTCGCGAGGCGCGGGATGACCAACGTCATCATCATAACCATGACGACGATGAATGTGGTGAACACGAATGCGGGATAGATGAGCGCGTTTCTCGCCTTTTGCGTCAATTCGTAGTTGCGGTCCATATAGTCAGCGAGGAAGGAGAATGTTTCGTCGAGCTTACCGGCTTCTTCGCCCGCTTTGACGAGGTTCACATAGAACGGCGAGAACATGGTCGGATGTTTTGCCAGCGCAACCGAGATCGAACTGCCGCTCTGGATGTCGTCCGCAATCATGCTCAATTTCTCGCCTAATTGCGGCGTTCGCGCTTCGGATGCGAGAAGCCGGAACGAGCGTAGTGCCGAGACCTGCGCTTCAAAGAGCGTCGTCACCTGGCGTGAGAGCAGAACGACATCGCGATGATTGATGCCCGAGAACAGATTGAGGCCTTCGAGCAGAGCTGTCTGCCGTTTCTCTTCTTCGATGCCTGACACAACCAACCCCCGACGTTGGAGCGCGGCGATCGCCACATCGGTATTGATGGCATCGATCATCCCCTGCCGCTCATTGCCGCTTGGATCGACTGCTGTGTATGAAAACAATGCCATGGTTAGAGTTCGTTGAAAATCGCGACCTGCTTCGTTGCGGGCTCCGGTGCTCCCTCACAATATGCTCGATATTGCTCAGTTCGCTCCTCGCCCGCGCCTCGCATCTCATCGATTTTCATCAAACTCATAGTAATTTCTCTAACACCTTCGGATTGAGAGAGAACGAATATGCGTTTTCGATGGTTATCTCACCGCGCGCGACGAGTTCCGCAAGCGAGCGGTTCATGTCTATCATGCCTTCTTCCGAACCCGTCTCGATGACCGTGTTTATCTCGTGCGTACGCCTCTCACGAATCAGGTTCGAAACAGCTTTGTTGTTGATCAGAAGTTCATATGCAGGAATAAGTCCGCCGGACACACGCGGGATCAGGCGCTGTGAGAAAATGCCAGCGAGCGATGCCGCGAGTTGGATGCGGATCTGGTCCTGCTGATTCGCGGGGAATGTATCAATGATGCGATCCACCGTTTGTGCGGCATTGTTTGTGTGCAGAGTTGAGAACACCAAGTGGCCGGTTTCCGCGGCGGTCACTGCCGCCGCCATGGTATCCGCACCGCGCATCTCGCCAAGCATGATCACGTCGACATCCTCACGGAACGCTGAATGGAGCGCTGTCGCGAAATCTTTCGTATCGATGCGAACTTCACGCTGGTCGATCATCGATTGCTTCGGTGTATAGACGTATTCGATCGGGTCTTCTATGGTGATAATGTGTTCCATGCGCTCGGTGTTGATAAGCTCGACCAAGGCCGCCAAGGTCGTCGTCTTACCCTGTCCCACCGGTCCCACGACGAGGAAGAATCCTTGCGGCTTCCTCGCGAATGTTTCGACGACATCAGGAAGATTGAGTTCCTTGACCGTGCGGATGGTTTTCGGAATCAAGCGCAGTGCGATGCCTATCGCCCCACGCTGGAAAAATGCATTGCCACGAAAACGATTCCCGTCCGGTGTCTGGTAGGCAAAGTCTATTTCGTGCTCGCGGAGAAATCGTTCTTTCTGCTCGGGGGTCAGAAGCAGTTCTGCAAATCCAAGCGTGTCCTGCGGACTCAACACCGGCTCTTTGAGGAGTGGTGTCAGCAAGCTTGCCACGCGTATCGTCGGATGTGCTTCGGTCGAAAAGTGCAGGTCCGAGCCCCCTTCGTGTACCAATACATTGACATACTTCTTGAACGCTGATGCGTAATCCATAGTATCATTATCTCACACAAAAACACCCTGTTGATGCAATCCACAGGCCAGATAGCCTGTGTTATTTCTTTTCGATAGCGGCAATCACCATGTGCACAACCTCCGACGGAATGGTCATCGCTTTGACAATATACGCTTCGGTGCCGACCTCTTCGGTCTTTTTCTTTTCTTCATCGGCGCTCTGATTGGTAAGTGCGATCAAGGTCGCGTTCGGAGCTAGTTTTTCCTCTTTGAGGCCGCGCAAGAAATCAAAACCGTCTTTCCCCGGCATAACAAGGTCAAACAGTACCGCATCGGGCGCAAACCCGTCATGCAGTGCCTTCAGGGCTTCATCGACAGAAAAACATGGTTGGACGGTGTGCCCTGCCTGGTTGAACTTGAGCGAATACATATCTATCAGAAATTGATCGTCATCCAACAGTAAAATTTTATATTTCTTGTCGCTCATACCCGGTTAGTGAAATTTCAGCTCGCACGACGCTGAATTAACAAGTAATGTGGCGTTCGATGTGTAAGGAAGCACTGTCTGGCTAATTATCTGATTATGTCCGTATACGCCGTGCGGTAGGTGAAAGGAACCGTGCGTAGCACTGTTCATACTGTTTCTTACGTTGTTTGTTTTGGTGGACATAATTAAGCTGAAATTCTACTACCGGGTCATAGCGTTATCGGCGCGGCGGTCGTGGGCGTGTCGCCATCTTTCTGGTCATCGTCTTCCATTAAAACTTTTCTTTCATCTGGTGCTTTTTCCACAGGCGGGATCTCTTCTTCATTCAACATGAGCCCGCTCAGCAAGTTTACCTCAGAAAACGGTATCTGCCCATCGAACGCCTTGACCATGGCATCTTCTTTCATGGTCATCATGCCTTGCTTGCGCGCCACTTCCCATATCTTGGACTCTACGGGTGATTTGAGAATAGTGTCTTCGATGCTCGGGCTCATCTTCATCACCTCGAATACCGCGAGCCGGCCGCGGGTGCCGTTCGGGCACGCTGGCGTGCGCTTGGCCTCAAACACCGAATCAGGAATAGCCGGCCGCACCGCTTTCGGCAATGATGAAAATTGATTTTCCATCATTTCGCGCATGCTTTTCGAAACCGGCGTTTTCTCGCCGGAGTCGGGGCACAGTTTGCGAGTAAGCCGTTGTGCCATGGAAAGGATCAGGGTCGGCGGGATTAGATACGGCTCGACGCCCATGTCGATCAAGCGCGGAATAGTGCCGACAGCGCTGTTGGTGTGGATCGTGGAGAGTACAAGATGACCGGTGAGCGCGGCTTGAATGGCGAGCTTTGCCGTCTCGCCATCGCGAATCTCGCCCACCATGATGACGTTCGGGTCTTGGCGGAGTGTCGTACGCAAACCGTTCGCGAATGTGTATCCTATCTCGGGACGCACCTGCGATTGGTTGACGCCATCCATGTAATATTCCACCGGGTCTTCGAGCGAGAGTACGTTTTTTGTCTCACGATCCACTTCGGAGAGCATCGAATAGAGGGTTGTTGATTTACCGGAACCGGTAGGGCCGGAGATCAGAATGATGCCATAGGGGCGTTTGATCGCGTCGCGCATCGCGGTGATGTTGGATTCGGTGAGACCGAGCTGGTCGAGCGGTATGAATCCTTGTTCACGGTCGAGGATGCGTATCACTATTTTTTCGCCGTTGTACGCGGGGAATGTTGAGACACGGAAATCGATCTGACGGCCGTCGATCGATGCTGAAAAGCGGCCGTCCTGCGGTTTGCGACGTTCGTCGAGACGGATGGACGAGAGCACTTTGACGCGCGCGACAAGCGCGCGGTGTGTTTCGAGCGGCAAAACGACGGATGTATGCAGGATACCGTCGACGCGATAGCGCACGCGCACCCCGCTGTTCGTCGGTTCGATGTGGACGTCGGAAGCCGCGCCATCGATCGCATAGCGCAAAATCGTCGACACCAATTTGATAGCCGGCGCGTCCTCGCGTATCTCTCCTGATGTTGTTTTGTCCGTGAGCGACGATTCTCCTCCACTCAAGTTGAGCGCGATGCGTCCCTCTTCTGCGGCAAAATCATCTTCTTCCTTGGCTTTCTTTTCTGTCGAAAGGTCGGAGAGAGCTTTGTCGACATCCCCGCCCAACCCTTTATAAAGAACGCGCGCCTTATCGAAATCTTCGGGACTGATGCGGAATATCTTGAACGGCACGCCAGTCTTACGCGCGATGAACGACAGCGCGTCGATCGCGCCGAGGTTTTCCGGATCAACCATGCCGACTTCAAGGACACCTTCCGCTACGGAAAGCGGCACTATCTGATAGTGGTTCGCTGACTCTTCGGGAATGTATTTCAATACATCGTAGGGGATCTTCGTGTCGGCAAGCGAACGTAACGGTGCGTCATGTGTGTGTTCGGCGTCCGATGCGGCAACCGCTTCTTTTGCCTCCACCTCATCCAACATGCTTTGTATGTCAGTAGTTGCCATATCCGGTTAGTGAATCATACACTCCTCTCTAAAACAGGATGATACTGCGTTCAGCGACCGGTCTGGGTCGTCGCGGGAGTAGCGGGTACGACCTGTTCAAGCGGAGCAAAAGGATTACGGCGACCGATCGGCTCGGCAACGATCTCCGTGCGGAAATCTTTGAGTGACGTAAATGCCGGATTGTTGAATATGGTTCCGGTCAACTGTATTGCGCGCAACTGGAAGAGGGTGTCGAGGATCGCACGCTGTTCGTCGGATACCTTGCCCTGTTCGACACGTTGCGTCTGGATCACTCCTGCGGGTATCGCGTCGCCGGTCAACGTATACCACGCGATGAGTCCGATCATGACCCCGCCACCGATAATCAAAACCATCTTGTTTTTCATTAGTTTTTCAAACATACTTATTTGAGCCAAAATGTACGCAGATTGATATCGAAACGATAGACTGGCTCCGGCTGTGGGAGCGGCTTGCCTTTTTCATCCAGAGGAGGTGCGGTCGTTTCCGGAGTTACGGAAACATGGTCCACTTCAACAATGCGCAGGCTCGATTCGAGGTCGCGGATGAACTGTGCGAAATCGGTGTATGTACCGCGTGTGGTAAATTCGAGCGTCAGCGAGTCATATTTCTGCTTCTGTTCGCCGATCGCCCCGATCACGTTCGTGGTCTTTTCGACCTCCGCTTTCTTGCTGATGACGACATTCTGCACCGCCATGCTATAGCGTGTCGCCATACTGTCGAGATCAAGTACGAGCCGCACATTATCGACGTGGTCCGGCACCATGCGCGTCAGACGGTCCAATTGCTCCGCGCCGAATGTGTTGTAGCGTGCAAGGAGCGAACGTTTGAGTTCCTGCAATTCGCGCGCTTTGTCGAGCGCCGCGTTGTATTCAGTGATCTGCATCTGCAAGTCTTTCACGGAATTGTATGCCGGTTGGGTATACACGAAGAACACCGCTCCGGCGACTGCAAGTGTGAGTATGCTGGTGAGGATTTTTGTCATGGCGTTATTGCGTGAAGCCCGGTATCTGGCCCGGCGCTGATGATTGGTCTTGCGTCGGCGGTGGTGTTTCCGGTTGGATCAATGTCTGATATTTGAGATCTTTTGGATTCACCACTGCCGTGAGTTCAAATGCAACCCCCTCCGGTTGGCGATTGATGTTCGAGAATATCGGACTGCCGATCACGCCATGCTTGCCAAAAAGATCCGCCTGAAGCGCGATCGAGTTCACGCTCCTTGCGATGCCGGTGAAATCGAGCGCGATACCGGACTTCTCCCCCACTGTATATTTCAGCGATTTGAAGGACACGGTATTGAGCGTAAGATCTTCGAGCACTTTCAATAATATCGACGGCGCGAGGTGTTGTGCGAGCAGGTCTTCCGCAGTGCGCATACGGTCGTCAAGCCGGTTCAATTCCCCTATGAGTGCCGGCTCAAAACTCGCCTGCGCACGCTTCAGTTGTTCCTGTTTGCTGGAGAGACTCGATTGCAGGAATTTTACGTACAGGAACACCGACACACCGAGCGCAACCGATGCCACCACAAGCACGATAGAAAAGAGCACGGCAAGGTCTGCGACCCCGCCACCTCGTTTCCGTCGCGGGCGCAATGTTTCTGCGGTATCGCGCGGTATGAACGATGACTTTATATTTGATTCCATTACTTTAGTGCGTTCACTTAATTGTGGCGCATTACTTCGTTGCACTTCGAGATTCCGCGCTCACCGTAACAAACATACGACTCGCTTGAATCTCTCGTGCGCCTCGTACTGCATCCAAAATTAAGTGAACGCTGTACAAGATTTTACGCCCAGTGCGCACTACCTACATAGTATGGCACGGAAAACTAGGGGTCTGCCGTCAAGCAGTGGATAGTACTTAGTTCTGCGCAAGCTTGCGCAAAGCTACGCCCACCGATGTCGCAAATCCGGGACCGATACCGCGCAGGGACTCTTCAAGAAACGCCGGTGCCTCTACCTTGGCGAATGGATGCGCCAGTTCGATATCGGCATGGAGGGCTTCGTGGGCAAAGGGTGTCACATTCGGCATCCCAGCCCCTCCACCTATCAAAAGAGCGCGGCTGACGTTCTTGTTGTACCGCTTGCCGTACGTCACCAACACGCGATTCGCTTCCGAGAATATACGTGAGAGTGGCGAGGTGATCGCTTCGTGCATACGGTCGTTCTCTTCGCGCGAATATGACGGCGAATCATTAAGCCCCGTCTCGCGTTTCATGCGCTCGGCTTTTTCGAACGTCCAATCGAGCGAGCGGGCAAGAATTTCCGTCATCTGCTGTGCGCCGATATTCAAGAGATGCGACAAACGCACGACTCCGCGCTCGACCACATAGATCTTGCTCGACGACGCGCCAATATCAATGACAGCAATCGGCGCCGTCGAATGTCCGAGCGAGGAACGTATTGCGCTGAAAATCTCTATCTCGAAGAAGCTTACGGTAAGACCCGTCGTTTCCATCACCGTCTGATAGGCGCGGAGGATCTCGTTGTGGATCGCGGCGAGCAGGACTTCACTGCCCTTTTTCTGCATCGGCGTCTCCTTTTCGATAC
This sequence comes from Candidatus Kaiserbacteria bacterium, assembly GCA_016204805.1. Lineage (GTDB taxonomy): Bacteria > Patescibacteriota > Minisyncoccia > Phycocordibacterales > UBA2100 > JACQKA01. The sequence continues at coordinate 5,771 of JACQKA010000021.1, read as the reverse complement.
GGTCGAACGCATCCTGTTCTTTCACCTCTTTCGGAATGACGAACCAATCGAGCGTCACTTCGGAGATAGGGAGCGGGACGTATTTGCGCGCTTCGATCGGTATCATCCGCTTGAGCTGGTCTTTGTCGACTTCAGGAAGATCCAAGATTGAGATCAGGCTGGAAGTGAATGGTATGGCGACGCCGGCCTGCGTCGCTGTCACATTCGCCTCCTTCATCACATCAGAAAGCGCGGTCGCTATCTTCTCGGCAGAAAGCTTGGTCGTCTTGCCCACAGCAACACCACCATAGGGTCCGAGCGCGATCTCGCCGTACGTTTCGAGAATGGCCATGCCTTTTGTCGCGCGCAATTGCACGACTTTGATAGATGAAGAACCGATATCAACACCGAGCACGCTCTCGTCCTGTTTTTTCCCGCTTATTGACGAAAGCATGCTCTGCAGACTGCTCGTAATGGAAGCCATGATGATATAAAGTATAGCATCTACGAGCAACCTATGTTCAGTGTTTTGATAACGGCAGTGAAAAACATCCTGCTAGACACCGTGTTCCCGCCGAGCGCGCGGAGCCATCGCATCGCAGAGGCAGACGCGCCACTCCCCTATGCGCCAAGCACGCGGCGCATTGGTGCGCACGGCGTGACCGTGCTCGCGTCGTATTTTGAGCCGCGCGTGCGCGATGCCATCTGCGCGCTCAAATTCGAACGCGACCGACGCGCGTGCGCGCTCCTCGCCGACATGTTGAATGATTTCCTCGTCGAATACATCGCTGATGAGGCGCTTTTTGGCGGACGCACCGTGGCCGTTCCCATTCCGCTGGGCAAAAAGCGCCTCGCCGGACGCGGCCTCAACCAGATTGAATCGGTACTCCGCGCAACACACGTCGTTCGCTCCGGACGGCTTCCACTCGTGCCCGCGCTCGTTCGTACGCGCGAGACGAACATGCAAAGCACGCTCCAGCGTGCCGAACGGATTACCAACATGCGGGGCGCCTTCAGCCTCGCACCCAACACCCCTTCACTGCGCAATACCACCGTTCTATTAATAGATGACGTCACTACGACCGGCGCGACGCTCTCAGAAGCCGCGGAACCACTGCGTGAAGCCGGCGCAACCGTACAGTTAATCGCACTTGCAGGCTAGTCTATCGAGTTATATAGTCCCCGTATGTTCGGTCGCAATTTCTCTACCAAACAGTACGTCGTTGCGATATTCATCGTTTTTGCGCTATGGTCCGCCATTGCGACCGCGTGGTATGTGTGCGGTGTAAACAACCTGTGCGCGATACAGGCGCAAGCGAAAGAAATGACAGCTGATCCAGCGGACACCAATGGTATTCCTCTTGCGGATACACAGGCACCACTCATAGAAGGATACGATCGCTCTGGCGCCGCAGGGGAAATCTTCATCATGCTCATGATCGCGTTCACACTGGGCGCACTCCTCGGCCGCATCCTTGCGAATTCAGGCCGAACCGAAACAGTATCGCAAATGACCCTTCCTATTGCCACCGAACCTGCACCGCGCGTGGGAACACCGACGCACGTCAGTGCCTTCACTAAAAACATTCCACGCCCGCCGGTTATCACCCCAACACCACCGCCAAAACCTGAATTCCGCCACGCGGCGACAGCACCGGCAATGCGTCCGCCTATCGTCATTGCCCACAAGTCACCCCCTACGCCGGTCATCCACCTTGGTGCAAACACACCAAAACCCGCCATCGGCCCCGCACTATCAACATCCACAAAAAACCCCGAACGCCCGAAAATAAAATTCAACACATCGTGGAGCAATCCGGTCCGCGACCCCAGGAAATCTTAAGAGAAGGGTTCCGCGACGCTAACGACTACGTCATAATTACTGGATACTATGTCTAACAAATCGCTATGAACATCAAATACGACATAATTGCAGATGCTGTATACGTTAACGTCGGGAGCGAACCCGTCGCTAAAACGCACAAGATGGATGACCGTCTTTTGGTTGATATGGATAAGGCGGGAAAAATCGTTGGCATTGAAATTCTTGACGCCTCTTCACAAACCGAACTGATAGAAAACCTCAAACGAAATGTTGAGGCCGGTATTCCTATAGACATAACTTCCAGCACTCCTGCATCACAATAACCCTCTACCCTCGCGGTAGATAGCGTTTTAATTCGCGGCGGCGTTCGCGGTAATCCGGCAGGGCGCGGCCGACCAGCGCCCAGAAACTTTTGGAATGATTATGCTCGCCAAGATGGCACAGTTCATGCACGATGACATAATCGGCGAGTTCGCGCGGCAGGAACAGCAGCGTGTACGCAAAATTCAGATTCCCTTTCCGCGAACAACTCCCCCACGTCCGTTTCGTATTCTTTATCGCCACGCGGCCATAGGTGAATCCGTACACCCGGTTCCAATGCGCGAGCCGCTCCGTCACAAATGCCCGCGCCTCTTCGCGATGCATGGTGTACGCGCGGCGGCCGGAAACCGGCAATGATTTAAAATGCGACATCCGCGCGACAGCGCGTTCTATCCATCGCGCATGCCCGGTCACGAATTGCTGAATCACGCCCGTTGCACTCCCCACTGGCGCCGTCACGACAACGCTCCCACCAGGCAGGACGCGCAGCCACATGTACCGCGCACGACGGCTGTGTTTGAGTGCGTATGAAATAGTCACTGGGCAATTATATTACGCCGTCTTCTCCTTCGTCACTTTGGAAAGGACATCGCGTACTACCTTGAGCGAATCCCCATCAGTGATGCTTATCGCGTGCGCCACAACTTTTTTCTTTTTGAGCGCTTTGATCTTTTCTTTCACGTCATCCTCGGACACCATATCGCTCTTGCTGATGAACACATGCTCGGGCTTTTTGGCCAACTCGTCGCTGTACGCCTTCAATTCACCGCGCACGATTCCATAATCACGCACGACATCATCGGATTCCGCGGAAATCAGGTGGAACAGCGTTTTGGTGCGTTCGACATGCCGCAAGAATTTCATACCGAGACCCTTCCCACCGGACGCACCTTCGATCAATCCCGGAATATCCGCGAGAATGAGATTGTAGTACGCGCCGAGGTTCGGCTCGATCGTCGTGAACGCATAATTGCCGACTTTGGCGGAAGCGTTGGTCAGCGCGTTCAGCAAGCTCGACTTCCCCGCATTCGGGAGACCGATGAACCCCACATCGGCGATCATCTTGAGCTCCAGCCGGAAACTATAATTCTGTCCCTCGCGCCCTTTCGTCGATTCGTAGGGGCTCGTGTTCGTAGACGAACGGAACGTGTAATTGCCAATCCCGCCGCGGCCGCCTTTGGCCGCCAATATGAGCTCGCCCACCTGTGTCACCTCTGTATCCTTTTTCGTATCCAGATTGTGGATGACGGTACCCACGGGGATCAAGAGTTCCAAATTCTTGCCCCCGCTGCCGTCGTGCAGGCTCTTGGTCCCCGCGCCGCCGTTCTGCGCGGCCACTTCTTTTTTGTATCGAAATTGCTGAAGAGCACTCAGGTCAGAGACGCCCTTGAAATAGACTGCACCGCCCAAGCCGCCGTTTGCGCCGGTAGGACCCAAGTGCATCTTGATGCGGTTGAACGCGACGCTTCCGTCGCCTCCCTTCCCGCCCTGCACCCGAATAATGACATCATCGATAAGCATGCAGAGAGTCTATACCAAAATCCCCTTTAATACAGAGGTAGTTCGGCACGCATCGGACTATGCAGGCATCGGCATTGCGCCTCACTTCTTCATCCTTTTTCCTGATCCTCTTTCGTCGAATTTTTCATCAACTTCTCCATTTCCGCAACCGGTGCCATGTACATCGCCATGAATTTTTTCATAGTGTTTTCGTTATCCTGTAATGGCCGCAGTATACGCCCCATTCATTAACACGCGGTGATAATCAGCAACATTTGGCTATTTTCTATACATCTAGCCAGAAAAACCTATAAAGTCCATGTGGTTTTTATAGGTTTTGGTTGACTTTTTATAGGTTTCCGTATAAAATGATGTCATGATTATAACCGGCAGAAAAGTTCGGGTAGGCGAAGCGGCCAAAATGCTTGGAGTAACAGTCCAGACGCTCCGGAATTGGGAGAAGTCCGGGAAACTCCGCGCTCAGCGTAGCATAGGCGGACAGCGCTACTATACACTGCAGGATCTCCAGCCGTTCACTCTTGAACTTAAGGCTCTTGGATGGGTATGGTCGGCCAGCGCGCAGCCAACGGAACTGCCGGAAGAATATCTCTGCGAACGTCAGGACCGCTTCACGAGCCAACTTACAAAAATGAGTGCGGTCCTCTTGGAAGTCGGGGGCATGCCTAAGGACATAGTTTCCCTACTCACCCTTGTTGCAGGAGAAATTGGCGACAACTCTTTCGCGCACAACGGCGGCAACTGGCCTGATGTGCCTGGCATATTTTACGCGTATGATGTTGGTAAGCGGATCATTGTCCTTGCAGATCGCGGACGTGGCGTGCGGATGACGCTCAAACATGTCCGCCCCGATCTAGCCACTGACATGGAGGCACTCCGTGTGGCTTTCACCGAGATAGTTTCCGGAAGGAACCCAGAGAAGCGCGGCAACGGACTTAAGGTCGTTCGCGGGGTTGCGGAAACAAAACAAATCGGCCTCTTATTCCGCTCCGGCATCGGCGCCGTACATATTCCAAGAAATCCCGGACCGATGCGCATTGAAATGGCGAGCGAGAACGTCCGTGGCACATATGCCGTTATTACGTTTTAATTATCTTTATGCAAACCATTCAACTTAAAAAATTCGGCACCGTGCTCATTTCACGCCCGGCAGGACTGGAGGCGTTTAATGCAATCCGCCCCGGACTGAGTCCCGACACCCCCGTGCACATCGATTTTGATGATGTGCTGACAGTAACACCGTCATGGCTTGACGAGTTTTTGACACAACTTGCAGAATTCATGGGCGGGAAAGTGGAACTGCTTCCGACAAAAAATGCTTCTGTATTGGCGGCGTTGCCTGTATTGGGTCAGGCACGAAAAGATGCCGTTGCTGATATCGTGCAACGTGCGCTTGCACGAATGTCAGACGCGAGTTAGCCAGACTCAGCTCCGTGCAGATGCACATGTCCTGCTTTCATATCAGGGCGGATGATCGTGAGTGCAGTATATCAAGCAGTGCCCTTGTGTTGGATGAGGAATGCTTGATGCCACTATTCTCAATCTTCTTTTGGAGCCCTTATTACCTGATCGAGAGTCTTTCGATCAGATTCTCTTTTCCATTCTTTCCAGCCATTTGCGTTCCTAGCCAAAACTACCGCAGCGGCAGTTGAGGGACTGTTAAATATATAATCTTTCACAAATTTATATTGCGAATCATTTTCCCCCCCTCAAAATTCATACCTCACCCAATTCTCTTTGTTTAATTTGTAGTCTTTCGATTCTATCGGCGCTTGGAACAAATTCTTTGCGTGCAAGCGATCCTTCGCGCACTACGATGCCTTCAGTTGTATATAAAGCTCGTGCTTCGGCATTCGGTCCTCTACATATATATACGTCACCAGACCCCTCTTCATACTCGGTTGATTTTTTCAGAAACGTATAGCCAACCGATGCAAGAATGCGTTTAATGTTTTCTGCAAACAAGAGTGTCGCTTCCTCTTCAGACTCAGAAAGTCCGGTTTGTTGTGACTGGTTGTTATTTTGCAAATGCACTCTGCCAGCTTCGCCAGCCTCTTTGATTAAGAGTTCTTCAAGATATTTTACGTGGGCTTTATTTAACTTTTTATCTGTAGTGAAAAAACATAGT
>JACQKA010000003.1 GCA_016204805.1 Candidatus Kaiserbacteria bacterium | reverse complement strand
GAGCGACCGGCCGTTGAATTGAGAAAGATCAGGAATGAATACTTCTGCTTTCTCAAAATTGAGTCCTTGCGTGTCTGGGTTCAGTGTATATTCGCCGAATCGGTTCGGGTTGCTATCGGCTTTTTTGTTTGTGTAATCGAGCCCTGGTGGAGTAACAAGCACAGGGTGCGTAATGTTCGCTGTGTCGCCGGTATCTGCATCGTACCATTTCGTGAATGTGTCTTGCAAAAATATGCTGGTTGCGGCGATCACACGCTCCATCTGATCGGCATCCAACCTTCCGGGAGCGAGCACTGCTCTGAGCGCTGCTTCTTTTTCTTCGAACTCTGCCCGGAGCTCGTCGAATCGTTGTCCATCTCCGGAGGTGAGGCCTGTGGTGTAGGCGGCTTGCAACTCGTCTTGGAGCTTCTTGAGATGAGTGAGCTGTTGGGTGGGGGTGGGGTGTTCGGGCATAGGGACAGTATATACCCCTCACCGCTTTTGTGAACGAGAGCGGTGAGGGGTATAGCATGAACAATGCTATTTCACCAAGACTCAGACCATTGCCACATTGGCAAATTCCCACGTCTTGACATGCCATGACTCTACCGGGAATCGAACCCGGATTCCAGCCTTGAGAAGGCCGTGTCCTAACCGTTAGACGATAGAGCCGTCTGCAGAGGTGCACATCTAATGCCAATGTGCCCGTCAGAAATATTGTACAAGACTATTGCTGTTTTATCAATTTGAACCGCTTCTCTCCTTTTTCGACTTTTCCAAAGAATAATTCCTGCGGGCGGTACCAGAATCCGTGGTCATGCGGCCAGAGATGTTCGTACACAACGCCGAGTTCGAGCGTCTCCGAATGCTTTACATCGCGCTCTATCAATCGGTACACACCGCCTTTGTAGTGCTGATATATCTCCCCCCGGCGCGGCGAGTGCCGCTTCTTTGGTTGGGAACAACGGACTCTCGTTTTGCATGGACACAGTATACTCGGTAGATGAGACTACGACGATATTATTACGCATTGAGTCTACTATTCGTTTTTGGAATCCCCGCTGCGATCACCGGCTACCTTGTATGGGACCATATTTATCTCCCGCAATTTCTCGTGTTTCTCGGCGTCATTCTGATGCTCGGTACGGCATATGATTTATGGGCCGCACGACACGGCAAACGCGATCCCGTGTGGATATGGACGTTCAATCACAAAAACACACTCGGAATCCGAATATACGACCTGCCGATTGAAGAGTATATTTTCTACCTCGCTAGCAGTATATACATCGTGTTCCTGTGGGAAGGAATCAAAATCGCCGTTCAGTCTGACGGCGACACCATCGGCAAAACGCTCCCATTGATTGCGCTCTGGTCAGTTGGCGGAGTCGTCTGGCTCTATATCTTTAAGGAGAAAAACGACAAGGTGCGCTAGTGTTCGAGCCATGCACTATCCTGTCGTACGAGTAGAAACTTTGCCTTTGCGGGGTCGGCCATGATGGATTTGGTGAAGTGTTCCATGCGGATCATATTCTGCGAACCTTTTACCAGCACGATGTCACCGGCGCGAAGATCCTTTGCCAATTCAGCCCCTGCTTTTGCTGATTCGCCATAGCCATAGCTTTTTATGAGTAGGTCGGGTCGCGCTTTGCGCGCCGCCTCGGCGAGTACTTTTGACTCAATGCCCACGGTGATGAGCAGGTCGACGACTTCGGCCGCACGCTTCCCTACCGCTTCGTGCGCTTCGATGCTGTGACTCCCGAGTTCGCGCATATCACCCAGTGCGGCAATGCGCCGTGTCGTGGGTATGTGTTTGAGCGTGTCGAGCGCGAGCAGGGCCGCCGCCGGCGAACTGTTGTACGAATCGTCGATGATGATGGAGTTATTCACACCGTCCAAGACACGCATGCGGCCGGGGGTTGGCGTGTGCTTTTTGAGATTTGCCGCAATGATTTTGAGCGACATTCCCTCTGTGATACCAACCGCGCACGCCGCAAGCGCCGCGAGCACGTGAGCATTGCCGAGGACACCGTTGAGCTCGAATGCGATGGGTGCCTCGGCCCCGTGCCGTACATCGAATCTGATGCCGTTCAGCTTACCGCCGGTGAATACCATCTGGATATTGTGTGCGCGCAATGCGCCGTGTTCGATACCGTAGGGCAGCACATTTTCACTGCTATTCACCAGCGTCCTCACCCGTTCATCGTCGGCATTGAGCGCGAGCCAGCCGCCGGTGCGCAAATGCTTTGCGAGCTGTTGCTTTTCTTTGAAGATGGAATCTATTGAATCGAAAAACGCGATGTGCACGGGCGCAACACCGGTCAACACCGCGACATCAGGCATGAGCCATCGTGCGATGCGGTGAATATCACCCGGATGATCAGCGCCGGTTTCCATGATGAGCGTCTTGGGGTATGGCTTGTTGCCGGACATCATCCGGAAGCCCTTCCATATGATACGCACCCATCCCATGGCGCTCCCCCATGCGCTCTGGACGCCGATAATAGTGAGCGGTACGCCAAGTTCACTGTTAAGGCTTTTCTCGTTCTTGCGGATATCAGGGCCCCCGCCGAGCGCCGCATAAATAGCGTCTTTGGCAGTAGTCTTGCCGACGCTCCCCGTGATAGCAATGACACGCGGCCGGTATTTCCGTAGGATGGCTCGCGCCTCGAGGGTGAGGATAGCGACAACGACTTTCTTGAGCAATTCCTTCATAGTTATCTGTCCGGTGGGATATTGTAATAACTTATCAGGAAATTAGTCAGATCGCTAAAAGGTTGTGTGAGCGTCTGCGATGCATAATTGACATTCTGTGGTTCAACGGTGAACAAGAGGATAAGGAATTGCGGGTCACGCGCGGGGAAATATCCAAAGAACGAGTGGAGATAGCGGTCCGTGTAATAGCCGCCGCCCGGCTTTGCGATCTGCGCGGTGCCGGTCTTTGCCGCAATGCTGTAGCGTTCCATCTTGATCTGTCCATGAAGGAGCGCCGTATCGACGACGGTGATGAGCATGTCGGTCACCGCATCAGCGCTCTCGGCAGAAAATACGAGACGTTCGTCTTTTTGCCATGCTTTCCGGCGGATGCCCTCTTTGAGCTGTATCTGGTCCGCGATATGCGGTGTCACCAATACTCCGTGATTGGCCAAGGCGCCAAGCGCCCGAGCCATTTCGATAGGAGTCACCGCGATGCCCTGCCCGAATGATGCCGATGCGAGATCGAGGGCGCTCCCGCTCTTGAGCGCAGACACAATGCCATGCACTTCGCCGGGGAGGTCGATGCCAGTCTCTTCGCCAAAGCCGAGCGCGAGCATGTATTGTGAGAATTTCTGCGCACCGAGCTTTTCCGCCACAAATGCCGCGCCGGTGTTAAGCGATTGATTCAGGACTTCCTGCATGCTGACGATGCCTCGTCCCTTGCCATCGAAATTACAGACTTTCGCATCGTCGCGCATGATGCATCCAGCATCGTTGTATGTCGTCGATGCGGTAACGAGTCCCAGATCGACAGCGGAAGCCATCGTCAATGGCTTCATGATGGAACCCAGTTCATACACGTTCTCGATCACGGGGTTCGTAAAGATGCCGGCATTTGAAACAGTGTTGAACGTGTTGGGGTCGTAATCCGGCGTCGCCGCCATGGCGATGATACTGCCGTCGCGCGGGTCCATGATGATGCCGCCGGTAATCTTCGAATGATACTGCCGCTCGACGGATGCAAGCGTCTCTTCGAGGCGCTGTTCGACGGTGGGCTCTATCGACGTGATGATGTCACCGGACGAATGCTCCGCATCCGCGGTGAGCGCTCCGATGTTCGCAAAGATATCCGCAAAGAAGTTCACATAGAGCCCGCCCGAACGAGTAAGTACGTCCTGCCAGTATCGCTCGATCCCGTATCGCCCGACACGTTCGTGCCCTTCGTCTTTGTATCCCACGAATCCCAAAATGTGTGCCGCGCGCTCTTCCCCCGGATAAACGCGCCATTTCTCCGGCACGAGAATCACCCCCGCAAGACGCAGTTTCTCAATGGAAGCCGCCTGATCCTTCGTCAAACGATTCGCTATCTCTTCGTATGGGTCGCCCTTCTTTCCCGCACTGGCCAGAAAACGGTCCTCGCTGATATGTACGATGGCATTCACTGCCGCATACGCGGCGGCGGCATCAATGAGCATGGTCGGATTGATGGCCACTTTGTAACCCGACTGCATGACGGCCGCGGCGATGAGCTGTCCATCCTTGCTCCGGAAAAAAATGTCGTTTCTCTCTTCGGTCGAAACGTCGCTCGTAATATACTGCGCCTCTGCGCGCTCCTTGTATTCCTTGCCATTCACTATCTGGACGACATAAAGCCGCGCGATAAGCAGGATGACGACCATAAAAAAAGCCACCGTCACCACGCGAACCCGGATTGTAAACTCGCGCCTCATACCCGCACACCTATTATGGCATTGTTGTCCGTGTTTTGTATGTTTTGGTCAATGAGTATCGCAATCAGTTTGTCGAGACTGCATGTACAGTCTTTCGCTAGCAACAAAACACGATGCCATGATAGGTGTGCGGGCATGCTCCCAGTGTATCAGCTAGAGACCGTTCGTGGCGGAAACGACACCCACGTGCACACTGCGTTCTGCAAAGCTTTTTTGTGAAGCCTTCACTAGATTCAATCCTGCGGCTGCATTCTGGTCGACATGTTTGCTCAAGGAGAAGTAGTTTTTCTCGAGTGTAGCGAGCTCGGTGCGTGCAGTTTCGATGTTGCCTTCTGCGGTGCGTTGCATGATCGCGTGGAATACCGACGCGCTCGCGAAATATATGTACGCAATGATGAGAGCGCCACACAATATGATGCCGCCCCGGCGCACCAAAATCTCCGCCGGATGTTCGCGGGTCAAACTAACGTATAAAACTGATTGTGTTAATGCGCTCATGGCTATGAAAAATGTTTTTCGTATACACGCAGTTTCGCACTGCGGGCACGGGGATTTTCAGCAAGCTCTTCCTCCGTTGCAGTGATCGGCTTCTTCGTGAGTACTTTTCCGGTTCCTTCGCTCTCCCAGTGCCGGAATACATGCTTCACTTCCCTATCCTCGACGCTGTGGAATGTAATGACGGCAATGCGGCCATTGTTTGCGAGTATGTCGCGTGCCGAGGCGAGTCCTTCACGCAATGCGCCGACTTCATCATTGACCGCGATGCGCAACGCCTGAAAAGTCTTGGTCGCGGGATGGATCCTGCGTGTGCGGTACCAGACCGGTGTTGCATGCGATACGAGTTCTGCGAGCTCAACCGTGCTTTCGATGGGTTTTGTCGCCCGTCGCTCGACGATCGCTTTTGCGATGCGGCGGGAGAAATGTTCCCCACCCCATCCATACAGGATGTCTGCGATGTGTGGTTCGTCCCACGTGTTCACGATTTCCTGTGCCGTGAGTGCGTCCAACGGGGGGTGCGGATCGAACGTCATCAACAGCGGTTCGTCCTTGTCGAACGAAAATCCGCGTCCCGTGAGTTGTTCGATACGCCATCCGAGGTCAAATACGATGCCGTTTATTGTATCGATATGGTGCTCGCGCAGAACACTTTTCAGCGTCCGGAAATTCGCATGCACCAAGACGACTTTCGGTTTTGCATCGGCAAACTTTTTCTTAGCCGCCTCGATCGCCTCTGAATCCGCATCGAGTCCGATAAAAGTACTCTCCAGATCCAGCCGATCGATGATCGCCTGCGCATGACCGCCGGCACCCAATGTCGCATCGACATAAGTCCCTGACGCAATGGCAAGCTGATCCACTACTTCGTGTAAAAGAACAGTTCGATGTCCTGATGACATCGAGTTGCTGGAGGATAGTTTTCGTCGTGTGCGCATGACGTATGCAAATCCCCCAGCAGCTCGAGGTCACGAGCTACAACACCCCAATTTCACCCAACTTCTCTGCCATCGCATCGGCCTGCTTTTCGATGCGTGTCTTGTAGGCCTTCCAAACCGCGCTGTCCCACACTTCGACCCGGTCCGACACCCCCGCGAAGACAACCGTGCGCTTGAGTCCCGCGAACTGTTTATGGTGATCCGGAATGAGTATTCTCCCCGCCTTGTCCGCTTCGACCTCGCACGCACCTGACAGCAGGAAACGATTGAAACCGCGCGTGTCTGCCTGCGCGAACGAAAGATTCTGCAGACGCTCGGCAATCTTTTTCCATGCCGGCAGCGGATATACGAACAGACAATTATCCAGACCGCGCGTCAGGACCATTTTTTTTCCGAGACCAGCAAATGCTTTCGGGAGCATCACCCGTTTTTTCTCATCCAACGCGTGTTCGTATTCTCCGATGAACATGTTAGAAGCACTTACTCGTAATGAAGTGAGAGTTAGTGATTCTTACATCCAGCACCACTTTTGCATACCAGCAATGGTTATGCAGAGAGGCAGTCGCATGCGTCCAGTCGCTAGTGACATCACTCAACTCTGCGTGCAAAAGTGGTGCTGGATTCTCCAAAAATATAGTCGCTACGCTCCTTATTTTTGGGAACCACTTTCTCCCACCGATTATTTATTATACTCCACAATCTACCACAGTATGTATATAGTTATCCACACTACACCGAGACAGAAAAAACCCCGCCTATGGCGGGGTTTAGATCGTTACTGTTTCTTCCCTATCTCAACACCCTCTGAAGGATATCGGACAAGGAATGATGGGGTTCCTTTGACATACCGCCCTCGGAATGTCATGGAGCCATCTTCGTTATACGCCGTGAGTTCTGCGGGAGGACCCCACAAACCCTCTGCGTACGCGAGAGTCTTCATCGCATCACTTTCATCCAACGTTCTTCCGCGCATCTGCCGATGCGCCAGTTCAATGCTCCGATCTCCCGATTCATCGACGCCCGTTACTTCAATAAGCGGCGTAATGATATTCGGATGATGCTGCGCGGCGAGCGCTTCTCGGATCGCTTGATATCCATATTCGCCATCGCGGTGTACTGCGCTAACCAATACATGCTCGTGTGCCGGATCGCCGATGATATTGAACAGGCGGAAGTCACGGATGACTTTTGGCGAAAGATTCGACAGAAAGAAATTGTCATCGCGGGATGTCTCGACGACATCCTTAATAACATCTTGCCAACGCTCGCCTGCATAGTGTGGGAACCAACGCTTGTCTTCTGGAGTCGGCTCAACACACATGCGCTTGATATCGTTGTACATCGCAAAGCTCAATCCATAGGGATTGTGCCGAACATGAGGATACGCCGGGTCATCAAAATCTGGCTGACAGATCACATTGGTATGCAATCGCAGAAAGAGTTCGTTCGCCCTCTTATTGATGAGGCCTTTTTCATAGAGGCGGTTCATCACATAGTAGTGTGTGAACGTTGCAAACCCTTCATTGGCATTCTTCGTAAGCCCTTGGGGGTAGAAGTATTGCGCGATCGTATAGCCGATCCGCACCAATTCCCGTTTCCACAAGGGAAGCGACGGTGAATATTTCTCTATGAAATAGAGGATATTCTCCATAGGTTCATCGAGCTCGCCTGCGCGTTTCGATGTACCATGCGCATCAAGCACGCTACCGATGGCCACCGATTCGAAGTTTTGATCGACGTATTCGATCCGCCGCCGAGCGCGCCTGCGCACCTCATCCGATGTCATTTCCTTGGAACGTTTGTAGTGAAAGACGCCATGCGGCATCAATGCATG
>JACQKA010000024.1 GCA_016204805.1 Candidatus Kaiserbacteria bacterium | reverse complement strand
CAGCGCGGCGTTTTTTGTCGGAGAGGACCGCATACGCCTCGGATGCTTCTTTGAAACGGGATTCATTACCGCCCTTTTTGTCTGGGTGGTATTTGTGAGCGAGTTTCCGGAATGCTTTTTTTACGTCTTCATCCGAAGCCGAACGGTTCACTCCAAGAATTTCATAGTAGTCTTTTTTCATGCGCATCCAGTATAAGATGAATTTCTGATAAAGAAAAGAGGGGGCGAACCCCCCTCACGTTCCTATACCTGCTTCTGTAGCAGTTGCTGCAGACTAACCCCATTGGCGCGCAGCCATACCACCAAGCCAAACGTAATCCCCGCCAAGCTGATTCCTATGATGGAAACTATATTCGGCGTTACCTCTTTGTCGAAAAAATAACAGAGCATGTCGACACTGCCCAAAGCGCAGACAGCCCCACCCAATGCAACAAGCATGAGCAGTATCTTATTTTGCCATTCGCGCGTGCGCGCATACACGACCGATAGATAGTGGAACGCCGCTGCACCAAACAAGGCTACAATGCTGGCGTGGACCCAATTGACTGATTTCCAGTCAAAAATAGTGATCTGTTCAGAACCGATTATGTATGCACCGGTCACTATGAGCCACAATGGCACGAAAAGCGCCGCACCCAGTATGCCGTTCACTACGAAACGGCGGAAATGATTGAACGACCTTAGATTCACGTATGCCTCCTGACTTTGACTGGCGCTGATTATGTCGTCTCACGCCGGAAAGTCAATTATGCCTGCGGACTTGCATCGTGCGATTTCGGTTCGTTGCCGTCGGCACTTTGACCCCCTCGCTTCGAGAGCTCCTCGCCTATTTTTTGCATCGCGCTTGAGAGCGCTTCCGATGCAGTACGAATAGCGGCAACATCATCCCCTCCGCGCGCGGTGTTCACTGCGTCGATCTGTGTGCGTACTGCTGACTTAATATCCTCACCCACCTTGTCGCCGTGATCCTTGAGTGCCTTTTCTGCAGTGTAGACCAATTGCTCGGCGATATTTCGCGTGTCTATTAATTCTTTCTTTTTGCGGTCTTCATCAGCATGCGCTTCAGCATCCTGCTGCATTTTCTTGATGTCAGCTTCGGAAAGACCGGAGCTCGCCTCGATACGGATGGACTGTTCTTTGCCGCTGGTCTTGTCTTTCGCCTTGACGCTCAAGATACCGTTCGCGTCGATGTCGAAGGTGACCTCCACTTGTGGCATACCGCGCGGAGCGGGTGCGATGCCGTCCAGAATGAAGCGGCCGAGCGATTTGTTGTCGGTAGCCATTTGCCGTTCACCCTGAACCACGTGGATCTCCACGGATGTCTGATTGTCTGCGGCGGTCGAAAATACCTGTGATCTGCTGGTTGGGATCGTCGTATTGCGCTCGATCAATTTGGTCGCGACACTGCCCAAGGTTTCGATGCCGAGCGAAAGCGGGATGACGTCAAGTAGGAGCACATCACGTACGTCACCCTGCAGAATGCCAGCCTGGATAGCTGCACCAGCGGCGACGACTTCATCAGGGTTGATGGATTTATTCGGCTCTTTGCCAAAGAATTCTTTCACCGCGGCGACTATCATAGGCATGCGGGTTTGGCCACCGACGAGGATGACCTCCTGTATGTCCCCCACTTTAAATGGTGACGCCTCCATCGCGCGCTTGGTAATAGTCATTGAACGGTCGACGAATTCTCGCGTGAGCTCCTCCAATTTGCTGCGCGAAAGACGCAAGAGAAGGTGTTGAGGGCCGTCTTGCGTTGAAGTGATGAAGGGGATGTTTATTTCTGTTTCCGTAGTGGTCGATAGCTCTATCTTTGCCTTCTCCGCGGCCTCGTCTAGGCGTTGGAGTGCGAGCGGGTCTTTGCCGATGTCGATACCACTTTGTTTTCGAAATTCCGTGAGTATCCATTGGATGATCTTCTGGTCGATGTCGCGGCCGCCGAGGTGCGCATCGCCGTCGGTCGATTTTACCTCGATGACATCGTCGCCGACCACCAGTACCGAAATATCAAACGTGCCGCCACCAAAATCGAACACGACGATCTTCTCGTCTTTTTTGCGGTTGAATCCATAGGCGAGCGCCGCCGCCGTCGGCTCGTTGATGATACGCTTCACGTCGAGCCCGGCGATCTTGCCGGCGTCTTTCGTTGCCTTGCGCTGTGCGTCATTGAAATATGCAGGTACGGTGATGACTGCGTCGGTAATTGTCTCCCCAAGCTTCGCTTCGGCGTCCGCCTTCAATTTGGCGAGTATCATCGCGGAAACTTCTTCGGGGCGATAGTCTGCATTATGCAACGTAACCATGACACCGCCATCAGCCCCTGCCTTCACTTCATAGGGCACGATCGCCTTGTCCTTTTGCACTGCATCTTCGGAAAAGCGATGCCCCATGAATCTTTTGATACCGTAGATGGTGTTGCGGGGATTCGTTACAGCCTGGCGTTTTGCCATGACACCAACGATGCGTTCGCCCGTTTTCGATATAGCTACAACAGATGGCGTCGTGCGCGCTCCTTCGATATTTTCGATGATGCGCGGCTCGCCGCCTTCGACGATAGCCATCGCCGAGTTCGTTGTTCCCAATTCTATTCCTAATATTTTTGCCATAGGATGTTCCTATCGTTATTCAAATAATTTTTAATCCCCCTGCCCCATTTTGCACTGCACACAGTATAGTCTTTCACTTACCGTTACCGTGAGCAAGTAAATAAAGCAACTGCTCTATTTACTTGCTCACGGTAAGTATAGGGTATGATCATAACAAGTCAAACTCACGAACGAACCGACGCATGTCATGGATCTCCGTAGCGACAACATAGCGTACATGTTTGTCGATCCCATACCACCTTGCCACCGCAATAACCTCTTCGTGACATTCGTGCGGATAGATGAAAACTGAATTCTGATAGAGGCGGAAACCGAAATCTTGTAATTTTTCGCGGAAAGCATTTCGCGCATGGCCGTGGCACATCGGAACATCGAACATAACCATGCGCCACTTATGATCCCACCGTACGCGTTCCGGAAGTGTCAGTTCCCAGATGGCATCCTCATCGAGCTTAAGACGCCCCTGAGAGGTCAATTTCACGAATGTCGTATCCTCTCTCTCCTCACATGAGACACGGCCTTTCCCTTCAAGATATTTTATAGCATTCCAAATCCGCTTGCGCTCTGCCCTGCCTTTCGGATTAAAATAATCTATCAATTGGGCCATGTTTGGAGCGACCACGACCGTGCCCACAAGCACACCTGCCCCGATAAGGCGCAACACATCTTTGGTGAGTTCGCCGCGCCGATATTCTGCGGCAGTTCTGATACCCTTGAATTTTGTTTTCACGCCCTGATGGTAGCATCACCCACTGGGTAAGTAAATAGAGCAGCTGCTCTATTTACTTACCCAGTGAGAAAGACTGGCAAGTGGTGGCGAGATCGGTGATCGAGCCTGATGTATCACTCATGGACGACTTCACCTTATTTATTTCGAGATGATAACTTGGGCGGGGCGGATGATACGGCCGTTCATACGATAACCGCGGCGGAGAACGCGAACGATTGAGTGCGATGGTACCGAATCATCCTCCGCTTCCTGCACGGATTCATGGAGATTGGCATCGAATACCTCCCCCACTGCTCCGAATGCGGTTATGCCGTGTTTTTCGAGGACGCTCACGCATTGTGCACGTATGTATTCGACACCTTTGCGCCACGCTTCGTCCACTGCATTCCATTTTTCGCCCTGCATGGCCATATCGAAGCTGTCAAGGATGGGAATGATGTCACCAATGATCTCTTCTTTGACCGCGTTTTGTGTGCGCTCCGTATACCCCGCCTGATCACGCTTCATGTTGGCGACATCCGCACGCATGCGCTGCCAACCATCCAGATATTCCTGTTTTTCGGCCTTGGTCTTTTCAAGTTCTGTTTTAAGCTTCTCTATCTTTGCTACGAGTTTTTCATGTGCCTGATTTTCCGGCGCATCTTCATGTTCGAATTCGACATCGTTCGTGTCAGGGTCGGTCATGACCTCTACTATACCAAAAATTGGGAAAACACATTGCTTGACAGGTGTCTTTACGCACACCATGGTTAATCCAGGTGCAGATGGTTACTTTAAATCGGAGGAGAAGACAATGAATCATGTTCTCGAGATTGCAACGATGGTTCCGCTTATGGCGGTGATTTCTTTCTTCAGGTTAAGCAATATCCGCAGATCAAGCCTGTGCTTATTCTGCGTAGAGACCGCCGCTGTTGTGTAAAATCAAGTGACCTCTGCCAATCGTCCCAAAAGAAATTCTTTGTCGAGCGTCGAAAGGAACCAGCCGGCCTGCGGGCCGGAATCACGCCCAAGGAATGCGAGATAGATCGCCGCGAAAAATGCATTCGCGGGAATGCCGGTTTCCTTTTTGATGTTGTGGAGCGCTTCGTGAAGTTTCGGCCCGTTCAATATGCCGCTCTCTTTGATGAAAGTCCGGACTTTGAGAAGCGCCTGCTTTTGTTCGTCGGTAAGCGCACGCGCGGCTTCCGGTATTGCATCACGCGCCAAGGTGAATTTATATTTATCCGGTGCATAGTGCCTTAGCCAGATGCCTGCGTAATGCGCACGCTCCTTGAGGTCTGCTTTCTCGTCATCCGTCAGCACGTCGCCTTTGATGGCGCCGAATTCATCTTCGAGTGTGAGGTGTTCCATCTGGAGCACGAACGCGACAGTCGAAAAACGCGGCAGGAATCTCTGCAATGGGGGGTGGTTGTCATAGACGATCTCGAACAGGCGTGCGTCTTCGTCGCCTGCCTTTGCCCAAAACTTTTCTGCCAACTTGTCGTGCCAATCGTATAAGGTCAACAATGTCTCGCCCACGGGATCGATGATGAATTGCTGGTTCGGATCTTTGCCGATGAGCGCGAGTCGAAAGATTATCGGTGGGAAATTGTCAGCGATCTCGCGCGAAGAAACTCCGCGGCCTTTGGATGCGGACATCTTGCGCCCCTCGCTGTCGAGAAAGAATTCGTACGGAATATTGTGCGGCGGTTCGTGCTTGAACACCTCACGCGAAATGTGTTCGGCAACGTCGCGTGCGCCGCCTTTGGTCGAGTGGTCCTTCCCTGCCCCCTCGACGGCAACATCCAAGACCTGCCATTTTGCCGGCCATTCGACTTTCCACGGCAATTTGCCGCCGCCGTTAAACGGTGATGCTCCACCTTCGTGACCACATCCCTTGGCACCACCCGCACCCGCGATGCATTTGTAATACACCTTTTCTCCATCAAATCCGTGTGCCTGTGTCGTGCCGATCTTGCCGCATTTTTCGCACACCATCGAAACCGGAAGCCACGTATCTTCTTTTTTGGAACCGGAAACTTCAAAGTAAATGCGCCGAATCTCACCCGCATTCTTAAGCGCGATGCGAATAGCGTCGTTCATTTTGCCGGAAATATAGAGTTCCGATGCGCGATAGTATTTAGGATCAAATCCCGCATCTTTGATGACGCCTTCGAATTCGCCCGCGTAATATTCCGCGAAATTTTTCGCCTTGCCGTCTGGTGATGGCACTGTGCACAGTGGGAGTCCGAGATATTGTTCCCAATCAGCTGTGGGGAGCTCGGCGGGAATGCCGTCCATCGGATCGAAGTCGTTTATTTCGTACAAATATTCCGCATTGAAACCACGTTCGTTAAGCACACGCGTTACGACGCCGTGAATGGCGACACCGCGCATCGAGCCGATGTGCACGCGGCCGGATGCCGTTTTCTCGTCACGCACGACGAGTTTCTGGCCGGGTTTTGCGCTTTTTGCAATATCTTCGACTACCCTGTCGGCCCAAAACATTACCCTAGTATAGCAAAAGGGCGGCTCAAGTGGAGCCGCCCCATTCTGAATCTCGTAGACCCAGATGTTAGTCTTTAATCCCGAGTGCCTTACGTGCGTCGGGAGTATAGAATCTGTCCATTGATTTTTCCGTCTCTTCAACGTCAAACTTGATACCTTGGGCAAGGGTGGATTCATCAGCCTTGCCCCAGAAGAGTGTCGATGTCTGTCGACGCATGTACTGCTTCCAGGAATCAGAACCTGCCTCGCGACCGCCACCCGTTTCTTTTTCGCCACCGAACGCGCCGCCAATTTCCGCACCCGAAGGCGCGCAATTAACGTTTGCGATTCCGCAATCGGAACCATGCACGGACAAGAAATGCTCGATAGATTGGAAACTATTCGTGATGATCGAACTCGACAGGCCTTGTGGCACATCGTTGTTCATCGCGATAGCTTCTTCAAGCGTTTTGTACGTCATGACATAGAGGATCGGTGCGAACGTTTCCTTCTTCACGATGTCACTCTGCGATGGCATACAAACGATGTTTGGAAATACAAAGTTATGATTGATGCCAAGGCCAGCACCTACATACACCGGCTTGCCACCTTCTTTGCCGGCGTGAACAAGCGCCTTCAACATTGCAGTTTGAGCACTTTCGTTGATGAGCGGCCCCATCAGCGTGTCCTCGTCGAGCGGATCACCGATCTTTACCTGTTCGAACGCATGTACAAGCCGCTCGATCAATGTATCCTTGATGCTCTCGTGTACAATGACGCGTCGCGTCGTCGTGCAACGCTGACCGGCAGTGCCGATAACGCCGAACTTGATAACACTTGTCGCAATGTCGAAATCCGCATCGGGTTCGACAATGACGGCGTTGTTGCCACCGAGTTCCAGAATCATCTTGCCGAAACGTCCCGCAACCGTCTGTGCGACGATCCGTCCCGTCTCGGTCGAACCGGTGAACGAGATGAGTGGGATACTTTTGTCCTCAAGCATCCATGTGCCGACGTCTTCGCCCCGCCCGATGACGAGCGATGCGATGCCAGGATGCCCGTGATCTGTGCAAATATCGTTCCAGATACGCTGGATCGCAATCGACACAAATGGTGTCAGTGACGACGGTTTCCATATATCTACGTTGCCGCAAAGCAGTGCGAGCACCCTGTTCCAAAACAGAACTGCGAGCGGAAAATTGAAGGCAGAAAAAGTGCCAACGATTCCCAGCGGATGATATTGCTCCATCATACGGTGCTTTGGCCGTTCCGATTGTATTGGTAGACCGCCCAGCTGTCGCGCGAGCCCCTGTACGAATTCGCACATATGCTCACCCTCACCTATTTCACCGGCAGCCTCTTTCACCGTCTTACCCATTTCGATGGCAATGAGTTCAGCGAGAGGCTCTTTGAGCTCAGTGAGCCGCGTGCCTACATCGCGAATGAGCTCGGCCCTTTTCGGAGCCGGAACTTCACGCCACTTCAAGAACGTCTTTTTGGCTCGATTAACGACCTCGGCGTATTCCACAGCGGTCGTCATCGCGACACTGCCAAGCGATTCACCAGTAGTGGGGTCATAGGAAATGAGACGTGGGGAGTGAGGCGTCCCTAGCCAACTCCGACCGTCTGAAGTTCCAGATTCCAATCCATTGAAGCCAACTTTTTCAAACACATTTGTCACACGTTGTGCTCGTGTCATGACTGCTGTCATCTTTTTTCTCCTCCGTTTTATTCTCAAGTTCGTCTGCCCGAACCATAACATCTTTTCACAATACTTCAAGCGAGCGAATCTGCCCTCGCGGAATCTCTGGAGGCGCGAAGCTTGGACCTGTCATAGGCCGGAGCGAAGCGGAGTGCCTTGACAGGTGCGCGACGAAGCTTAAGGCCGCTCTCCGCAGGAGAGAGCGGCCGGGTTCCGCGAGGGCAGATTCGCGAGCGCCTATTTCACAGCGACGATCTTATACTTCTGCCGGCCTTTTGGTGTTTCGAATTCAAACGTCTCGGCTTTCTTTTTGCCCATCAAGGCGGCGCCCATCGGCGAGAGGTGGGAGATTTTGCGTTCTTGGATGTTTGCCTCGGCGGACCCGACAATCTCATACGTGTGCTCCTCGTCTTCGCCGACTTTCTGAATATTCACAATGCTACCCAAAGTGACTTTGTTGCCTTTCGAGTGGGAGACGATCTGCGAGTGCGCGAGCATCTCTTCGATCTGACGGATGCGTTCTTCGGTCGCCGCTTGGAAATCGCGGGCCTCCTGATATTCGGCGTTTTCGGAAAGGTCGCCGAGGGAGCGTGCGTATTCGAGCTGTTCGGCAATCTCGCGGCGGCGGGTCGTCTTTAAATGCTCAAGTTCCTTGCTTAATTCATCAAATTTCTCCTGCGTCAGATAGTTGTTATTCGCCTCTGCCATCGGGGGCATCATATCATGAAAGAGCATTAGCGGGCAATCTCGATATCTTGGACGACAGAGACTGCCTCAACGGGTCGCTGTGCGAGCCAATCAAAGAATCCTCGCATCGCGGGTGCCGCTCCGGAGAGCGTTCCCGCGGGCGCTCGCTCCAAAACAACCGCAAAAGCATACTTCGGTTTGTCATAGGGCCAGAATCCGATGACCCACGAATTCATAAATTGTTTTTTGGAACCGACTTCGGCGGTGCCGGTCTTCCCTGCTATCGGAAAGCCAGGGATATTGAGCGCCCGTGCGGTGCCTTTATCAGACGTAACCGCAAGCCGCATGCCTTCGCGCACGACGGCGAGATGCTCATCGGAAATGCCTACCGAAACATACGCCGGAGTGGAGCTGGCGATGATCTGCAGTGCAGGCAATCTACCGCCATTCGCGATAGCGGCGACTGCGCGCACCATTTGTGCCGGTGTCACCTGGAATCCGTACTGACCGATCGATGTGTTGTAGGTATCACCAAGCCGCCACGGCTCGTTCTCGCCGAAGACTTCTTTCTTCCATGCCGGTGTCGGAATCACGCCGTCGGCCTCGCCGGCGAAATCGAAACCGGTCGCCCGCCCCAGCCCGAACGCGCGCGCCCATGTGTTGATACGCGCGATGCCTAATCCTTCTTGGTCCTCATACCCGCCGCCGATCGAAAAAAAATACACATCGGATGAAACGGAGATCGCCTCGCGCATTGCGGTCCATCCGTGTGCGCGCCAGTCTTTGATGATGGATGGTTTGTCGGGATTGTACAGATTCGGAATGCTGATGAAACCCGGACTAAAGATTGATTTTTCGGGAGTAATGATGCCTTCCTGAAGTGCTGCGGCAGCGAAAAAAGGCTTCACGATGGACCCCGGCGTGTACACGCCGGAGAGCGCACGATTCAGGAATGGCTTGCGCTGGTCAGAGCTGAATGAAGAGACTTCGGTCTGATCGCCGGAGGTCAGAGCTTGTGAGCTGTATTCCGGCACGCTCGTGAGCGCGATGATCTCCCCTGTGGTGACATCGATGATCATGCCCGCACCGCCCACGAAATTGAATTGTTTCGCATGCTGTGCGAGCGTCGTATACAGCTTGCTTTGCATTTCCGCATCGATGGAGAGGGTGATGTTCCTGCCACCACGCGGGCGCTCAATGAGTGAACGCCGGTGGATGACGTTGCGCACGTCAACTTCAGCCATCTCGGTGCCGTTCTTGCCAGCCATTTGGTCATTGAATATCAATTCCGCGCCGGATACGCCGGTAAGATCGGTGCGCCACCACACGCCCGAACTGTCAGCTTTCGGGTAGCGGACATATCCGAGCACGTGCGCAAGACCGGGGAGTTCTGAATACCGGCGCAGGGAATACGGGAGCAGAGGTTCCGTCGAAGTACTGCCTTCGGCCGCAAAAGCCGCCTCGTTCCACGCAAGTTCCTTGCCGGTGCGGTCATAGATAACACCGCGCTCCGCGAACAGCAATGAGTGTACCAGGCGGTTTTCTTGCGCGGCGAGCGCATAGTCCGCGCCCTTTCTCACCTGCAATTCGAACATGCGCCATCCAAAGATCAGAGCCGCGAGCACAAACACAACACCGACGAGGAATATCGCGAACGATGCGACCGGCTTCTCGATGCGACCTTCGAATTGCTCGACGGCCATGCCGGCCAAGTTTGATGAATCTAAAAAGATGTCGCCGGGGGTAAGATCTGAATGAGTGTATGGATTTTTACGTCTGAAGAGATCGCCCAACATCCGGACAGTATACCTAGACTAGAAGTTTCCGGCGAATCGGTTCGAAGCCGGCCAAAAGTATAAAGGCTGTCAAGGTTGCGGGGATGGGGATCCCAAAAAACCCTCCCGGCGGAACGTATAACAGATCGATGAGCGCGCCGAGCGCGATCACTTCCCACGCGCGGAAACGCACAGTGAGCATGCCTGCCCCGATCAAAGGGAGCCACGGCGGCGCAAAAAGTACACTTGCGAATGAAAGCCCGACAATGAATGCGCGTATCACGGTGTGTGTATAGCGCTATTCGGGGATGATGTATACAAAAGACAGCGACGGGAGATTCGCCGGTACACGAACAAGCACTGTGGTTTCCGCGTCTTCGGGTTTGCTCTGGATAATGCCGACGAAACCGATCGCGAACGGCCGCCCCGATAGCACCGCAGCATCGCCCAGGGCGACGGCCGCGCCGCGGGGCACGACGACGATTCCATTACCGTCACCTTTTCCGCGATACATCGTGCGTACTTTACCGATCATGACTTCGGTCTCTTTATCCGGCGCTGAGAATAGACCGACGAGCGCCGTATGTGCATCCGCTTCCACGATGCGTCCGATCGCAACGCGTGGCGCGCTCACGACATACGCTCCCGCTTTGATGCCTTCTTCCGTACCACTCCCGATCACGAATGTGCTGTACGGTGATGCAGACGGATTGGAAAGCACAGGCGCCGCGATACCTTCGGGATACGCTGCGCGCAATGAGAACATCCCACGGAGGGTTGCATTTTCACTGCGGAGAATGTCGTTGTGCAAAGAGAGCGATTCCAAACGTGCGATCTCCTCGCGCAGTTTCTGATTCTCGGTTGCGAGCTTGGCGCGCGATGATAGACCGCCATAGCGGTCTATCGTATTCCCCATCCCATGTACCGCCACCCACGCGACCGCAGCGACACTCCGCGTGCCGGCGCGCAATGAATCGCGCACCGGATTCTGTATTTCAATGAGCACTCCGAATAGGAGCACGAGCACGAGCACCAATGTATACAATCTATTGTGTCGGTACCAATTCATGGTCAGAAGTTAAGAGCGCCTCCTGATAGGCATCGATGTCCTCGAGAATTATGCCGGTTCCCCGTGCGACGGCCGTGAGCGGATCGGATGCGACCTTGACCGGTATCCCGAGTGCCTCCGCAAACAGATCGGCAAGTCCGCGGATCATCGCGCCGCCGCCGGCGAGATACACGCCGCGGGTCATCACGTCCGAGAGCACTTCGGGCGGCGTCGTTTCAAGTATGCTTTTCACCGCTTCCACCAATTCCTCCATCGAGTGCGCAATGGCATTCCGGATATCCGCGTCGGTGACGACGACTTCACGCGGTAATCCTGTAATAAGATCGCGCCCTCGCACTGCCGCCTGCAGCGGTGTGTTGCCCACGGCAATAGAGCCAACGGATATTTTCAGATCCTCTGCGGTTTTTTCCCCGATCAATATTTTAAATTCGTTTCGTATGTATGAAATGATGTCCGCATCAAGCTTGTCCCCGGCGATACGCACATTGCGCGAACTGACGAGGCCGCCGAGCGAAATGACGCCGATGTCAGTAGTGCCACCGCCCATGTCGATGATCATGCTACCTTTCGCTTCGTGTACGGGAAGACCAATGCCAATCGCCGCCGCGAGCGGCTCTTCGACAATATGGACTTCCCGCGCACCCGCTTCTTTTGCCGCATCGCGCACCGCGCGTACTTCGACCGACGTGATACCCGAAGGCACGCCGATGACCACGCGCGGGCCGAGCAATTTCGGATTGCGTGCCTGCGCCTTGTTGATGAGGTACGCCAGCATCTGTTCCGTCATCTCGAAATCTGAAATGACACCATCGACCAAAGGCTTCACCGCCTGGATATGGGTCGGCGTGCGTCCAAGCATTTCTTTGGCCTGCGTGCCGATAGCGACGATTTGTCCGGTCTTTTGGTTCACGGCGACTATCGAAGGTTCGTTGATGACAATGCCGCGCCCTTTTACATAGACGAGCGTATTCGCCGTCCCCAAATCAATGCCAATTTCATTCGAGAAAAATCCGAGTATACGGTCCTTCCATTTTCTGAATTGTTTCTTCATAGTTAGTCATTGGAAAAATAATCAGGAACCGCACTTTCTGGAACGAGTTCCGTGCTACCGGTCTTCCTGTCCGTAACCTCGATCCCCCCTGCCGCAATGGTCTTTTCGCTCACCACGACGCGCGTCGGAATGCCGATCAGATCTGCATCGGCGAATTTTTCGCCGGCACGAGCGTCGCGATCATCAAAGAGCACTTCGATCCCTCGTTCGGTGAGCGCATTGTATGTATTCTCGGCCTCTGCAGCAACGTCAGAATTATTGCCTGCTAATGACACCAGATGCACGGCAAACGGTGCCACCTCGTGCGGCCACACGAGCCCCTTATCATCCGAAAGGACTTCGACAATGGTGCCCATCAAGCGGCCGAGCCCGATACCGTATGAACCCATGTACGGGAATTTTTTCTCGCCGGATTCGTCGGTATACATGAGTCCGAGCGCCTCCGGAAACCGCGTACCGAGCGGGAAAATATTCCCCACTTCGATAGAGCGCGCTTCGCGCATGGCGTCTTTCGAGAGTCCGAGTTCCGCTAATACGTCGTCAGTATAGACTTCCTTATTTACCGCGCGCCCGCTTGCATCATCTATATAGATGGTGTCCTCGCCGGCTTCGGTCAACGTCTGGAATTCATCGCTGAATGGGCTGAATGAGCCGCCGCTCGCGAACGTACGGTATGTGACATCGCCGATACCCGCACGTGCAAAGATGCGCATGTACGCTTGAGCGCACTGTTCGTAAAATGCACGGAAACCAGCCTCATCTGCATTGAACGAATAGAGATCTTTCATTTGGAATTCGCGCGTGCGCATGATACCGGATTTAGCGCGCAGTTCATTCCGGAATTTCGTCTGTATCTGGTAAATGTATGCGGGAATATCGCGGTGCGAAGAAATATATTCGCGCAGAATATTCGTGAGCGCCTCTTCATGCGTATTCGCGATGCCGAGTTCGGTCCCTTGACGCAGTGTTGTCTTGAACCACACGTCGATGACGCTGTCGTCCCAGCGTCCGGATTTTTCCCAGAGTTTCGGATCCTGCAAAGTGGTCATCAGAACCTCCTGCCCACCGATAGCATTCATTTCTTCGCGGATGATGCGTTCGATATTTTTGATGACGCGAAATCCGAGCGGGAGCAACGTGTACACACCCGCCATCTCTTTGTAGATGAACCCCGCGCGGATAAGAAGCTGCGCGTTTTTCGAAATTTCATCGGTGGGCGCTTCTTTCCGTGTACGAGTGAATAGCTGTGATTGACGCATCCACTAAATATAGCAAACGCCAGGCACAACACCAAAATTACTGCTATTGTAATGCATGAATAACATGGTAAGATGCTATCAGCGTAAAAGCGAAAGGGTGTGCTGTGACTGTATCTTCGGAAACTCGTCCATATACCCTCCAGTTGCTAGAGGCTCTTGCGGCCGGCAAGCTGGGGAGAAATGAGGTTGTCTATTACCGCGGCAATCTTGATGATGATATCGACAATTGCCACATTGATGTGACCCGACCCAAATCAGGCCACGCCCCGCGGCAACAAGCACTCCTGTCGCGTATCAAGGATACCGCGGAAGCACTGAAAGACAAGCGCAAGATCCGGCTATCAGTGCGCACGAGCAAGAAAATCATAGGCGGCACTGCCGTCTTGTACAAAGAATACGTCGCCACGCGTGTCTAAGATGTTCGCCCCGCAGTCTGACTGCGGGGCGAATTCGGTTTAACTGATGAGCCGTGCGATGTCGTTGTAGGTGACCGCTATCATTAAAATAATGATGGAAGCAAAGCCAAGCGTGTTCAGTATTTGCGCGGCAGTCCGCGATATCTTTTTGCCGCGGAGTGATTCGAGTGCGACGAAAACCAGCCGCCCGCCATCGAGCACGGGAATGGGCAGTAGATTGATAATGACCAAGTTAACCGAGATAAGAGCCGCGAGCGCAAAGAATTCGCCGAGTCCGTGCGCAGACGCATCCCCGACGACACTCACCAGCCCAACCGGCCCCACCAATATCCTGATATCTGCAGTCCCGATAAATGCATCCCGCACGAGCATCCACATGCCGGAGAGAACCGATCGGAGCGCATAACCCGTGTGTGTGGCACCCTCTACGAACGCACTGCCAAACGGAAGCTGTTGTTCGGCGACGAGCGCGAGTCCCATGCCGATAGCCGGCCGGCTCGGCATATCGGGAAGGATAGCGTGCGCGGGTTCGAGCGCAATGGTTTCCTCAATACCTTTCCGCATGTATGAAATGGCGAGTGCCTTGCCGCCACGTTCGCGGACAAAATCGACGACCGCAGTCGGCGTCAATGTCGCGGCCATGGATGTGTTTTTATCAACGACGCCAGTGATTTCGTCCCCCACATGGATGCTCGCGTGTTCGGCTGGCGACCCCGGAACCACCTGTGTCACCAAAAGACGCGCTCCGGCTTGTAGCGTGGTGACTTCAGCCGGCATGCCACTCATAAGCCCTGCGGTGAACAATGTCCATCCAAAGATGGCATTGGCGATGACGCCCGCAAACAATATGATTGCCTGTTTCCATTTGGGTGCCGCGGCAAAACTCCCACCGCGAGGACGTGATTCGGGACGCTCCATGCCATCCTCTTCAAGCAGTCGGACGAAACCGCCGAACGGCAGCCAATTTATAGTATATTGCGTTCCTTTGTAAACTGCGATCAGGAATGCGCGCGGCGGGTATCCGACGCCGAATTCTTCGACGCGCACATTGAGTAACTTTGCCGCAGTGAAATGCCCGAGCTCGTGTACCACGATGAGTACCACAAGCATTGCGATGAGCAAAAAAACAGACATGCGTATTTATTCGGTGACTTCTTTTTCTTTCTTGTCGAACAGCGCCTCCAATGCGTCGTTTGCGGTATCCATCTTCTTCTGGAGTTCATCTTTGAGGCGGAATTTTTCATCTTCGGTCATGGTTCCTTCGCGCTCACTCATTTGGATGGCGCTCCAATGTTCGTCGCGCGCACTACGCAGCGCAACGCGCGCTTCTTCCAGTTTGCTTTTCGCACCTTTCACCAATGCTTGTCTGCGCTCGCCGGTGAGCTCCGGAAACGTAATCCGGATGAAATTGCCGGAAACCGCGCTGCCCACACCCAAATTCGCGCTCACGACGCCACGTTCGATGTCTTTCAAAAGAGAGGGGTCGAATGGCGTCACGACGAGACTCCGCGCACCTTCGATACCGATGTTCGCGACCTGCTTCAAGGGCATGCGCGAGCCGTATGCATCAACATGAACCGCATCGAGGAGCGCTGGCGCCGCACGGCCCGTGCGCAGGCTCTGATATTCACGAGAAAGCCATTCTTTTATCTCCAGTAGTTTCTTGTCGAGCTTAGAAAAATCGTATGCCATAGGTGATTAGCATACCACAAAAGTATGCCGTCGGCGGCCTCTGCTTCAGGATTTCTTCATCATTTGAATCCGTACAGTGCCAAGACCGCTTGGAACACCCCTGCCACCATCCGATTCATCGGTGCGATAGATTGAGTTGGCGGTGGTGGCACACTTCCTCCGCCATCACCACCAGATGAAGGTCCCATCATCGATCCACCACTTGGAGGCATGCTACCTCCTCCCTGTGCAGGCATCGTCATTCCGCCGGTGCCGCCATTCGGCGGCATCATGCCAGGTTGCATCTGGCCCTGCATACCTGATTCCATCCCTGGCCTCATTCCAGGGATCATGCCTTGTGGCATGTTACCCTGCATCACCCCTTTGTATTGTTGTTCGTATTGCTGTTGGTATTGTCTCTGATATTCTCCCTCAAATTGGCGCTGGAACTCTGCATTGAGTGCACCTTCCTCGCCCTGACCCCCGTGGATTGACTTCGGCATTATGCCGCTCTCCATCATTCCTCTGGCGTTTCGCATCTCGTCTTCGTTCATGAATTTCTTTGCGTCTTCTGGATTAAAAGGCATCCCCTTTCCATCTTGAGGTCGTGCCGGGAAACTGGACGCCCCTTCTGAAGAATCACTATCTCGCTGGCCTAACTGTTGCTGAAATTGATTGTGAAATTCTCCTTCACCTTCAAATGGTCGCCCCATCATCCGCCCCTGTTCTGATCCCATCCCATCAAACCCCTCTCCACCAAAACCTTCAGAATCGCCCAACTGTCCAGGATCGCCCGTCTGCGACATGCATGCTTGTACTGCTTCTTGCATAATGCCCTGGTTGGGTACTCCACCCGAGCTCATAATGCCGGTGATTTTTTCACGCACGCAGTTACCGATTCCCGCTCCACGGCCTTTGGGACCTTCTTGCTGGACACCTTGTTCAAACGTGGCACGCATCTCGCGCATGCGCTGTGCGTCTTCCGAGCGCATCATGCCATTCTCTTCGGCAAACGCCATGCATGCTTCCTGGTTTTCAGGATTGGTGCAATACGCTTCACATGCCACGCGCCCACGACAACCGCCGGGGCCCCCCTCTTGCATCATCTTTCGTGCGCGAGCGATCTCTTCGTGCGGCATAAAGCCCGCACGCTCTGCAAAAGTAAGGCATTGCTCGGCATTATCCGGATTTTCGCAAAACGCCTCGCACTGATCGCGCGATGTGCATCCGCCCGGCGTTTCACCGCTCTTCATGAGCGCATGGATTTTCTTGATCTGTGCTATGTCTACCTTTCTGCCATCGGGTTCACGTATTTCAAGTCCTGCCTCTTCGGCGAATGCCAGACATTCATCGCTGTGTTCGAAATCACTGCAATACGCTTCGCATCTTTGGCGCGAAGTGCACCCGCCCGGCATGCTCCCGCCACTCTTTATGAATGCGGCGACTTTTTTACCCTCGGCAACATCGGGATCGGTATGTCCGCTTGCCTCTGCAAACGAGATGCATTCGTCTATGTGTTCGATATTTTCGCAATATGCCTTACACGATTGCGGGTCAGTGCAACCGCCGGGGCCGCCTTGCGTTTTGATCGTTTGCGCGAATTTTTTGGCTACCACCGCTTCCTCTTTTTTCATGAGGCCATGCGCTTCGGCAAATGCAATGCATTCGGTGATGTGTTCCGAATCATTGCAATACGCCTTGCATGATGCTTTGTCCGTGCAATTCCCAAGCTCTGCAACCGGAAATGTGATGGTGTTCTCTTGCGCGTGTGCGGCAAACATAAAGCCCGTGATGATACTGACCGCCGTGAGAACGCCGCCTAGCAGTATGAGATGGGGAATGTATCGAGTGGTTGTCATATCCTATTCGAATGGATTCTTATATATATTTTTAATCGGGTTCGTAGAGGGGGCGACGGTTGGAATCGAACCCTTGAGTGTTGCCGTGTCCGCCGAAGCACCGATATCGCTGACAAGAGCCTCTTCTTCGGGCAATACGATTGCTGCCGCGTCTGTAGCTACAGGTTCCGGCGCACTCGATCCATACAACAAGAACCACCCGATAATACCAATAATGATCAGAATACCCGCCCCCAGCATGAGCTGGTTCTTGCTAAGATTTTCCATAAAGACAGTATAAAGGTGTTTTTTGCAACCATATCCTACCCTTGTGGACAAGTGAAATGTAGCTACGTCAGCAGAGCGACTTGCTCAAGGAGCGGCTTGATGAGCGCACCCTTATCGTGCATGTATCGCTTCGCACGATAGACAGCGTGGAGGCCGTCGTGCTCTGAGGTAAGCGCGCGTTCGAGTGCATCCAAAAATGCGGTGATGCCGGCGAAGTCGCGTTCCTCACCGTCTTTCTTTTTCGTAAACACCTCAAGCATCGTAATGCGCTTGTCGGGAGATGCCTTCAAAAACTCAGAGATGGAGATCGTCGATTCACTCACTGAATCGTGAGCGAGTATCTGCACGCGCGAGCGGAATGTGGGTAGGAGCCGCTCGGGCGACGGCAGTAAAAAGAAAAAGACGGCATCACCTCGCGGCTCCTCGAGCGTCTTCAGCAACGCATTCTGTGCTTCCACGGCAATTCCTGCGCACGAGACGATGAAAATCCGGCGCGATAACACCAACGGATTCATGTATGCGCGCTCGCGGAGCTCGCGCGCATTGTCGATGCGAAACTCCTGACACTCATATATATAGACATCGGGACACGCCATCCGCGGCACCCCGCGCTTTTCAAGCGCGTCTACCAACGACCCCACATCTGCAGAGCAAACATAGGCATGGTGAAGTGATTCAAGAGTCTTTGGTAAATCCATATCTCCATTATACAAAAATGTGCGTATGTGTGTAACGATTCTGTCAAAAATCGATGAGATGCGAGGCGCGACCGCGGAGCGAACCGAGCCATATTGAATATATGGTGAGGGAGCACCGCAAGGTCGCAACGAAGCAGATCGCGATTTTTGACAGAATCACCGTTTAGCAATGATCGCCTTTTTGTATACGTCGAGGTGTTTGATGACTTCGCCTGTGCCTTTCGCGACACAATATTGTGGGTCTTTGCCGACACGGGCTTTCACACCGGTACGCCGAAAAACGAGCTCGGGAAGATTGCGCAATTGTGATGAACCACCGGTCAATGTTATGCCGTGGTCGATGATGTCCGCAGAAAGTTCCGGCGGTGTTTCCTGCAAGACGTCTTTGATGGTACCGACCATCAAACGCAACTCCTTTGAGATGGCGCGCACAATCTCGTTGGTGCTAATTTCAATAAGGCGCGGCAGGCCTGTCAGATAATCACGTCCTTTGACTGGCATCGTGATCTCATCTTCGAGCGGCACTGCGGAGCCGATCTTTATCTTGACGTCCTCGGACATCTTGTCGCCGATCGCGAGGTTGTGCGTTTTCTTTATGTGATCGGTGATGGCTTGGTCAATGCGGTTACCTGCGCATTTTACCGATTTCGCCGCGACGATGCCGCCGAGCGATATCACCGCAACGTCCGTCGTGCCACCGCCGATGTCGACGATCATGTTTCCACGCGCTTCATGGATAGGAATGCCGGCACCAATCGCCGCGAGAATCGGTTCTTTCACCACATACGCTTCGCGCGCGCCGGCTTTGGTCGCCGCTTCGATGACCGCGCGGCGCTCCGCCGATGTAACGCCCGCGGGAACAGATATCATGACTTCTGGTTTGAAAAGATTCCACCGACCGAGTGCCTTCTTCATGTAGTAGCGGAGCATCGCTTCGGTGACGCGATAATCGGCGACGACACCATCTTTCATCGGACGATACGCGATGATGTCGTCCGGTGTACGGCCGACCATTTCTTTCGCTTCATTACCGACAGCAAGAATCTTGTTATCACGTGTGACCGCGACGACCGAAGGCTCGTTCAAAACAATCCCCCGCCCCGGGGCGAAGACAAGCACCGTCGTCGTGCCCAAATCGATGCCGAGTTTCGGGTTAAAGGAAAACATGTACGCATTGTATGCGCTTTTATTGTTGAACTGTATTGACATCCGCCGCATTTGCACGTGAAAACCCCCGCAGTTGTAGGCGGGGGTTCTCCAAAGATCATGAAATTACTTAGCGTGGATGCGCTTCCGAATGTACTCGCTCCACAGCTTGAGCACATCGAGACGTGCTTTTGTATAATTCACTGTCATGACCTCTACTCCTCTCTATATAAAAGAGCCTAACTTTATAATGATACCCTTAAAATCTACTGCAGTCAAGACTGTCTTGTCGGCGTGTTGTCGGCGTGTTTCATCTCCCACCAGAATTTTTTGGAGAAGTTTTTGGCATCGTTGCAGACGCTTTGCAGGTAATAGAGATCTTTGGTCGGAATACCCTGCAATATGCGACCCATGCGCGACATGGTGAGTGGCGGCAGACCATCTATGGAACGACCTGAATTCAATTTCTCGCAAAAAAATTTCATGAGCTCGCCGCGTTCCGTGCGACGGTCATTCGCCGACTGCTGGATGTGCAGATGCGCGCCGATGTGTTTCATTACCTTCAGTATAGTAGTATGTGGGCATGGAAGAAATAGTCAGTCAGAGCAACCCTATCCTCGCACAGTGGGCGGCACCGGTGCCGCCCGAGGAAATCACCTCTGCCAAGATCCGCGACATCATCGTACACATGAAGACTCTGCTTAGAGAAGAACCGCTCGGTGTCGCCATCGCCGCGCCACAGATCGGAGAATCGTTGCGTATATTTGTGGTGAGCGGCAAGGCGCTTACTAAACACAAGGGCGATGATGCTCCTCAACCCGACCGGACATACATCAATCCCGAAGTGCTCAAAATATCGCGCAAGAAAAAAGAATTGCACGAAGGGTGCCTCTCCGTCAGGAGCGACAAGCCTGATACTTTAGTCTGGGGCACGGTAAAACGCGCCGACAAGATGAAAATCCGCGCATATGATGAACACGGCACACTTGCCGAACACAGTGCGACTGGGTTTCTTGCGCAAATTTTCCAGCATGAGATCGATCATCTTGAGGGCATTCTTTACACGTCAAAAGCTGAACGCGTCTATGAGGAAAAGCTTTCGCAGTCCGCGTGATGTACGGTTCGCTTTTTTTGGCACGCCTCATGTGGCGGTCATCGTGCTTGACGAACTTGCGCGCGCTGGCTTCATGCCGTCCCTCATCATTACGCGCCCCGACACAGCGCAGGGACGCGGCAAGGTAGTGACTGCTCCACCCGTTGCGCTGTGGGCAACGAAACATGGCATTCCAATTTCCCAACCAATACACATGACCAATGGCTTCATATATGAAGCCATTGCAGAGGAGTGGGATGTCTTTGTCGTCGCCGCATATGGAAAAATATTGCCGCAAGCGCTCCTCGACATTCCCGCTCACGGCACACTCAATGTGCACCCGTCACTCCTGCCGCACCTGCGCGGTCCGTCGCCCATCAGAAGCGCGATCTTGAATGACGAGCGCGATGTAGGTGTTACTATCATACAGCTCGATGCAGAAATGGATCACGGCCCCATCGTTGAACAGGAAATTGTCGATATGCCGGAATGGCCGCCACGCGCTCGCGAACTCGAAGACACACTTGCACACGAAGGCGGTAAACTGCTTGCGCACGCACTGCTCCCGTGGGTGCGTGAAGAAATAGCGGCACAAGAACAAGACCATACGCAAGCGACCTATTGCAAGCCCATCAAAAAAGAAGATGGACTTATCGACCTTTCCGATGACCCATATCAGAACCTGCTCAAGATACGGGCGTTCGAAGGATGGCCCGGCACCTATACGTTTTTCGAACGCAACGGACAAAAAATACGCGTACAAATAATCGACGCGCATCTCCACAATGATGCTCTCGTCATCAACATCGTCCGCCCCGAAGGCAAACGCGATATGCCGTACGTGGATTTCCTGCGCTCCGGTGCTAGCCCTCTCTCATCATCTTTTTGATAGCCGCTCCGCCACGGCGCACGT
Organism: Candidatus Kaiserbacteria bacterium; assembly: GCA_016204805.1. GTDB lineage: Bacteria > Patescibacteriota > Minisyncoccia > Phycocordibacterales > UBA2100 > JACQKA01. The sequence continues at coordinate 1,102 of JACQKA010000024.1, read as the reverse complement.
TGCTCATCACTCTGGTCTTGCCTTTACGCAAGCGGCGTAGGATTTCGTCATGCACCGCGTCGATCGCGGCGTTCATGCTCTCACCAGTGTCCTCGACACGGAAAAATTCACCGTGCGTGTTCAGATTCACTTCCGCACGGAATACCGCGCCATGCTTTTGCGCATTCTGGTGTTCCAATTCGACGTCGCAGATGGCTTCGCCCTGTGATTCATCTATAAATTTTCCGATGGCGGCGAGCTTCTTTTCAAGATAGTCGCGTACCTCCGAAGTGAGTTGGTACTGGGTTCCTTTGATATTTATTTTCATATCTATAATTACTAACGCGATTTTTAGGACATTCGAATTTCTAATGTCTTGTTTCGCGCCTGATGTCCGGCAATGATGCGCACGGCGGACGGAGATACATTGTACCGCTCCGCGACGATCTTCACCACCCGCCTATTTGCCATATTATCCTGCGGCGGCTCTTTTACAAAAATCGATAGTACACCCTCTTCTTCTTCAACATGCTCACGCGACGCTCCCGCCGTCACCCTCACCCGGACATGCATACTATTTCACTCGTTTGTACCTCCCCATCAATGCCGCCTCACCCAGGACGTGCGTCTCTATTGCGGCTAACACATCGCTCTTTGATGACTTTTCCGAAATGGAGAGCATCGTATCGAGTGCATAAGCGCGGAAGAAATACCGGTGCTCGCTCGGCTCATACTGCGATGGCGGACATGGGCCAGTATATGTGGCCTTACCAACACCATTCGCTCCAGAAATGCCGAGAGATTCTCCTTCAGCAATTGCCACGGTCGCTGGTGGAATATTGAACATGACCCAATGGTCGAATACACCGTCAGGTCTCAACTGTTTTGGTACATCGGGATCGTCCATGATGAGTGCGAACGATTGCGTGCCTTCGGGTACATCACCAAAAACAAGCGGTGGACTCATATTTGCGCCGTCACAGGTATATTGGGACGGTATCGAATCTCCCTGTGAAAATACCGGACTAGTGAGTGAGAATGTCATAGGTTCTTGCTCAATACTTGGCGCTTCGGCCGGATCGGTAGCAAAGATGAGCACCAAGCCCGCAACAGCGCCCGCGAT
>JACQKA010000015.1 GCA_016204805.1 Candidatus Kaiserbacteria bacterium | reverse complement strand
GCGTGCAGGGCTTTCAGATTGCGCCATTCTTGCATGCGGGTGCGCATGATCGATCGCGAGAGTCTCATCGCAAAAGCGTGGCACGATTATTGACGCTGGTCTATCGAGATGCTGTGGATATTGGGGTGTGAGAAGTTACGCCGCGCTCTTCGAGCGCGGCTTTCTTATCGAATGATATCTATATCGAAACCGAGGATGCTCCGATGTCCGTAGCGCGGGAAAGTGTCTGGATCTTCTTTGATCGGCGTGACGTAATGCCACAGCCGGTCTTTGTCGGCCTGGAAGATGCCTTCCCCAGGCGCGAGCGTCCGTCGTAGATATTCGGTCTTTTTATCGAGCGCATAGACAACGCTCTCGCCTCCCACAATGCCCGCGCGTTCAATAACGAGCGCGGACACGATGTAATCCGAACCATCCTGATGGATGCCTTCGGGCGCATTCGTTCCGGCTCCGGAAATATCCGCGAATACGAACATGTGATGCATATGCATACGCAGGTGTTCGGCGTTCGGATGAAGTTCATGCACCATATTCGCAAAGCACCGGATCAACTTCTGTATATCGTTGTTCTCCGTGACGCTCTCGGGCGTTTCAGGGAAGACACGAACGAGCGAGCGTACGTCATGTGTGCCGACATTCTGCGCGAAGCTTTTTGCCGGTACGCGGTCTATCATCCAACCCATAAGCGTGTGTTCGTCGCGCAATACGCGGAAACGGGCGATGGAGCGCTTGCGCCGGCTCATAAAACCGATGCGATCGAATTCACATAACTCCGTGACGTTGAGCTCCTTCAGTATGTGCAATATGTCAGTGAGACCCGCACGCCCGGCGAAATATTCGACCAGAAATGCGTTCAGGTCGGCGGCATGCTGCGGCAGGCGGTTCTTGAGATATTCAACCTGTGCGCGCCGCATGTCGTACGGATCGATGGCGAGCACCGAGAATGTGGGACGCAGTGTGTTGATGAATGCTTCGGTGTCGATGCCGAGCCCGCCGAGTGTGAACACGCGCATGGGGGGTACGGGGTGGCCGACCTCTGTAGCGATCGCTTTCTCATCCATGAGATACGGGAACATGGGATGTTCTCCTCTCTACTACATGCACCCTATCATATGGGGTTAGTGCATGTAAAAGCCGCGCGTCAGGGATGACGCGCGGCTTATCACAAATCCACCCTCACTTTTCACGTAGTTGCTTGTGGCCTTCAGACGCCGGAACAACTTCAACGATAACCGGACGATTATGTCAATTCCCAGTTTAATTGCCGCAGGGCGAAGTCGGCGCTCAATAGTTTGATACGCACAGAGTCGCCGAGGCGGAATTTTTTCTTGGTTTTGCGGCCGACGAGCGAATACGTTTTCTCATTCAAATCGTAATAGTCGTCCTTGAGCAGTGATATGTGCACGAATCCTTCGGCTTTGGTTTCGCTTTCCGCGACGAACAGGCCGTGTTCAATGACGCCGGTTATCGTGCCGTCAAAAGTTTCGCCGATGTGTTTGGACATGTATTCCACCTGTTTGTATTTCGTTGAATCGCGTTCGGCTTCGACGGCGGCGACTTCACGCTCGGACGAGCTGATCGCGGCGCGTTGGTAGCGGACTATCTCTTCGTGTTTGATGGGCTGCCCCGCAAGGTGATGCGCAAGCAAACGATGAGCGATCATGTCGGGGAAGCGACGGATGGGCGAGGTGAAATGAGTGTAGTGGCCGAACGCGAGCGAAAAGTGGCCGATGTTTTTGTGTGTATAGATAGCTTTTGCCATGGAACGGAGCGTCGCCATCTGCACCATCATTTCTTCGGGTTTTCCTTTTACATCGGTGAGCAGTTTGTTGATGTCGCGCGACGAAATCTGGTCGCGTTTGCCGTCACCGAGATCATACCCCACGGCGCGGAGGAATATTCGGAGCTCTTCGATGCGATCCGGATTCGGCGTATCGTGGACGCGATAGATGAATGCCTGCTGGGTCTGTTTGTCTTTTGAAAGTTTGGCTATCCACGTGGCGACTTCCTGATTGGCGAGCAACATGAAGTCTTCCACGATGCGCATGGTTTCGAGGCGTTCCTTTACGAACGCGCGGATGGGTGTCCCATCGGGAGCAAGTTCAAATCGCACTTCGGGCGTGTCGAACGAAAGCGCGCCTTCGCGTGTGCGCTTGGCGCGGAGTTTGTGGCCGAGGCGCTCCAGCGTCTTGAGCTCGTCAAAAAATTGACCTTCGTTTTTGTTGAGCACTTCCTGTGCGGCTTCGTACGTAAAGCGTTTGTGCGAATGAATGACCGCGCGGCCGAACCACCGTTCTTTTATGTGTGCGTTGTGGTCCATGATGAACACCGCGGAAAAGGCGAGCCGATCCACATCCGGTTTGAGCGAACAGAGATCATTTGAAAGTATTTCGGGGAGCATCGGAATGGTGCGATCGACGAGGTACACCGATGTGCCGCGTTTTTCCGCTTCGCGGTCGATCGCGGTGTGCGGGCGAACGTAATACGTGACATCCGCGATGTGAACACCGATCTCGAAATCGCCGCCAGGGAGGGGCTTTACCGAAATGGCGTCGTCAAAGTCCTTGGCGTCTTTGGGGTCTATGGTGAATGTCGGCGTGGTGCGGAAATCGCGGCGCGATGCTATTTCCTGCTCCGGAATTTCACGGTGATGTTCCAATTCCGTCACTTCGCGTGCGACGTCGATAGGGAATTCGGGGACGAATCCGTGCACAGCGAGCGCAGCCTGCATTTCTGTCTCGTGTTCGCCTGCGCGGCCGAGCGTGCGCACGACCTCGCCGATAGGATCGACTTTGGCATTTGTCCAACGCGTCATCTTGGCGACGACCTTGTCATTTTCATCGGCGCCCTTGGTCGCGTCGCGGGCGATGCGGATCTTCCCATACATGCGCGGGTCATCCGATTGCAAAATAAATGCGCCCGAATCCGAGAGAGTGAGCATACCGACGAATTCGGTGCTCGCACGTTTGATAACGCGAAGGATCCGTCCGCGTGTCCGGCGGCTACGGCCTTTTGGTACTATCTCCACTTCGACTTCGTCGCCATTGAGCGCGGTATTCAGGTCTTCGGATGCTATCTCGACATCCTCCTCCATCTCTTCGTGTGCGACATATCCCACGCCTTTGCGTGTGACGTCGACGATGCCGAGAAACCTCTGCTTCCTACCATGCTTGTCCTTCACATGACGAGTGTAGCACGAGCGAATGCAAGCTGATACACTCACAGGAGCTAGGACTGTCAACCAAAAAGAGGTTTGTCATGCTCGAGGATGTTTTCTTTCTCGCACTGCTTTTCGTGATTTTCACCACAGGACCGGTCACGTCTACGCTCGGGGTCTACAGGCATTCCGTCGCACTCTCGCTCGCGGGCTGTATCTTGTGCTGGCTGGTCTACGTGTTCTGTCTCGTGGGCTCTATTGCAATAGTGTTCAACCCAGTGAGTATCGTACCTGTGCTCACGACCGCGTTCGTTTCGACCGTCGGGTGGGTGATGGTGATGATTGGTGCCCGCCAACAGAAGACGAGCTGAACCAGAGGCGTACTACGGTACGCCTTTTTACTTACGCATAGAGGGCTTGCCACAGGGGCCGAAACCCTTTATAGTGTCGCGACATGTTAGTTATCCGCCTGCAAAGGACAGGACGCACCAATGACCCCGCATTTCGTGTGGTTGTGTGTGAACACACCATCGGTCCCAAGGCAGGGAAGTACCTTGAGAAGCTCGGTTCCTACAATCCGAAAACCAAGCACCGCGTGCTCGACCAAGAGCGCATCACCTATTGGATGTCGCAGGGTGCAAAGCCATCCGAGACGATGCACAATATGTTCGTTTCCGAAGGCATCCTCAAAACAGCGAAAATAAACGTGCTCCCCAAGCGTAAGATCCTCGCCAAGCGCGAGCAGGCAAAGAAAGTTGCGGCAGACCAGGCCGCACCCGAAGCCGCAAAGAATGCTCCTAAGAAAGAAGAAGCTCCAGCCGCCGCGACAGAAGCATAGATCGCTTCGCCAGCAAACATCTCTGAAAGTGACCACTCGAGGGCGTCCCTTACAGGATTGCGTTTTGTATCCAACTGCTTCGCTCTTGGGCAAAACGGGAATTGCCTAAGCTTCAGTCACTTTCAGAGATGTTTGCTGGCTCCGCTTCCGCGCTGAGATAATATTTGACGACCATCAATACTCGTGGTAATGTAGCGCTAGCCAGTTCGATTGGTGTTTCTACAATATAGGAGAACTCCAAAGTGAAAATGAGAACAGAGAGAATAGAGCGAATCTACGGTAAGAGCCTGCTAGAGTACATGATTCTCGGTTCGGCTCTAACAGGAGTCGCGGGACTGGCATTAGTTGTCGCCAGTTTCGCTCTTCCTAGCGAAGCGCAAGGCCTTGTTTCTGGGGTCGGCGGTGTTGCAACTGTAGGAGGTCTGCTTGTCCTAGTGACGGCATTCATCTTATGGGGCTGGCTCGAAGCCTAATTCACCACAGTTCTTTTAACTCGACCCCGCGGTTAATCACCGCGGGGTTTTTTCGCGCCACAAAGTGAGTTTGACCGCAAGGGTTTGGCGCCGTACAATATGAATATTAAAAGAAAGGTTAGGTAGTCATTTCTGCATGGAACGAGATCAAGAGTTTCTGGAGTACGTGGTGAAAGGATTGGTGGAGCACCCGGAGACCGTACAGATTACTCGCAAAGTAGATGAGATGGGTGTGCTTCTCACGCTCACCGTCCACAAAGACGACATGGGCAAGGTCGTCGGCCGTGCAGGCGCGACCGCGAAAGCGATCCGCACGCTTCTGCGCGTCGTCGGTATGAAGAACGACGCCCGCGTCAACCTCAAGATAAACGAACCGGAAGGCGGCACCCGCGCATTCGAACGCACTGAAAAGAGTGTCGAAGAGGCGATCGCTGACCTTGATGCCTAATGTCAAGGTGACACCTTGACTTGAATGCTGGGAATAAAAAACGGCCGCGCGTAAGTTCGAGCGCGGCCGTTTGGGCATTCAATCACAGTTCCTCTTCGGTTTTTTCTTGGAGGCCGGCCTGAATGCTAGGCCCAAGAATGTCTCTTTTTGGCCATTGATTTTCACAGTTACGGCTTGTCGTGCTGTGAGTAACAACCGGCCCTCGAGATGTCGAACGGCCGTAACCCTGAATGGTCCTGGCCCATAAGTCTTCCGATAGAACGGGAAGGTGATTATTTTTCGACGGGCATTCTTGTCTCTGGAGTTCCAGACAACAAGGTCACCAACCTCAAAATCATGCAACATCGGTGTTCTCCCAACTTAGGATAAATTTTCTGTTTGCATTTATATCGTAGTTATTATATAAAGTCAAGGTGACGCCATGATCCATTTCCACATCATCACGTTGTTTCCGGAATCGATCGAGCCGTATCTCTCGGCGTCGATTTTAGGGCGCGCGCAGTTGAAAGCGGGCAAGCCAAAGAAAGGCGACAAAGCGAAATTCAAAATTTCTTTTTATAATCCCCGCGACTACACAGACGACAAATGGCAGCGTGTCGATCGTCGCCCCTATGGCGGCGGCCCAGGCATGGTGCTCGCTCCCGAGCCGTTTTTGAAAGCAGTGCAAGCCGCTTTTCGCAAAGCAAAATGTCAAGGTGACACCTTGACATTGAAGAAAACCAAAATGGCAAAGTCGGACTTTGCCAGTAGGGAGGTGATCTTTTTTTCTCCAGGTGGGAAGCAGTTCGATCAGGCTATGGCTAAGCGTCTCGCCAAACCGATTAGTAGGACTAACCGGAAGGATATAGTTTTGATTTGCGGGCATTATGAAGGCGTCGATGCGCGCGTCGCGAAGATACTCAAGGCGAAACATGTATCCATTGGACCTTATGTGCTCACGGGCGGTGAATTGCCGGCGGCAACGGTTATAGATGCCATAGTGCGTTACATTCCGGGTGTGCTCGGTAAAGAAGAGTCGCGCGAAGACGAGCGCGTCGCGAGCAGTGAAGTGTACACTCGCCCCGAAATATTAAAGTGGTGTGGGAAGTCGCACCGCGTACCGAAAGTCCTCCTCTCCGGCAACCACGCAAAGATAGACGAGTGGAAAAAGAAGCACTCCTAATCCTAATGGGTACATAAAAACCTCCGCGGGAAGCGGAGGTTACGTTAGCACGAGAACAATATCGGCATTGTGACCGTCTTACCGCGCTTCTTGTCGATCAAGAAAAGCGCCTGGAGCGGTACTTCGAAACCGAATCCTTTATAGATCGCAAACGAGCTGTACCCGATGAGCGATCCATTGCAGGTTAATTTCGGCATTGGCGTATAGGTGTGTAGATGGCCGAAGACATCCATGTAGGCCGGTTGCTCTTTGTTCCAGCCCGCGATGACGCGGTTCGCAGGAACGGTGAGTCCGCCGACGCCGCCATGGAAATTGATGGCGTGGCCGTGATGGAAACGGATCGTGTGATCATAGACGTTGAGTAGTGTATGGTAACCATCGTCGATGATGAACCGTACCCGCTCTTTGTACTTGGATTCATTGTAGTGCTTTGCGAGCGCATGATAGATCATCGTCTCAAGCGAGTTGCCTGATTCGGTGGCCATGTGGATCTTGTGCGTGGTACGGCCGTGATTACCGACCTTGCACACACAGGTGAGTTTCAATTTCGTGTGTTCGAGCAGAAAATCGATGCCCGATACGAGAAGCGACTGCGCATAGAGCGCGGCGTCCATGGGCTGGAGCAGATTCTTTTCGCGGTCCTCCTCGCGGAGGTAGCCGGAAATGAAGTCACCCAAGAGCCCTAAAACGAGCTCGCTAATGATGACGTCCTGCTGTTCTTTCTTGACGAGGCGAACGATGCGCTCGAAACATTCGGTGGCACGCGTTTTTGCGATCTCAAGATTGTATTTGTTGAGACCATTCACGCTCGAAGACTTGACTTCCTCCTCTACGTGCCAGTCAGACAACACCACCACGGCGGTCGCTTCGCTATCACGTTGCGACGCGCGCGGCTTGATCGAGAAGGTCTGTTTGTTATCGCGGATCAGAAGCGCGGCGGCAAGTTCTGCTTCAAGCCGCTCGTTCGCGGCGAGAACGATCTTGTACTTTTTCTTGAGCGAACTCTGTTCGAACGAGAGCTTGCCGACGCGTTTGTCGAATTCGATCAGCTCTTCGGTGCGAGCGACCGGCACCTTTTCAGGTGCCTTCGACAGCTTCACAACCTTCAGTTGCGAACCGATGCCCACACTGTGATTTTGGATGCGCTGCATGAGCGCGGTCCACGTCAGATCGCTAGGGTCAACATCGAATTTCTCACGGATCTTATCCAAGAGCTCTTCGACCGTTGCACACTTCGGACCCTGCTTTTTGATATAGTCGTTTACCTTACTCGATACGTCGGGTGGAAGGCGTGATTTCGCCATTGGTCATTTCTCCTCTTTATTTGTCGAAGGACACGTCACAGACGCTGTGACTGAAGCCGGCCTGTGACGCGCCGGCCTCTGTGCACGATATGCGCAGAGGTCGGAGCGTCACCGTTTAGAAATGAGTGCGCACGCACGACTCATGAAATGAGCATAACAATTAATGTACGCGAATGTTATCCACACTTGCTGTTGGGGCACAGATATTGCAGGGGAGCGAAAGGTGTGTCGGTTCAATGTGACAGATTTCCTAAAGAAGGGCGGCATCCGATCGCCCCTCACTGTTGTTGACATCGTGAAAATTTCATATATAATGCTTCCGGATGGCATACTGCATTAGTTGCGGTTGTCGCCAATAAAGAGGAGACTAGATACAAGATACAAACGGAGGAGTCGATGACTCATTATGTATACGTACCACCCGGTGTTACAGATTGGTACGCTGGTGGCGTTGCGGTTGATGTCGTGCGGGCACGTTTTACCGCACTTCTCGATCGCAACAAAGGTGCCAACGCATGGCCAAAGCCATTCGGGGGGAGCAGACTTGGTCAGGACGCACAGGATGCAGATCTCACGGAAGATCTGTGGTTGGAGCGGGTCTTGCGTGAGACGGGGGTTTCGAAAGACGATCCTACTTCTCACCGGCAATGGCTCAAAACAGCGGCAAAGGAACTGGGTCTTAACGTGACTCAACCTGAAGTTGATCCCGAGATGACGGCGCGCCGCGAGGGGCTTGAGGAAATTCACTTCCTCCTGCAAGGACCAGCGGAGCTGGTGAGTTTTGTCGATAGAGGTAGCTATGGAGAATTCCTCTATCGTTTCGATCTCTCGTCGCAAGAGTTCGATGAACAGGTTGCTCGGGCGGAGTCGTTCGGACTCAACTATGGACGTCACATACTCCATGTCGTAAACGACATTGAGGCGGTGTTGAACGGTACACAGAGCTTTGTACCCCATTATCGCGAAGTGTTGGGACCGACCTTTCGTCGCATTCTGGCGGAGCACGACACATATTGGACGAGAGTCCAAGCGGGCGATTAGATGATCGCCAGCAATGACCTACACCATAAAGGGCTATCTGCAGGAAACTGTGGATAGCCCTCTTGCTTTGAAATAGAGGGTAGGGTAGCTTGACGAAGTGGTGGCAGTCTGATAAACTACCCCAGTACTTTTTTGAAATAGAGGAATAGTTGCGCCAGCGACGATTTTGCAGAGTACAGTGCGGGACAACCGTTTTTAATAGAAGAAATTTACAAAAGCGACCGGATCGCTCCGCCGCTTTTTTGCTCGGTATATCATGGTGCAAAAAAAGAAACCACCGCAGAAATTCTTCGGCCGCTATCAGCAGCCGATCGCAGCATTGCCCAATCTGGTCGGTCCGCAGCTCGCCTCGTGGAAGAAGCTCATCGAAGAGGACACGGAAAATGTGTTCAAGGAATTTTCCCCTATCGAAGACCACTCAAAAAAGAAATTCTCCCTGTCCATCACGAAATTTGAATTCGGTAAGCCGAAGTGGGACGAATATTTCGCGAAGCGCATGAGGCGCTCGTTCGAAGTACCGCTCACCGTCACCGTAAAACTCAAGAACAAGATCACCAACGAAACAAAAGAGCAGGAGATCTTCCTCGCTGACTTTCCATGGATGACCGATCACGGCACGTTCATCATAAACGGGGTAGAGCGCATCGTGGTGCCGCAACTCGCGCGTTCATACGGCGTCTTTTTTGATGGTTCGCCGTACCGCGGCGTTACGTATTTCATGGCCAAGATCATTCCGTCGCGCGGCGTGTGGATCGAGATCGAATCTGACCCCGACAAAGCGATGTACGTAAAGATAGACCGCAAGCGCCGTTTCCCGCTCACGAGTTTGCTCCGCATTTTGGGTGCGGGTTCGGATAAAGACATTTCAAAACTCTTCGAAAAAGTTCCTGGCGGCGATGAGATGATCAAACACACACTCGCCGTTGATCATGCGAAGACCTCCGAAGAATCGGCCGTCGAGATCTATCGTCGTCTGCGCGATGGTGACATTGCGACCGCAGAGACCGCGAAAGAATACGTGCGCCTCATCCTTTCAGAAGAACGCTACAATCTCTCGCGCGTCGGGCGCTTCCATTTCAACCGCCGCTTCGGGCTCGGCACGACCGGCAAAGACCTCGACCAACCGACACTCACCGTAAACGACATCATGCGCATCGCAGAATACATCCTCGCGCTCAACGAAAAGCCGGAATTGCATTCAGACGACATCGACCACCTCGGTTTCCGTCGCGTGCGTTTCGTCGGTGAGCTTTTGGAGCAGAAGATGCGCGTGGGACTTTCCCGCATGAAGCGCAACATCCAGGACCGCATGTCGATGGTTGATGTGCACACTGTGCTTCCCGCGAACATCATAAACCCGCGTCCGTTCGCGGCGTCAGTAAAGGAATTCTTCACTAGTAATCCCCTCGCGCAGTTGATGGACCAGTTCAATATATTGAATGAGATGGAGCACCTGCGCATGCTTTCGACCCTGGGTCCCGGCGGCCTCACATCGGAGCGCGCCGGTCTCGAAGTCCGAGACGTGCACTCTTCTCACTATGGTCGCGTATGCCCTGTGCACACCCCTGAAGGCAAGAACATCGGTCTCGTGTTGCACATGTCGCTCTATGCGCGCCCGAACGAATTCGGCATCATCGAAACGCCATATGCGAAAGTCGAGAAAGGAAAAGTGACGAATGAGCTCGTGTACATGAACGCGCTTGACGAAGAACAGCACGCGATCGCACACGCCGCAGTGCCGCGCGAGCTCGATGGCATGATCAAGGGCAAATACGTGGAAGTCCGCAAGGCAGGCGAGCCGATGCTCGTTAAGCGCGAACAAGTCGATTTCATCGAAGTCGCGACCAACCAGGCATTTTCTGTTGCGACCTCGCTCATCCCATTCGTTGAGAACGACGACGCGAACCGCGCGCTCATGGGTTCCAACATGCAGAAGCAGGCGGTGCCATGTATCATCCCGTCGGCCCCGCTCGTCGCAACCGGCGTTGAAGAAGCAGTTGCCCGCGATTCAGGTCGCCTTCAGATCGCTCACGAGGCAGGTGAAGTCACCTATGCCGATGCGCGCAAGATCGTTGTCGAAAATAAAGACGGCAAAAAGCACGAATATCCGCTTGTGAACTTTTCTCGCACCAACGGTTTTACCATGTTCACCCAACGCCCACGTGTTTCAGTGGGGGACAAGGTGAAGAAGGGCGACATCATCGCCGACATGTCTTCGACGGTGGACGGCCAGCTCGCGATCGGACAGAACGTTCGCGTTGCATTTATGCCGTGGTCAGGAGCGAATTTCGAAGACGCCATCGTTCTTTCCGAGCGCATGGCGAAAGACGCGCGCTTCACCTCGATCCATGTTGAGGAATTCGAATGCATCGTGCGCGATACGAAGCTCGGTCCTGAAGTCACGACACACGACATCCCGAACGTTTCAGAATTCAAACTCCGCAATCTCGATGAAGACGGTATCGTCCGCATCGGCGCGGAAGTCCGCCCAGGCGACATCCTTGTTGGAAAAGTCACACCGAAAGGCGAAGTACAGCTTTCTCCGGAAGAGCGCCTCCTGCACTCTATCTTCGGCGAAAAGGCAAAAGACGTGAAAGATACATCGCGCCGCATGGATGGCGGCAAGCGCGGCCGCATCGTATCGGTGCAGGTATTCTCTCGCGAAAACGGCGACGCGCTCGAAAGCGGTGTCATCAAGCGCATTCATATAGAAGTCGCACAGCTCCGTACCGTTTTGGTCGGCGACAAGCTCGCCGGCCGTCACGGAAACAAAGGCGTCATTTCGCGCGTGCTTCCCGAAGAAGACATGCCATTCGATGAGAACGGTGAGCCGGTGGATATCATTTTGACTCCGCTCGGTGTGCCGTCCCGTATGAACTTGGGACAGATCCTCGAGCTCCACCTGGGCCTCGCTGCAGATGCTCTAGGTTATCAGGCCGTGGTGCCGTCGTTTGCAGGAGCGACCGAGGCGGAAATTTCTGCAGAACTTAAGAAAGCCGGTTTCCGTGAGGACGGTAAGCGCGTGTTGTTCGACGGCCGCACGGGCGAGCCGTTCGCACAACCGATCGCCGTCGGCATCATGTACATGCTCAAACTGCACCACATGGTGGAAGACAAGATCCACATGCGTTCCATCGGTCCGTACTCGCTCACGACACAGCAGCCGCTCGGCGGCAAGGCGCAGAACGGCGGTCAGCGCCTCGGTGAAATGGAAGCCTGGGCATTCCTCGGCTATGGAGCCGCATACACGCTCCGCGAAATGCTCACTATCAAATCAGACGATATCCTCGGCCGCTCGGCGGCATTCGATTCCATCGTGTTCCAGACGCGCATCAAAGAACCAGGCACACCAGCGACGTTCAACGTCCTGGTGCGACACCTGCGCGGCTTGGGCATCGATATCCAATTTAGTGGAGGGCAGGAACGCGCGTTTCGTCCACGCGCACCCCGCGAAGCTCGCGATTAATTTCTCATCTATATGTCTACCCCCAAACGAGATTCCATTCCGCACGATTTCACCGAGCTTTCTATCTCGCTCGCGAGCCCGGAGCGCATTCTTGACTGGTCATATGGAGAAGTGACCAAGCCGGAAACCATCAACTACCGCACCCAGCGCCCTGAAAAGTGCGGTCTCTTTGACGAAAAGATATTCGGACCGGAACGCGATTACGAATGTTACTGCGGCAAATACCGCGGCATCCGCTTCAAGGGCATCGTCTGTGAGAAATGCGGCGTTGAGATCACGCGTGCCATCGTCCGCCGCGAACGCATGGGCCACATCGACCTTGCGACACCGGTCGCGCACATCTGGTACCTTCGCAACATCCCATCGCGCATCGCGCTCTTGCTCGGCCTCTCGTCCGCTGATGTCGAGAAGGTCGTCTACTTCGCCGGCTACATCGTGACATCGGTCAATACTGAAGAAAAGAATCGACTCTTGAAAGACCTCGAACGCGAACTCGAAGCAAAAGTAAAAGCGGCGAACAACGACAACGAAAAACTCCGCCTCAAGAACCTGGCGCAAACGGCAAAGAAAGACATCGACCACATCGTTGAAGGCATCGTGCTCGATGAAGCCGCATACCACCTCGCGGCCGTGAAATACGGAGCGTTCTTCGAAGCGACCATCGGCGCTGAAGCACTCTACAACATCTTAAAAGCACTCGACCTCGAAGCATTGCAGACAAAACTCTTGGGCACCGTCGATACGGCACCAGCCGCTGACCGCGACAAGATTCGTCGCCGTCTCGCACTCATCGAAACGATGATCCGCGCGAACGTGCGTCCTGAATGGATGTTCCTCACACGTCTCCCCGTCGTACCGCCGGCGCTCCGCCCGATGGTCGCACTCGAAGGGGGGCGCCACGCATCATCCGACCTGAATGACCTCTATCGCCGTGTCATCAACCGTAACAACCGCCTCAAGAAGCTTCTTTCTATCAACGCACCAGAAGTCATTCTCCGTAATGAAAAGCGTATCCTGCAGGAAGCAGTCGACGCGCTCTTGGACAATTCCATCCGCCGCGGCGGTACATCGCTCGGTGTCTTGGGCGCGCGCCGCCGCGAACTCAAATCGCTCGCCGATTACTTGAAAGGCAAACACGGCTACCTCCGTCAGAACCTTCTCGGTAAGCGTGTCGACTATTCCGGCCGTTCCGTTATCGTCGTCGGTCCTGAACTTGAACTCGACCAATGCGGTCTGCCGAAACACATGGCACTGGAACTCTTCCGCCCATTCGTCATCGCGGGTCTTTTGGAACGCGAACTCGCATACAACATCCGTGGTGCAGGACGTCTCATCGAAGACGGCATTCCGGAAGTGTGGGCCATCCTCGAAGACGTCATCAAAGACAGGCATGTGCTCTTGAACCGCGCACCGACGCTTCACCGCCAATCATTTCAGGCATTTCGTCCGAAACTTATCGAGGGTAACGCCATCCAACTACACCCGCTTGTTTGTCCTGCGTTCAACGCCGACTTCGATGGTGACCAGATGGCCGTACACGTGCCGCTCACACCGGAGGCGCAGTGGGAAGCGCGCGAGATCATTTCCGCAAACAAAAACGTCTTGAAGCCGGGTTCCGGCGATGTCATCACCGAACCGCGCCAGGACGTGATTCTCGGTTGCTACTGGATGACTCAGGAGATACCGGGCTCAAAAGGCGAGGGCAAGGCATTTCCGTCACCGAACGCCGCCATCACCGCATATGACTTCGGCGACGTCGACTTCCGTGCCAAAGTAAAAATCCTTCCGAGCGACAACGTGAAATATGCGCAGTTCGAAGGCAAGGTATTTGAAACGACCGTAGGCCGCCTCCTCTTCAATTCGTCGCTCCCGAACGACTTTCCCTACATCAACGAAGAGATGACCAAGAAGCGCATGTCGAAAACCATTCACGCACTCGTGAAGCTCTATTCGCTCGACGGTATTCCGAAGATCGTCGACAAGATCAAAACATTTGGGTTCACCTATGCGACCAAGGCTGGCATCACATTCAGTCACATGGATGCGCTGGTGCCCGATGAGAAAGCCGCTATCGTAAAAGAAGGGCAGGAAGTTGTCGCAGAATTGTGGCAACAGTACAACAATGGTCTGTTGACCGAACACGAACGTTATCAGCGCGTCATCGAGGCGTGGACGCATGTGTCCGATCGTATTCGTAAAGCGCTCATGGAGAGCTTGGACCCGACGACGCCGGTTCACAACATGGTGACGTCCGGTGCCCGTGGCTCGAGCGCACAGCTACATCAGATGGCGGGTATGAAAGGTATCATCACCGACCCGCGCGGTAACGCTATTGAATTCCCCATCATCGCATCCATGAAGGAAGGCCTCACGCCGATCGAATACTTCATTTCGACCCACGGTTCACGCAAGGGTCTCGCCGACACTGCGCTCAACACTGCGCGCGCCGGTTACCTCACGCGCCGTCTTTTCGACGTGGCGCAGGATGTGGTCATTCTCGAAAAAGATTGCGGCACCAAAGAATCGATCCCCGTGAAGCGTCCGGGCAAAGACAACATCGGCGCCTCGTTCGCGGAGCGTCTCTCGGGTCGCGTTTTGGCAGAAGGAGTTCTCCACTTCAAACGCAATCACCTGTTGACTCCGCTCGAAGCACAGGAGATCGAAAACTCCGACACCATCGAAGTCGCTATCCGCTCTCCGATGACCTGCACCACCATGCGCGGGGTATGCGCACAATGCTACGGCGTCGACCTATCGACACAGGAACTCGTCGACCTGGGCGAAGCAGTCGGAGTCGTCGCGGCGCAAGCTATCGGCGAACCGGGCACCCAGCTCACTATGCGTACCTTTCACGCCGGAGGTGTGGCGGCCGCAGGCGGCGACATCACCATGGGTCTCCCGCGCGTTGAAGAAGTCTTCGAACGCCGCAAGCCGAAAGTGCCGGCAGTCGTCGCCCGAGTATCAGGCATTGTCACCTCGATTGCGATGGAAGACAACGAGCACATCATCACCATCACTCCCGACAGCGGTCGCACGGCAAAGCGCGACACTGAATACAGCATCCACCCCGCCCGCGTCATCTCTGTCAAGCTCGGCGACAGCGTCGAGAAGGGCCAATTCATGACCGATGGCCCCGCCAACATCGAAGATGTCTTTGAATACGGCGGCAAGGCGCGTGCGCAGGAATACATCATTGACGAAGTGACCCGCATTTATGAATTGCAGGGTGCATCGTTTGCGCGCAAGCACTTGGAACTCATCGTGAAGCAGATGTTCTCGCGCGTGGAGATCACGAGCGCGGGCGACACTTCGTTCTCGGCGAACGATGTCGTAGAAGACTTCGAATTCGAGCGCGCAAATCGTGCGGCAAAAGAAGCAGGCGGTGAACTTGCCAAAGGCCACACCCTCGTTCTCGGTATCGCGGAAGTCGCGCTCTCTCGCAGTTCATTCCTCTCATCGGTGTCATTCCAACATGCGACGCGCAAACTCGTTGAAGCGTCGCTTTCGCGCGCAGTGGACCGCCTCGTCGGTCTCAAAGAAAACGTCATCATCGGTCGTTTGATTCCTGCCGGTACCGGTTTCCCTGAAAGCAAGAAATCAGAGAGGATAAAGAAAATGCAGGAAGAACTCTACGCCAACATGCCGGAAGAGGATGAGCGCCCCCACCGCCAATTCGGAGGAGGGGATCGGAATTAATATCCGCTCCGCCGCACATATACAGGTCTGACCTGTATATGTGTATACATCACCATTTCTCGAGAAGAAGAGTGTCGAACACCTCATTATCTCGATGCTGTATATGTGCCAAGAACATATCATGAGCAGCGGTTTTGAATACAAGAGAGGTATGGAATAATTCTTTCAGGATGTTGGCCTCGGTCTCTATGATTGGCGATGCGGTGTGAGCGCCATACACAGGAAGGCTTGAATGCGGATATGCCAGAGCCCATCGCCACGCATCATCAAAATGCGTTATGGCCTTCACCAGCCCACCGGGTGCAAGTTCGAAAGGATTTTTCACCATTACATACGCAGCACAGTAACGAAGGTATGCATCAGTGTCGATGGTGCGACTTCGGAAAGATCCCTGAAATATGCTACCTTGTTCGTTGTATTTTGCATTGAAATGCATTGACATACTGCCGCCGAGTCTTTGCATAAATTTTGACATACCGTTCTCTTTGATCTCTTGCAAGATTAGGTGAAAGTGGTTTGGCATAAGAACCCACGCTAGTATTCTGACAAGCGGGACGCGCTCTGGCCAATATGAAGGCCGTTCAAATGGTTGTAGTGTTCGCACTTCGTTTTCCCAACCGTGATTACCGCGATCTTGGTATTCGTCATTGAGATAAAAAAGGAGGCGAGCGAATCGTTCTTGGTCAATCACGTCTCGGGTGATTTTTGTACCACGCGCACCCCGCTTCACTATGTGTACTATCGAATCAACACCATACGGTTCAATCCTCATAGCACTATTATATACAGGTCAGACCTGTATGTGCACAAGTTCGGTGCGTTTATAATCGGTTTCTATGCAGGCAGGGGCGTAGTGTTGCTCTATCAGCATCCCACGTTCGAATTCTGGAAGGAAATCCCTTTCTTCTCAATAAAGTTCGCACTAGCTGTAGCGTTCGCACTATCTGTTCTTTGGCTTGCGGTGCTGAGCATTCTCTTGCTCCGTTTTCTTGCAAAGGTTGGCTGGAAAAGTCCCAATGAATGACAGCAATTAAAGATGAAATGACAAGGGCCGGGAGTTGAATCCCGGCCCCATTGCTTTTTTGGGAGGAAATGGTATGGTCACGCGAGAATCAACAACATAGGAGAACCAAATGCTTTTACATTTTGGCGCAAGCTTGTTCGGTGTAGGGTTTGGACTGGCAATAATCACTGCATTTCTTTCCGACAATCCGGTGCTAGGCATCAGCCTCTCACTTATCCTTATCGGACTCGTGATTATGCTTAGCAGTTTGTGTTTGCAAGACGAAAGGTCTGATTCACAAAACGAGGAGAGAAAGCATGTATGACATATTCCACCTTCTGCTTTTGCGGGTCTTGGCAATGCTGTCCCAGGGTTGATTATTTTGCAAAGGGTTCTAGGTTTCTAAACAAAAGGCCGGAAAAAACCCCGGCCTTTTTCGTTTTCCAATGTTGGATGTTATGATTTCTTGCCCGCGAGAAGCGTGTCGATCATGTTCTTGAGAACTTGAAATGGCTGTGCGCCTTCGACTGGAACCTGTTCGCCCGCGTAGAGGATGATCGAGTGCGGCGTGCCCTGGCCGCCCGCAGCGACCGCCTCGGCGGCGTCTTTGTCTACGCGTGCCTTGTATTTGCCACTATCGAGACACTTCATAAATGCCGTTTTATCGAGACCGATTTGTGTCGCTATCGCCGGCAATTGTGCCGGATCAAGGCCATTGTTCGACGGTGTGACCTCATAGATTTTGTCAGTGTATTTCCAGAATGCGTCATTACCGCCAAGTTCACTCGCGCACTCGAGTGCTTCTGCTTCGTGCGGTGCCTTGGGGTGCAGTTGCGGGAGAGGGAAGTGGCGGTACACCCACGCGACCTTGCCATCGGTGCCGTAGTTACTCATGACCTGCTTCATAGTGCCGTGGAACTGTTTGCAGAACGGGCATTCAGTATCAGAAAATTCAACGATGACAACTGGCGCATTCGGATTGCCGCGGACGTGATCATTTTTTTGTATACCGCGTATCTTTTCAGCGACCGGCGCAGGTTGATTGTCTACGACGGGTGCGCCGCTATTTCTGTTTGAGAAATAAAGTGCGACCGCGATGAGTCCACCGGCGATCACGATCGCGAGCGGCACTGCTAATT
>JACQKA010000014.1 GCA_016204805.1 Candidatus Kaiserbacteria bacterium | reverse complement strand
TCTCCGGCGCACGAATCTGCCCCGCATCGTTTGATAGCGGGGTATCACGTCTTTAATAGTAGAGGCCAAAATATGGCCGTAGTGGGGCAAACCCGTTGCGAACGGCGGGCCGTCGTAAAACGTGAAGGGCTTTCCCTTGGCCGTCTTCTTTAGGGTCTTTTCGAAAATTCTATTATGCTTCCAAAACTCCAACGTCTTCTCTTCCGCTTTGGGCAGGTTGAATCCGGCCTCTTTTTCTTCCGCGCTCATATCCTATAAAAATATCAGAGTTTCCATTAAATTTGAAATGCTTGATTTAAGAGGCTCCAAAATATCAAAAAGTTACGAATTGCTTCTCGCTACTTCCTTGCTGCTATGCCGCGTCATAGCGCTATGCTATAGCATAGCGCTATGAAAAAAACTTCTCGGAAAACTTGGTTTGTCTATTCCATCGAATTGCCGTATAGAAAAAGTTCGGGATGCTTTTATGGGGCGCCCATAAAAAGATACGGCCCTCGAGTTTCCTCAAGGGCTTAAAAAAGTTGCCGCCCGGGTCCTTAGACCGGGCGGGAAAGAAGAAGTTGCGGGTCCGCTATCCTCGACGACTGCGGCGGGACCGTACGAGATCAACCGCAAAGTCGGCTACGAACACCGCCGCCAATGTGAAACTAATCGCACTGGAGTGCTGCGGCCACCGCAAGATGGCAACAAGCCAGACAAAGCACGCAATCGCGATGGATAAGGGTTTCATACGACCTCTTACGGCTGAACGTCGAACGTGACATGCCCGTCGCCGCGCGGTGTGACCACGACGCGGTGGCTGCCGTACGAGTCAATCGTGTAGGGGCCGTTCGGTCCCGCCACGTCGATCGTCACGGACGACGATTGCCACAGCAGCGACACCATCCACTCGGCGAAGTTCCAGAGGCCGTCCCACGCGCGACGGATCAGTCCCGGCGCAGGCTTCGGCGTCGCTGCGCAGACCGGGCAAGGCCGCTCGTCGATCCACTTCAGCCGGTTCCAACAATCAGCCTTGTAGACCTGATCGCCCGCCGCGTTCACGAGTACGATCGTGTCGACCGGCAGAGTCTCGAATACCCATCGGCCGCCTTCCACCTCGCGGTGATAGTTCATACCGCGCCACGGGTAGCGCAGTTTCACCGGACGCAGTCCGAACTCCGCCATCTTCGCGATGGCCTCGGCGCCGGTAAACACCTTCGGCATGAGCGGGTACTTCACGAGATCCACACCTACCGGAGTCGCCGCCGTTGTCGAACGGTGGTTTGCGGCTTCAGTCGCCGGCTCCGCGCCAGCGATGGCCGCGATGAACAGCATGAACGCCAGGAGCAGAGTGAATGGGTTCACGAACAGCGACCTGAAATTCCGCATGCCTGCCTCCTCATCGAAAATACTTTGGAAATCAAGCTCCGCGCACCCCCGCGCATGAGCCATTTTGCTGGTTAAATATTAGCATATAACAAATGACTTGTCAACCCCGAGGCGGAGCGGGTTGACGGGCCGGCTTGACAAGTCCAGTTTAATATGTTATCCTTTACGATAGTACACGTAAGGAATCGTTTCGCGCGAGGAGGATGCAATGAGAAGACGCAGAAGCAATGGTTGGGCCCCGGTCGCGTTGGGAATTTTTCTCCTCTACGTCGCAGGCGATGCGATGCGGACGGCGGCAGTCACTATGCAGGCGCGCTGCGAGAACGAGGCGTGCATCGGCGAAGTGACGATGCCACGAAACGCGGAGACCATTAGCGCGGCATCGGCGACGCGCGCCGGTGATCCCGCCAAGGTAATCCTGTCGATCCGGTACACGAACGACCGGGGGCAGGCACGCGACGCGGTCCTCGAGTATGACCGCATCCTAACGGGAGGTCTACTCTCCGCCAGGTCGACCGCCGACATCGTGAAGGTGGGGGTGATCGAGCTACGGAACGCTGACGGGCGCGTCGTGCGAACCGTAGACGTCGTCTCCAACTAGTCCAGTCCCAGTAGACACCGCGCGCGACGCGCGGAAGGTCTACTGGGGCTCACAATTTTAAATTGTCGAAGTAGTAACGTGGGCCGCTTTCAATAGTCGGGCTTTTTTTAATATCTCCCTCCATCTTAAAATGGCGTAGCAAAACTATGTGTGGGGTCAAATCTGCTCAAGAACCCCGATGCCGAGCAATCCAAGCCCGGTTTTGAGGACCGATGAAGCCGCATCAATGAGCGCAAGCAGAGCGTTTTTCCTCTCTTCATTCTCCTCTTTCAGTACCGGCGTCGTCTCGTAAAGCTGATTGGCAAGCACTGCCAACTTGTAAAGAAAGTTCGCCATGTTGCTCGTCGAAAGATGCTCACCGCTTCTTTTTACTTCGTCCGGGAACTCCAGAAGTTTGCGAATAATTCTCAATTCGATCTCGCCCGTTAATCTTGATGCTTGATGCTTGATGCTTGATGCTTGATCCGCCTTCCGCAATATGGAACGCAGTCGTGCATATGTGTATTGCAGATACGGCGCGCTGTCGCCCGTTAGGTCAAGCATCTTCTCCCAATCGAAAACAATATCGGAAGTGCGATTCTCTTTGAGGTCGTTGTATTTGAGCGCGCCTATCCCCACCACCTCGGCGATTTTCTCTTTTTCCTCGTTGGAGGTGTGTTGCTTCTCCGACGCCCCGATTTCTCGGGGGCCGGAGTCCCGATCCGCGACTTCGTCGCGGCGTCGGGATTTTTCCTCAACAATCTCGCGGGCAAGCCGAATCACTTTTTCTAAAACATCTTCAAGCAAAATAGCGCGCCCTTCGCGAGTGGCGAGTTTTTTGGAACCCTCTCCGAGCACCAATCCGTACTTCACGTGCGTGAGTACGGCACTATCGAGCCCTAAAACTTTTGCCACGGCGAAAAGCTGTTCGAAGTGGAGCGCCTGCTCATTGCCGACAACGTACAAAATCTTCTCGGGCTTGTATCTCGAAAGGCGGTATTCCAGATTGGCGATGTCGCGGGTAAGATACAAGCTCGCGCCGTCCGATTTTCGTATCAACGCCGGCGGCAAGTTGATTCCCCGTTTATCGAGCGCCACGATGACGGACCCTTCGCTCGTTTCGGCAACACCTTGCTCGAGCAAACGCTCCACGAGCGGCTTCAGGTCTTTTTCGTAGAAACTCTCACCGATCCAGGAATCGAACTTCACCCCCAGCGCCGCGTACATCTTCTCGAATTCTTTGAGCGACTCCTGTTTGAACCAGTGCCACAACGCCGCGTTTTCCTCGTCTCCCTCTTCAAGTTTTTTGAACTCCTCTCGCCCGCGCTCTTCCAGCTCCGCTTGACGATCGGGAGAGGTCTTCATTTCGTCGTGAAATGTTACGTACAGTTTTTGCAGTTCATCGATCGGATTTTGCTCAACTTTTTTCTTATCCCCCCACAGTTTGTAGGCGGCTATGAGCTTTCCGAACTGCGTTCCCCAGTCGCCCAGATAATTCCAGCGAATTACGTCGTAGCCCAAAAACTCGAAGATGTTCGCCAAGGCTACGCCGTTGATCGTGGTGCGCATATGGCCCACGTGCTTTTTTTTTGCGATGTTCGGCTGGGAGTATTCGACGATAACGATTTTTTTCTTCCCGATATCGCTTCGCCCATAATCTTCGATGTCGTCGCGGATTGCGCCGAACGCTTTTCGCAGAGCTTCGCTCGAAATCCAAAAATTTATAAAACCGGGCGCCGCAACTTCGATCTTCTCAAAAAAATACTTTGGCGCCGCTTTCTCCAGCTTTTTTTTCAACTCCTCGGCCAGCGCCATGGGCGTTTTGCCCTCTTGCTTCGCGAGCCGCAAGGCAATGTTCGTGGCATAGTGGCCTTGGTT
>JACQKA010000016.1 GCA_016204805.1 Candidatus Kaiserbacteria bacterium | reverse complement strand
CGCGCGTATGAAGCGGTACGCGAAGAGATCAAGAAAGGCCGCCAAGCATACGTGATATGTCCGCGCATCGAGGAACCTGATCCTGCAAAAATGAACGCGCTTCAGGCGAAATCGGCAAAAGCCGAGGCGAAGCGGCTCAAAAAAGACGTCTTTCCGGAGCTGGAAATCGGCCTTTTGCACGGCGGGATGCAAGCGAAAGAAAAGGACGACGCGATGCGCCGTTTCAGTTCGGGAGAGATCGACATTCTCGTCGCGACCTCGGTCGTCGAAGTGGGTATAAACGTCCCAAACGCGACTATCATCCTCATTGAGGGAGCGGAGCGCTTTGGTCTATCACAACTTCATCAGCTCCGCGGGCGCGTGCAGCGCTCGTCGCATCCTCCGCGCTGTTTCCTTCTTTCGGAAACGAGAGGCGTGCTCGCGATGAAGCGCCTCCGCGCACTCGAGACGTCAAACGACGGTTTTAAGCTCGCGGAAGCGGACCTTGAGGCGCGCGGCGCGGGCGATCTCGTGGGCCGCCGCCAGTGGGGCATGTCGGATCTCGGCATGGAAGCTCTGAAAAACATCAAACTCATCCGCGCCGCGCGCGATGAGGCGACCGCTCTTATTGCAGAGGACCCGGAACTCGAGAAACACTCTACGCTCCTCGAACGGATCGAGAAATCAACAAAAGAAATGCACAGAGAATAGACTTATCTGCTTCCGGCAAGATCCAGCGGCAGACCCGTTTGCGACGAAACCAAAATTGCTTTCTCCCGTGTCACTCGCCACCCCTGTCTTTCCTTTTCTTGCATCGGTATATAAAGGGCGTATTTGTTTAGCCTCGCCGGCGTATATTGAATCGTCACCCCATTCGCGCCCGCCTCTATTGTCTTACTTTGGCCAAACTTGGTCCGATCTTTTCTCGGCGTCTCTGGACTATCCGTATTGCTCGTTGCTGGTATACGCGCATCGGGAAAACACACACGTAATAAAGCAACAAATCGCATTACTTTCTCCAGGTCAGGAGACGGATGGTCACGCATGCGTTCTGGCAAATCTCTCGAAGGTGTGAAGGGAGCACAACTAACTGTTGTGGGATTGAACCGACCCATAAAAATAATATCGTCAGCGAGGTCTTTAATGGTTTGGCCAGGCAGACCGAGAATATTTCCCGTACCAACATTAAACCCTGCTTCTCTCGCCCACGTCATGTACTGCAGCCTCTTTTCGAGAGTTTCTCCGCGCTGTTCCACATGTAGCCTAGGATTTGCAGTTTCATGTTTAATCAAATAATCAGTAGCACCTGCTTTTCGTAATCTCACAAACTGCTCTTTGTTGAATCCACCCAGGTTCAAAGTGACTTTCATATCAGGATACCTGGCGACGATTTCCTTAAGCGCGGCTTCAACCACCGGAATCATTGTAGTATCCTCTCCCCCTTGTATGAAAAACTCTCGAATGCCGTCAGCATACGATTTATCGGCAGCTTCGACGATTTCTTCCGTCGTTGCTTTTTGTATTTCAAGAGGAGAGATGTCGTCGGCTGTTTTTGCGGCAATGTCGTTTTCGGTGGCACCTTCTTTGACCCGCGGCCGTGTGCGCCTCATCGGGCAAAATTCACAATCTACTCGGCACGTGTTAGTCACATCAATGCACCCGCGCAAGGCTATTTTTCGGCCAACATGGTCGTCGCGTATGGCGGCGGCAAGAGGATATAAAAATCGCTCGGCAATACTTTCATCAACAACTTCGGTATCTAACCATTGAATAATCTTCTCTTTGATTTGCGCTTCCAAATCGAGAATTTCCCTCGTGGAGGTTTGAAGCGGATTTTGAGAAATCTCCGGATATTCGCGCCACTCAGTCCACAGTTTCCCCCAAGATTGTTGTAAGGTCCTCAACTCGTCGCGAGGACCCTGTCTCTGCTCGGCGAATTCACGGATCATAAATGACCTGGAACGTTATCGAATCGACTGGTCAGGATCGTACGTCCACCCTCCGGCTGTGCAAATATTCCATCCCGTTCTGCATGCGGGTAAAACCGAACAATCCAAATATACGCGCCACCCGAGCTGAGGACAGTTGAGACCCCTCCCACTCGTATCTATAGGAGTCGCGCCTCCTCCTTGGTAGACGCTGACATCAATATCGGAAAACGCAGTTGCACAGTACGTCGTGAAAGGAATACACCAAAGCCCATTCGTACAGGTCCCCGTGACGTAACCAGACGTGTCCGCTATGCAGCGACCTGCTTCGCACGGCACAGAAAGGGTCGTCCCTTCGGCGTACGTTCGTCCGTCGTGCACGCAACTGTTCACGCCGGATGTTCCTGTCGCTGCATTGAACGTGAAGGAAGGGGGCGGGACAACGGGAGCCCCCACAAGACTCCGGAGCACGTCTGTAACCGCAGTACCTGCGATCTGAAAGGGTTCACTCGAGCTTTCAAGCTCCGGGAGCGTTGCGCGGATTACATAGCTACCCGGCTCGAGCGAGCATATGCTCGTCCCTCCATCGCAGCGCGCGAATTTCTCGATACAGTCGAATGCATTCTCTCCTGCCGAGCAGTCGGTGCTGCCTTGCGGCACGCGCCAGAGGTAGGTACCGGAGAGTGCGAGGTTGCGAGCGATCT
>JACQKA010000008.1 GCA_016204805.1 Candidatus Kaiserbacteria bacterium | reverse complement strand
CGACAATGAGATATATGCATTGAGATGCATGACAGAAGTGAACGCCTTCTCAAAAACGTTCAAAACCTAAGTGCACATAAAACAGCACGGGGGATACTTTCACCTATTCAGATGAAAGATCTCGGCTTCGTTTACGCTACGGCCTAAGCGACCGTGTGCCCGCCTGACATCCGATGAGGTAGAGCACACGTCATAAACTTCGGGTCCGACTTTCTTGCGCACCAAAGAAAGTTTAAAGAAAGAGTGCTCGGCATTCTAGGATCTTGTGTGTTCCCTACCTAGAGCGCTTAAACAAAACAAGAACGCACTACGTCATGTAGATATTTCCTCGCATCCCTCTTTGGACTCGGGTTCAATTCCCGACACTTCCACCAATTAAACAAAACCGCCTTAAAAGGCGGATTTGTTTTTAATAGAACACAAGATTTTCTTGCCGCGGGAAAAACTCGCGGGATACTGAATACAGCACATAGAGGAGTCATGAGGTGTCTTTATCGCTGTCGGCATTGTCCGCGCTGTTTTCAATCATCGCATCGTTCATCTATATCCAAGGCATACTCGCTGGCAAAACAAAACCGGTCAAAGCGAGCTCTATTATCGGCAAACTATTTACCATCACCACATTCATCGGCATGTGGCAAAAGGATACAGTGAATGGACAGATATCGATGTCTCTCCTAAGCGTATTCATCACGACGCCACTAACGCTCTATTATGGCAAGCCCGGGTGGAGCAAGATCGACGTCCTCTGTTTCACCGTCGGCATCTGCGGACTATTTTTGTGGGTGTATATCCCAGACCCGACAGTAGGAATTGGTGTGGGACTCTTGGTACTTTTCATGGGCAGCATACCGACATGGTTTTCGGCGTGGGAAGACCCGCGTCGAGAGAATAAGTACAGTCTGCTCGTCGGCATGTGCGCCTCGCTCTCTGCCTTATTCGCAGCACCGCACATTTCTATCGCCTATTCCGCGCAACCGCTCACGTTCCTCGCGATGCAATGCATCATGGGGTATCTGTTATGGATACGGCCATTCTACCTTGAGTGCAAACAAAGCCCTCCGTGACACGGAGGGCTTTCACTATAAAACATTAAAGTGCTTGATGCGCCGATTGAGTTCATTGATGTACCACGTCGTATCGACGAATTCCTGCGGCATGGCAAAGCCATCGGGCTTGCCACGACCGCTCGCCATGTGGTGCGCAACGATCGAAATGCCCCACGACGTCATCAATTCCATTGCGGTGAATTTGGTGATCGGATCAGCAAGGATGTCGTACTTGTAGCTCGGACTGCCGGATTGATCTTCGACGATGAGCGTCAGACGGTCGACATCTTTTTCGCGATCGAATGCCAATTCAGGTCTACGCATCAACTGCTCTGCCAAACGGTGCGGGTTGCCATCATGTTTCCATCCCATCTTGGCGAGTTCGGCATAATGTCCATGATAGCGCAGTGTCTGATAGTTACATGATTCGACACCCAACGAACGGAGATGTTCGATGCTGAACCGCGAATGGTGCGACGTCGGCGCCGATTCGAATTCTT
Organism: Candidatus Kaiserbacteria bacterium; assembly: GCA_016204805.1. Lineage (GTDB taxonomy): Bacteria > Patescibacteriota > Minisyncoccia > Phycocordibacterales > UBA2100 > JACQKA01. The sequence continues at coordinate 6,084 of JACQKA010000008.1, read as the reverse complement.
CATCATAAGGTTCGACGTATCCCACGGCCGGTACTTGTATTAACCGATTGTCTTCGAGCTCATAGCACCAACCAGCAAGACCGCTCGCCAGACCCTCCAAATTGTAGATGGCTTTGTAGAGCAGGGGATTCACCTGGGGGTCGGGCCGTGTTGCGGGATTGCCCCCACAGCGCGCGCGAATGCGCTTGCATCCCCGCTTGGCAAGATGCACTTCGAGGATGTTCGCCGTGCCAGGCGAAACGCCGCAATCAGGTACGACCGAGCGCCCCGTGTTTTCGGCAAGCATTGCCTGCTTTTCGACAACTTCACCGCATCCCCCGAGATCGCAGAACGGTACATCGAATTCGATAGCAACCTGCTGTGTGAGTTCGGCGTTCACCACATGCGGTGCGCACGATATGGCAGCATCCACACCTTCTAACACGAGTGCGCTCGTCTGTTGGAAGTAAGAAATTTTATCCGCACGCTCGCCAAGAAGCTCGGTGAGCCTCTTCATTGCGTACTGCAGACGATCCCTGTTTGGTTCGACAAGATTGATCTGTTTTGTCTCTCCAAAAAATGCCTGATCAAACACTGTCGGGATTCCCATCCCTCCAGCGCCAAAAACGGTAACGCGATATTTGGACATTTCCTTATCCCTTGTTTTCCTGTTTGCACACTACACCTGCCCCCACCCACGCGCAAACGCTATATACTGTGGGGAATGGACCGTAAAGTGTTTCTTGTTGTTTTGATTGGAAGCACACTGTGGACACAAATAGCGCTTGCAGATATTCGACAGCTCTCCGACTCGGAGTGTGCTGAATTGCATCGCACAAACCCGTCCCTTCCCTGCGTCGGCACCGACGCAGATATCGCCGCATTGCAATTGAATAGTACTCCTCAGGGTTTTCTTGAAGGACGTGCGTGTAAGAATACGAGCCTGGGGTGTCTTGATCCGCAATTTGCTGTCACGGTGCAGCGTTTTCTTATGGCGGCTGAAGAAGCCGGCAAACAACAGGGGTGGCAGATACCACATCTCACCGATGGGTGGCGTAGTTCCGCTGCACAGGCGGCCGCCCTTGCGAGCGGCGCGAGCGGTGTCGGTCCGTGCGGTTCACCGCACAACTATGGACTAGCGGTTGATTTTAATGATCCTGAATTAACGCATGGACTTTCGCCCGCGATGAAGTGGATGCGCGCAAATGCACATCTATACGGACTCGAAACGATCGGGAGACCGAGTGATGGTCGTTTAAGTAATGGGAAATATGACCCGGCACACTTTCAAATCCAGGGCTGGCAAAATAGGAGCGCGGCACGCGGGCAATGTATTACGCAGTGTAATGCACCACCCAGCGGGAAAATACAAAGTTGTACCGGTGGTGGCAGTCCCGGTGGCGTAATGAGCACTATCAGTAACGGTGTCAGCGATGCCCTCTCGCGTATCACACAGCCGTTGAGTAATTTATTCCGTTCCGAACCGGCACAACCTCCTTCACGACCAGTGTTGCCGACAATCGATACTGGTATTAAAGATGTGCTGAGTTCGACTACGCCGACTTTCCCCAGCGCAGCAACTACGACCGTGCCATACGCCCCAGCATCATTTACAACACCGGGCCAGCAACGCCCGCAAACCCCAGAAGAAACGCTCGCGGAAATCGCCGTGGGACCACGGCCAACCACAGCAACCACGCCTCAGCGTCCTCTCACTGCCGCAGAAATCCAATTCTTGCGTGAACAACAGGCGCGCCTCATTACAGAAACGACCAATGATGTACTCGAAAACCCGACCGGTCTTCAGCCACTCCCCGTCTCACCATTCGCCGGTTTCATCCCGACAGAAAATCTGAATCAGCCAGCGTCGGATGAATTCTTGCGCTACTACGTACAGATACTCACGCGCGTCGCGCTCGCGATTGCAGAAATACTCCGTGTCATGCGCGGCGAACCGGCATTCGACCCGAACAGTCCAGAGACATGGTTTACGGAATAGTACATGGCCATTCGAAAACACATAGCAGTGATCGTCGTCGGGATAGCAATTCTGCTCGCATATGCATTGTATATACGTCCGTTGCTAGCTACCGCAGTGACCGGAATGCTGAACTGTAGCCCATCGACGCCGGAAGAAGTGAGTCAAGGGTTTCCCGGCATCCGATGCGACAGTGATCGCGCCGCTGTTTCCGACGCAAGCATCACAGCCAAACAATATTTGAAAACATTGCCGCGACAATTCGCAGGGAGTTCATCATACGACTGCAAGACATATGGTGACAAGAATATAGATCGACTCGACCCAGCGTTTGCCGTGTGTGCCGCAACCTTCTTAAAAGCATTCACGGATTCAGGAGGGAAAGTCACCATCACGTCAGCGCACCGCAGTCCACAAGACCAGGTGTGCGTGTGTAAGGGCGAAACGGGCATGTGCGGACGGGCGCTTCCAGTCGACTCGAGCGGACGCCCCATCGGTGGCCGCGGCGTCGGCCACCAATATGGTACCGCCATGGATATACGCTCAGGCAACGCGAGTGACGCTGATTATTCAGCGATGCAGAATTTCGCCCGCACGCATCCGCAATTCGGTATTCACTTCCCATTTGGTATGCGCGACCGTCCTCACATGGAACCAGCCACCGCGCGCTGCAGTACGGGCGGCTATTCAGTAGGAAATCTCTCGTTAACGGAGCGCTCCACGCAAGGGGCCGCCACCAATGCCTCATCTGGGTTACTGTCGAGTGTTTCCAATCTATTCCGCCCGAACGAATTTAATATGCTGGCTGCCACACCACCATCTTCTCTGCCTACAACTCCGAGTAACCCAGTGGACGCAGCGTATGAACCGGCAACCGAAACGAATCCACCGACTTCATATCCATCCGCCAACTTCTCACTTCCATCGTCTGCTCAAAAACTTCCCCTTACTCCTGAGGCGGTCCTCACACACATTGCTGTTGGACCACCACGCACGCCAAACATTGCCACAACTTCACGCCCATTGACTGAAGCAGAACGACAGCGGTTCTATGAACAACAGACAACACTATATATTCCTTCGATTCCCGCCAGCGCGGTGATACAAGGTCCACCTGCCATACCACCAATTAACTTGCTACCCTTCGCCGGATTCGTGCCTACTGAAGCATTGCGTCATGATCAGCCCATAGAATTCTTGCGGTACTATGTGCTCGTCTTAACCAGAGTGACACTCGCGATCAACGAGATCTTGCGTATCATGGGCAATGAGCCTGAACCGATACAGGACGGTTTGATGAATTAGTCGCACCGCCGCTATGGGGAGAAATTATATTGATACATTTACCATATGACCGATCTATTCAGCCGCATACAGCACACATCATTCTTCACCCTGCTCGCTACCGTTTCTTTCGGCTTCCTGTTCCTCATATCCGATTTCATATTGCCTATCATCTGGGCGGTTGTGCTCGCCATCATTTTCTATCCGCTCTGCGCGCGGCTCACGCATGCATTCGGCGGACGCAGTACCCCTGCCGCGCTTGTGACGATGGTTGCCGCCATTCTTCTGGTATTCACCCCTATCACACTTGCAGGCGTATTGATCGCGCAAGAAAGCACAGATCTGTACCACGATGCGCTTTCGCTGGACGTGAATGTGTATGAACGTACGATTTCAGCAGTACCGTTCGCACAAGAAGCACTCAACATGGCGAACATACAGACGAGTGAACTGCCCGTGAAAATTGCGACGACACTCAAAAGCGTCGGCGGCGGCCTGACTTTAGAAGTCGTCGAAGCCGGCACGCAAACCATCCGCTTCATCGCAAAGATGCTGGTGATGTTGTATCTACTCTTCTTTTTCCTACGTGATGGAGTTAGATTCGGGACCACCATTATGCGTGTGCTCCCACTCGGAGACGCGAAAGAGATATTCTTGTTCGAACGATTCTCGACCACCGTCCGTGCAACTATCAAAGGCACTCTCGTCGTCGCTCTTGTCCAGGGGGCTATCGGCAGTATCTTGTTCGCGCTCGCGGGCATTCACAGTCCTGTGCTGTGGGGTATCGTGATGGCGCTTTTCGCGCTCGTCCCTGGCATTGGTCCTGCCATCGTATGGGTTCCTGCGGCACTCATTATGTTCGCGCTCGGGCACACCGGCGCGACAATCCTTATTGCGGTCGGCGGCATTGCCGTCATTGGCACGATCGACAACATACTGCGCCCCCTACTCATGGGTCGCGACACCGATATGCCTGACGCACTCATCCTGCTTTCGGTCTTGGGCGGCCTCGGCACATTCGGGCTATCCGGCGTCATCCTTGGCCCCGCGATCGCCGCATTGTTCCTTGCGTCATGGCAACTGTTTGAAGAGCAATATAAAACCCAGCTTGTGGAACGCGGTTGATTCCAAAATGCATTTTATTGTGGTATATTCTCTGCACGATGGGTTTTACGAAATATACGACGGCGAAGGAAAAAGAACGGTTGCGCATCAATGATGCAATCCGTGCTAAAGAGCTGCGCATTGTGGGGCCGGAGGGCGAAAATTTTGGCATCATGTCGTCGGATGAAGCGCTCGCCAAAGCGCAGGAAATGAAGCTCGACCTTATCGAAGTGTCGGCCAATGCGACCCCGCCCGTCGCCCGCATCGCCGACCTCGGTAAATACAAATATGAGCTCAAAAAGAAAGCCAAAGAAGTGAAGGCGAAAGCGCATGTTACCGAGACCAAGACCACACAGGTCAAGATCGGCACCGGCGAGCGCGATATGCACCTCAAGGCATCGCAGGCAGCTGGCTGGCTCCGCGAGGGGCACCGAGTCAAGGTGGACCTCTTCCTGTGGGGCCGCTACAAGTACATGGAGTTCAATTTCCTCAAGGGCCGGCTCGAGCGTTTCCTTGCAATTATCCCAGAATCATTTAAAATCGCGGACGACATCAAGAAGGGCCCCAAGGGGCTTTCCGTGGTGATAGAACGCGACAAATCAGGCAAACGGTGGGTCCCGAGCGCGCCGAAAGGCCCTGGGATAGACACTCCTCCTTCCGAGGAAGAAATGGGTGAGGAACCAACTGCGGAGGCGTCAGAAGAAACCTATGAAGACAAATAAATCATTTATAAAACGTCTGCGCGTTACCAAGAACGGTAAGATCGTTTCTCGCGTACCCGGCCAAGACCATTTCAATGCAAAGGAAGGCCGCCGCCGCCAGATGCAACGCCGCCGCAGTGTCGCGCTCACCATGGTAATGACCAAGAAAGACCGCGCCCGCTTTTTGCCGAGTACGAGCGGCGGTTCTAAATAAAAATAGCGTATCCCGGTAGTAGAATTTCAGCTTAATTATGTCCACCAAAATAAACACAGTGAATAAACCGATGGGAAGTGCATCGCAGGACGCACTTCACTTACCGCACTGCGCATACGGACATAATCGCGATATGAGCGGAACAGTGCTTCCTCACGGATCGAGCGCCACAGCATTTATTCATTCAGCGCCGTGCGAGCTGAAATTTCACTAACCGGGTATGTCACGAGTAAAAGGAGGAGTTCACACATTAAAGCGCCGCCGCAGTATCCTGAAACAGGTCAAAGGATATCGCCAGCAACGCTCCAACAAAGAACGCGCCGCGCGCGACGCGATATTCAAAGCGGGTACATACGCATTCCGCGACCGCCGCGCCAAGAAACGTGATTTCCGCGGATTGTGGAACATCCGCATCAACGCGGGCGTACGCCTTGCCGGATTCCCTTCATACAGCACATTCATGGGTGCGCTGAAAAAGCGTGGTATCGCCCTCGACCGCAAGATTCTTTCCACCCTCGCGAAAGACTACCCTGAAACTTTCAATCGCATTGTTGCGTTGGTGAAGTAAATCGTTCCGGAGGTATTGCCTCTCAGAAACACGCGTCGATTTCCCAGCGGGAAATCGCGCTCTGCTCGCGAAAAAATTGCTGCTCAAACCATGCTTTTTTCGCTGTGCAAGGTTTCTTCAAGGCAATACCTCCTTCACTTGTGGCCAAAATAAAAGCCGGCGCGAAAGCGCGGAGTTTTTGTTTTAGTGCATGTTGTTCCTGTCGTTCCCTATCCAGCCTGCGTCGTAGCTTTTGTATACGGATGCCGCTGTGCGT
>JACQKA010000007.1 GCA_016204805.1 Candidatus Kaiserbacteria bacterium | reverse complement strand
CGCCTCGCGGACGCGCTCGCGCGCGGGCTTATTGACGAGGTCCGCCGCGTACGCGAACTGGTTGGAGACATTCGGCTGAACGAACTTGGGCTTGAATATAAAATTATTGGCGAATTCTTGCAAAAATGGCCAACGCCTGGCGTTGGCCAAATTGAAGAGGCGCTCCTCCACACTCTCTCGGCGAAGCTCTGGCAGTACGCCCGTCGCCAAAAAGCGTGGCTGCGCAAGCTAAATGTGCTACACCAGGTGTAGCACAAGTGATGCTACTGTGGCAGTTTCGTCGCGCCGGGGCAGAAGCTGAATCCGAGATTTTTACCGGTATACCGTTCGTTTACATATCTGGTCACGCCGACATAATAATTGAGACTGCACATCTGCTGTTCGGTTACGCCGAGCGCTACGAGCAAAAAGCGCTCCATATCCAGCCGGGCCTGCCCTATCGGCTCCTCGGTGAGCGCTATTGTGAACGACTGCGGAGCGCTGTTGTAATAAATATTGAAATTGACGACCGGTCCGGCTTGGCATTTTTGAGGTTCGGATACGCAGTAGCCCAGGTCGCCCGCGAGCAAGTATCGTCCGGCGTTCGCCCCGTCGGGAATGGTTATGCCGTTCCCGATGAAGTCATTCACTACCATTGAACTGCCGTCCAGAGCTGTCAGTGTCATCGTCTGCACGCCCAATGAGAAAGTACCCGGAGATGTGGAAACAGGGTTTATGGACCCGCTGATAGGGAGCGTCGCTGGCTGAAGCGGCGCCTGCGGCGCCGCCTCCGGAGCGAAAGCGAGATACCAGACTACACCGACAACGACCGCCCCGAGCAGGATTCCCACTATCCAAACGAGAAGTTTTTTATTCATACGAGCTATAAACCTTTGTTAATACACCCTGTCTGCACTGCATTATTGACATCCGCCTGCCACGGACTGAAACTGCCGTTATTCTTTCTCAAAAGCAACGCCGCCGCCGACGCACTGCAGTTGAGATTTGCCGCCGCTCTGGTACATAAATCTACTTTCCCCTGACTCCTAAAGTCTGTTTTTGGGTTTCCCCCACTAAATGCCGAACCGCAATCAAGCGGACCGCTTACGCCTACCGCGTCGTAACAAGCTTTATTTTCATAGGCGAACGCATTGTCCTGTAGAAGCACTTGGAACGCACCGGCGGCGCTTGAACCCTTGCCCCATTTGAGATTAAGATTGACCGTCCCGCACGTGCTCTCCGGCTTGGCAATACAGGCAAATGTATTCGCCTGCGTATTCGTAAGCTCGTATGCGCCTACAAGCGCCGCGGCCTTGACCGCCGCAGGGTCGCAAGCAGGCCCAGTACCCTTCCCTGTATACGCAGGGTTTAGTACTCCGATGTTAAGACCAGTCGTATCTCGCTGAACCGCTTGACTGAGGCTCTGCGCAAGTGGAATGCAGGTCGTCTTGGATAAATCGCCGGACGTTATGAGTTGAGACCACACATCCAGTTTCGTAGTGCCGCTCTGCGCATCTGGATTATAGAGCGCCGCCATGACCGCATTCACAATGAGCCAGCCCGCGAGCGCGATAACGATGCCGATGACGGTGTTCCACAGAATTCCCTTGGCTTTTTTAATACCTTCTGGGCTCACAGGATTTACTACATAAAGAAACCCTGCCCACGCGATCATTAGCGGCGCGACGAAGACGATGGCGAGCGTGATAAGGAGACTGATTATGTTGTTGATGACCATCATGAGCATGCCCCAGCCGGCGGCACATACGTCTGAACCTTGAACACCGGTCACGCTTTGCGGAGGGATAATGGGACCGAAGAACGGTATTCCGCCGGCATGCGCAGATAGAGGTAGCGCAAATGAGCCAACAACGAGCATGAGCGCAAACAAAAACATTCCTGAGCGCATGTTCCTATCATATCACCCTTATATCTGCTATCTTTGTTATACGGGTCCATCGTATAGTGGTAGTACATCGGTCTCCAAAACCGACAGCCTAGGTCCGATTCCTAGTGGGCCCGCCGATTTATTTCTTCGCTTCCTTAAAGACGACGCGCTTGCGCAGGGTGGGGTCAAACTTCATAAGTTCAATCTTGCGTTCAGTGGTCTTTCTATTTTTACGCGTCCAGATGACGTGTTCGGATTTGGTGGACTTGAGCCGAAGCAGGCGGTCTTGTGACATAGCGCTATGCTACCACAGCGGCTTTTTT
>JACQKA010000071.1 GCA_016204805.1 Candidatus Kaiserbacteria bacterium | reverse complement strand
CACGGCTGTATTGTATCATTCCGGCCATGGACGATCGGATAGAGAAAATCGAGCAAGAGATCGTGGCACTCAAAGAGCGGAATCACCGCGTCGAGGGAGACAAGGCATGGGAGACAAGCTATTTTCGAGTTCTCGTGATCGCCGTCACCGTCTATATTGTCGTCTCGCTTTTTCTGTATGTCATCGGCGTGCAGAACTTTCTCCTTGCCGCGCTTGTGCCGCCGGTCGGCTATTTTCTTTCGACACGGTCTCTTCCCGCGATCAAACGCTGGTGGGTCAAAACTTTTTTGCACTAGTTCCCGTTATCAGTCGATACCCATTTTTCTTTTTTTGAGGATGAAGATGACGCTATCATCAACGTCTCCGAACGGGAGGTTGATCTTAAACTTTTTTGGTTTTTCCATCTCGGCGCTTTTGTACGTAATTGTTCCATCTTCGCTGTTGACCGCTGATCCGGCATCCGCCATCGCGTCCTCGAGCAGAGCTTTATAGTTCTCAAGCACGTGGTTTGATTTCTCGCCTGTAGGTCTGTGAGCAGAGCGCAGTGCCTCGATGGCCTCGTCGTAGGTAACCATATCACCCCCGCTCGGGAGTTTCTCAGAAGCAGCTTTGAATTTAGCGTCACTATCCACTCTGTGTTTCCAGTAGTCCTCTCTGCGGCTCTTTTCTACATCAGGAGTTCCGCCGCTCTTATCGAGCGTACCCATGGCTTTAAAGTCACTGGAATTTTGCAGGAGCTCCGAGGCCATCTTGCCCCTGCAGACAAGCAAACCACCCGGCGCGATATTTTTTACGAATTTCCAAGTGGCCCTGGCATCTTCGTCGTAGAACGCGAACATGATGTCAACGCGTTCTTTCATTATTTGTGTTTCGGGATTGAATTTCATCGTCGGGACGCCGAGCGACTCCATCATATTGGCTTCAGCCCGCGTTTCTGCGAGACCGACGACCTCTGCGTTCTTGAATGCAAACTGAACCTCTGCATGACGCTCCGGTTTAAGCACGGCTATCTTTGGCTTTTCTCCGTATTCATGGAGCTCGTGGCGGAAGCGGATTCTGAAATCGTCGAGCAGCTTCACATTGCCCTTGAATATGTTGAGGCGGGGGCCGGTTCCGAGCTTTCGTATTGTGTCTGGGATCGTCCCGAATCTTTTTTCGAGCTCTTGCGTGTCTTTTTCCAGGTCGTCGTTCGCGGCATCGCGCTCGAGCTTCTTATTGTCATTCGCCGCTTTGAATAGCGGCTCGGGCGAAGATGACTCTTTTTGTTTTCGAAGAGGTGCGGCCATAGAAAAAGTATAGCAGAGTCTTATCCCGTGTGTGCACAAGGCGCACTGGACGCTCACGGCGGCTCAGCTACCATGTATGTATGCTCGAAGTCACGTTCCTGCCCATTTTTTTCGCGGGCGTCGTATCAGTGGTCATTGGATTTATCTGGTATCACCCGAAAGTGTTCGGCAGTTTCTGGATACGGCTTACGAATCTTTCACCGGAAGCAGTCGAAAAAGGGAAGAAGCGGATGCCGGTGATGGCATTCATCGGATTGCTCGCGAGCATGCTCGTCGCGTACGTGATGAGCTTCATGCTGCCGGTTTTGGTGGTTCCGGATTGGATCGGCGCGATCGAGCTCGCGTTTTGGTGCTGGGTCGGATTCGTTGCGCCGACGATGCTCGGTATGGTTCTCTGGGAGCAGAAGTCGTTCAAGCTTTATCTCATCAATGCGCTCTACTGGCTCGTGTCATTCGTCGCGATCGCGGAGATCCTCGTGTTTTGAATCCGAATGTGATTTGATGGGCGCATGCTCCGCCAAATCAGATACGCGCTTATCGTTGCGGGCGTTGTACTTATTGCCGCGCTCATCTATGTCGATCTTCCATATTATTCTCCCGCGGTCAGCAATTTCAATGCAGACAATCCAAATGTCTACGCTTCGTCGACGATTCAGCTGAAAGACACGGTCGTGAGGGTGGAGATTGCCGACACTCCGGAAGAACGTGCCATGGGGTTAAGCGGGCGAGAAGGACTCGCACCAGACGAAGGGTTACTTTTCGTTTTTGAGGAAGATGGTCTCCACGCCTTTTGGATGAAAGACATGCGATTTGCTATTGACATTGTGTGGGTTTCCAGCGATGGTGCGATCGTCCATATCGAAGAAAATGTCACGCCGGAAACCTATCCTGCCGCGTTTGCGCCGAGACGTGAGGCGAGATACGTAGTTGAGCTTTCAGCAGGGTACGTGGCGGAGCATGAGGTGCGCGTCGGCGACATTGTGCGACTCTAGGATCCGGCGGGCGGGGTTTTCCACAGCCCGCTCTTCAGAAATCTTTCAAAACACGGGAGTACAATAAACGTCCCTTAAAAATTAATGTCAATGCGCATGACAAAAACGATCGCTGCCCGTCTCTCACGTTCCCGTGCCGGCTCGCCTGCACTTTCCGGCACAGGGGAAAGTGCCGCACTGCGTGTCTACAAAAAATATCTGCCGCAAATCCAGAAACGTGACGGCAGGATCGTGCCGTTCGAGCTTTCGAAGATCGTGAGTGCCATCGAAAAGGCGATGAAGGCCTCGAACGAAGGTTCGGCAGACGAGGCAGCGGTTGTCGCACACAAAGTTGCGGGCGAAATGATGCGCATTGCGAAGACCTACAAGAACTTTTTGCCGACGGTGGAGGGCTGTCAGGACGAGGTGGAGCGCCAGCTGATGCTTTCGGATTACGTCGCCACATCGAAATCGTACATTTTGTATCGCGCAGAGCGGAGCAAGATCCGCAAAGAGCAGGGCGAGGTGCCTGAACACGTGAGAAAGCTCGCGGAGGAGAGCAGAAAATATTTCAAGAACAATCCTCTCGGTGAGTTTGTGTATCTCCGTACCTATGCGCGCTGGATCGAGAGCGAACAACGCCGTGAGACATGGATCGAGACCGTCGACCGCTATGTAAATTTCATGCGCGAGAATCTCGGCGACAAACTCAGTAAGCGGGAGTATGCAGAGGTGCGCGAAGCGATTTTGAAACAGGAGGTAATGCCCTCAATGCGCGCGATGCAATTTGCAGGTGCGCCGGCAAAAAAGTGCAACACCTGTTTTTACAATTGCTCGTTCGTGGCACCGGTGAAGCTTGAAGACTTTGCCGAGATCATGTATCTCTCGATGCAGGGATGCGGCGTCGGCTACGCGGTAGAGAGCCAGAACATCCAACAGCTTCCGCAGATAGAAAAGCAGACGGGTGAAAAATTGCCGACGCACGTCGTCGAAGACACTAAGGAAGGGTGGTGCAACGCACTCACGCTTGGGCTTAAGACGTGGTATGGAGGCAAGGACATTGAATTTGATTTTTCTCTCGTTCGTCCTGCGGGTGCCCGCTTGAAAACGATGGGCGGAAAAGCCTCCGGCCCCGAGCCGCTTCGCTCGCTCCTTGCCTTCGCACGCGATAGCATTTTGCGCAAGCAGGGGAGACGGCTGCGCAACATTGATGCACACGATATTATCTGCAAAATTGGCGAGTGCGTGGTCGCTGGAGGCGTGCGCCGCACCGCAATGATTTCGCTTTCAGATCTCGACGATGTCGATATCCGCGACGCCAAGAAGGGCCAGTTTTTCCTCACGGATCCGTACCGCTCTGTTGCCAACAACTCGGCAGTCTATGAGACAAAGCCGACGAACGCCGAACTGATGGACGAGTGGGTGGCGCTCATGAAAAGCGGCACCGGAGAGCGCGGCATTTTCAATCGCGGTTCTCTCGAAAAGACGATGCCGGAGCGCCGCTTGAAGCTTTTGAGAAAAAAATACAAGCGAAACGGCTTCATCGGCCAGGTAGGCACCAATCCCTGCGGCGAGATAATCCTGCAATCAAAGCAGTTCTGCAATCTCTCCGAGGTTATCGCCCGTGCGGACGATACGCAAATGTCACTTGTGCGGAAAGCCAAGCTCGCGACTCTTCTCGGTACGTATCAATCCACGCTCACGAATTTCAACTACATCTCAGAGGAGTGGACGGACAATTGCCGCGCAGAGAGACTTCTCGGCGTATCTATCACGGGGCAATGGGATTCTCCCGCGGTGCGCGATGCAAAAGTGATGAAGAAGATGCGCGAGACAACCATCAAAGCAAATCAGACGTACGCGAAGCGCTTTGGAGTGAATCCTTCGACCTCGATCACGTGCGTGAAGCCCTCAGGCACCGTTTCGCAGACATTCGATTGTTCTTCCGGCATTCATCCGCGCCATTCGCAGTACTACATCCGCCGTGTCCGCATCTCAGCGACCGACTCGCTCTATAAAATGATGCGCGATCAGGGCGTGCAGGGGCATCCAGAAGTAGGACAGAACCCGAATGAGGCAACGACGTTCGTCTTGGAATTTCCGGTCAAGGCGCCATCCGGTTCTGTGTTCAAGAACGATCTCACCGCGATACAGCAGCTTGAGTATTGGAAAATGGTGAAGCTGAATTTCACCGAACATAATCCTTCGGCAACGATATCCGTCGGTGAAGAGGAATGGGTGCAGGTCGTCTCGTGGCTTTACAACAATTGGGACATCATCGGCGGCCTTTCATTCTTGCCGCGCGAAAATCACGTGTACCGCCTGGCGCCCTATGAAGCAATAGACAAGAAAACGTACGAACAGCTTGCGGCAAAGTTTCCAAAGATCGACTACTCGAAACTCATCATCTACGAGCGTACGGATGAGACGGACAACAAAAAAGAGTTGGCCTGCGCGGGCGGGACGTGCGAAATAATTTAGCGCTCAGGGCGCTGGAAGGGGAGAAAACAAAAAGGACCCGAGGGTCCTTTTTGCTGCGCCGATAAGCCGGATTCTGTCGTGGACAGTCATGTATCTGGGATTGCCGTCACCGGCAACCTCAAGCGGCTCTTCCAACAGTAATTTCAATTGAGAATTACGGTTGGACACGGCCTTGCACGCAGGTAGGAATTTTGCCGTTGCACTCCCGATGTTTCCATCGGGACTCACCCTCTGGGTGCCCTCGCCTCTCGGCTCAGGCGTCTCTGTTCGCATCCCTAAGCTCTCGCTCGACGGGCGTTACCCGCTACCATGCTGCCCCTTTTTGAGGAGCGCGTGTCCGGACTTTCCTCCCGTCACACTAAAGAGTGTGTCGGGCGACTGTCTGGCGCGGCATGGATTATCTCATGAAGTGTTGAAAAATCAAAATCTTCACAAAAATACGCATGATATACTCTACGCGATGCAGTATTTTTCGCGCGCGGAATCGGTTGCCCGGTGGTCAGTCTTTCTCCTGTTTCTTCTTGTGCCGTTCTTTTTCGTTCCGGTTTCTTGGGTAGGCGTAGCGCAGGCGAAGATGCTTCTCTCCGTGATTGCCGTTACGGTTGGCTTTCTCGCGTGGGTTGCGATGTCTCTTAGAGACTCCGAGCTTCGTATTCCAAGGAGCCCGCTTCTCATTGCCGCGCTCCTGATCCCGCTTGCGTATCTTGTCTCCGCACTCGTGTCCGGCCCGTCGTGGGGCTCACTCATCGGAGAGGGCGGGGGACAGGACACGGTTGTCGGGTTTGCAATATGGTACGCGGCGCTCTTCCTCTCTGCGGCCATGCTGGGGGCGCAGACGCTCCGTGTGGCGCTCGCGCTCCGGCTCCTCATGCTCGGCACGCTCGTCGTGCTCGCGGTGCAGAGCGTGCGGCTTTTCATCCCCGCGTTTACGTTTGGAGGCGCGCTTCCGTTTGCGGCCACGTCTGCAGTCGGCAGCTGGCACGATTTGGCGATTTATCTTGCACTTGCGCTCTTCTTATCGCTTGTACTCCTCGGCACATTAGCATTTACCGGCATATGGCGTTACGCTGCATTTCTTGCAGCCGCGGGATCTGCTCTGTTCCTTGTTGTCATCAACTATTCCGACGTGTGGCTTGCACTCGGCGCGCTCGGCCTCTTGTATGCATTCTTTCGATTTCGCACGCCGCCTGCCGATCCCCGCTTCGGCGGTTATCGAGCCGCACTGCTGTGGCTCGTGTTCACAGTCTTTTCGTTCGGCATGTACTTTGCCGGAACGCCCATCCAGCGCGCGCTTCCGACACAGCTCCAGATAACACAGGTAGAAGTGCGGCCTTCGTGGAAGGGGACGTTTGCAATCGGCAGAGAGGTGTTTGCCGAGCCCACGCAGATTTTCTTTGGTTCCGGTCCCAGTACGTTTCCGCGCGAGTGGGGACGCTACAAGCCGCTCTCGGTCAATGAGACGCAATTCTGGAACACCGATTTTTACTACGGGGTCGGATTTATCCCGACCTCCTTGGTGACAACCGGTATCTTGGGGTT
>JACQKA010000070.1 GCA_016204805.1 Candidatus Kaiserbacteria bacterium | reverse complement strand
GCGTGGAAGAAGAGATCCTTCTCGCCACCTTCCGGCTTGATGAAGCCGTAGCCGCGATCCGTGAGACGGGCGATTGTTCCTGAACTCATGTTCAATGTTCTATTCTTAAATGCTTAGTGCAAACGTCTTAAGAAAACCGACTGCAGAACCTGTTCACAGATTCCTTTTTCCTTCTCTACGCTGCTTTGCGGTTTTCCTAGTGCTACTAGTATCGAAAACCACCTGCATACCGGGGTTTTTTACCCGATGCCGAAAACCTACCATGTCCTATGCTAAAGTCAATACGTCAAAAGTTCACGGAATCTCCATCTATTGACACCCACCCCCCCGGAGCCTATAAAGAAACAAGGCTTTGACAAAGGAATTATGAGGAGGACGAACACATGGCAGAATCATCATTCACCTTGGCGAAAGTCAAGGTATCCAAAGAGCATCATTACTTGCGTTTTGCCTACATACTGCTATTCGTGGTTGCGATCGCAATCGTAATCGGTTGGGCCTGGTATGAAGGCTATGTGACGCTGATGGTACAGGGCATGGGTGTTGCGTGTACGCTGATTTTCGTCGCATTGCTTTTCGCCGTTGGGGTCTTGGGTGTAAGTTTAGGATTCCGATGCTCGCGCGACATCAATGCACTGAAGGAGATTGCGAACGATCGCAAAGCGCTGATGCGTGCCTTTGATATGAATCACTACGATGAGAATGGATTCGACTTTGTCTGTAGACAGGTCGACCGTATCACCGACAGGGCGTTGCGCACGCTTGAGTTTAGTCAAGAAGTAACACTGCAGGCTGGCTTTGTTGGCATGCTCATTGGCATGCTCATAGCCATTACGCAGTTCCACGCCTTGATAAACTATAATCAAGACACAGTGGGTCCGTTGATGCCGATGTTTTTCATCGGTTTGGCGATTGCTGTGTGGTCATCGCTCGCTAGCATTCTCGTGTGGTTCGTGGCTGCCGGTTTTATGCTACTCATCCACAATTCGTACGATGTGTTCTCGGAGCGCGCCGATCGGGCATTCTACAACATACCTAAGCAATAGGAGTGTGCCATGATGCGCAAGCGCAGTGTGTTCAGGCGAGACAGCCCTGGAGGTTTGTTTCGGTTGAACGTCGCCCTCAAGCTCATGCTCATGTTCATGAGCATGTTCGTGATCGTGGTGGGGCTACTCACTGTTCAGAAACTCGAACAGATGAGCGGCGAGGTCAATGAACCGGCAGAAAGCCTCAAGTTCGAGGTGTTCTGGAATTACGATGATCCCGCAAGCGCCGATAAACCTTACAAATACAAACTGGTGGATGTCGATGCTGATACCGGCATATGGTACAGAGGCGGCGCTAACAATGCCCCTCTGACTCCGGTCTGGTTCACCAACATGGGCGCAGGATTCATCAACCTCGAACGCGATGATCTGGGCAACCGCCCGGGCATCGAGTCGGAATTTGACCCTATCAACTACGAGTCCGCAAAAACGCGCGGCATCCCTGCCGGCGAATACTGCGTGAACGTACACTTATATCGGAACAGGAGTTCACTCACCAAAATACCGGTGACGGTGAACGTGCGGGTCGTACGGGGCCAGCAGCGCAAACAGCTCGATGGGAGAGTGGATGCGCCGGCTTCTTCGGACAAACCGATCCTGACCAGCAATGTTGTGTTTGAACGTGAGTGGCAGGAGATTAACGTCTTCTGCTTTACTATGAATGAGCAGTTCGATCTCGTTCCTGAAAAGACATTTCGCTCGAACGCGAACTGCTTCCACAACGCGAACACAACGCAATGTGAATAGGAGAGAAACCAATGGATATTCTCTATACATGGTGGGTCCGTGTACTCGATATGCTCGCCGTGATCAATGTCGAGACGGTCGATACGTTCGGATTCATCTTGGGAACCGTCGCTACGGTGGGACTCTTGTGCCTCGTGGCCTTGGGCTGGCTCGCGGTACGCGCCCCTGGGCGCCTGTACCGCTGGACGGCTCTCGTGCTCGTGGTATTCATTTCGGTAACTGTCTTGACGGCGATTGATCTGCAAAGGTCATTGCCCCGAGATATGACACCAGAACTTCAACGTCGGATCGCGCCGCATGGTTTGCAGATTGTGCCAACCGATATTGACCCACCCAATTACATCTACTTCACCGCAAAGGTGGGCAATAGGCCGCACTTTTATCGGATCAAGTGGACTGAACCGTTCGAGAAAGAAGTGCTCGACAAACAGAAAGAGGCTGGAGAAGGCGGCAAGGACAGCAAGGACAAACAGCAGGGTTTAGTGCTCGAGTTCGCGCCTTCCGATGAAGATCGGCCAATGCCGCATATCTATCTGAGGCCGTGGCCAGCTCAACCCAGTAAAGGTACGCTTGATCGTCCCTATGAGTTTCAGCCGACGGGCTATTGATATAACACCGCAGGTTTTTCTACCTGCGGTGTTTTTCATTTTGGATATGTGCTACCGTGTAGATAGTTCAGTAGGGAAGGAAATCCCCATGCGTACGCTCTATGCACTCGCCGCACTCTTGCTCGCAGCCATACCGGCTCACGCGCAATATGAAAATTTCAACAATCCGGCACTCGAAAGCAAGATGGCGGGAGCCATGATGCTCCCCACAGTCATCGTCGATATGCCCAACACGATCGGGTCTGGCACGGTCATTTTTTCAGAATATGCCGAGCTACCCTCCATCTGCACGGCGGAAGCAAGGGCGATGCCTATCGACCCGTTATGCGCAGGCCCTACGAATGGCCAAAAGCAAATCCGCACGTATGTGCTCACCGCATGGCATGTGCTCGAAGGATCTTTCTTCCCTCCGAAAAAGAAAGAAAAGGACGAAAAAAAAAGTGGCCTCCTCATTCATCCAATGAAGACCGATGGTCCACCTACACCCGCACCCCCCTCATCAGGCTCTCCGCCACAAACACTCGGGCCACTGGCATCGGAGAAACCCACGATGGTTACCGTGCCGCCGCATATTGAAATTGTGGCACGTGCGGCGAGTTCAACCGGAGAAATGGATATCGATTTTGTACGGCACGAAGCGGCCATGGTTGCGTACGACGCAGAGCATGATCTCGCGTTGTTGCGTCTCACTGACGGTGCGGTCTTGCCGTATGTTGCCGCAGTCGCACCACGCAACGTACAGCTTCAGCCGTTCCGTAAAGTATGGGCGGTTGGCGCACCGCTCGGCTTTGGTCCAGAAGTTACTGAAGGAAATCTTTCCGGTGCGCACGAACGACTCGGCAAGCAGGAGTTCTTATTGTCATCGGCGACCATTTACAAGGGTAATTCCGGTGGCGGATTGTTCCAGTGGTCGCGTGAGCGCACTCGATTTGAGCTTATTGGCGTCAACAATGCGATCGGCGGCGGTATACCGCATATCGTTTTGAGTGTACCCATTGTCTATATCCATGATTTTCTGAAAGAGCATGGATTCGATGTGATCATACAGTAGTCTTGAAGCTCCCGCGCATTGCGGGGGCTTTTGTGCTAGATTGACGGCAGATAAGAGTGGAGGAGGATATGCCTCGTAGACCCATCGGCAAAGACGATGAGATAAAGATTTTCTACGACCACGGGCTGTATATACCCAACCGCACTATCATTGTGGAGAGCGTACAGTCCGATATGGAAAACGGAGAATCGGGTGTGGATGCCCATATGTGGAGCCGCCTCGAAAAAGGACTATGCATTTTGGAAAAGACACCGCCTGTGGCAGAGCAAGGGAACACCATCACCGTTATCATGAATAACCCTGGTGGTGATGAATACCACATGCTTGCCATGTATGACCGCATTCGTGCTTCGCCTTGCCATATCATTATCGAGGCGACTGGGCACGTGATGAGTGCGGGCAGCATCATTCTCCAGGCGGCAGACGAGCGTCGTATGCATCGGCATGCGACCATGATGATCCATCACGGCACATACAGCTTTAGCGGCCACACGAAAGATTTCCAGCGTCGGGGCAAAGAGACGAAACGGCTCGAAGAAGTCATGTACGATATCTATCTCGAGCGTATCAGAAAGAAGCACCCGAAATTCAGCCGGCGTCGGTTGGAAGACATGATGACATTCGATCGCTTCCTTGGTTCGCAAGAAACAATCGAACTCGGACTCGCAGACGAGATCATTCCGCATACGGAATTGTAAAAGGGCACCTCACGAGGTGCCCTTTTTAACCCTAATCTCCGACTGCGACGAGTCGCAATCCCTGTGTCGCCACGATCTTTGTTGCTTCAACGCGGCTGAAACCTTGTCGCACCAATGCCTGATGGAATTTCCACAAGATTTTCGACACCACATCAGCGTATTCAGGGTCTTTTGTCACCGTTTGCATGACTTCTTTCACAAAAGGGTGCATGGTTCTTCTCCATAAGGGCCCGTCCGGAAATAACTCCCCCCATCTTTCGCCCACTGCATCCCCGGCTACGGCCGCCACTCAATCGCAAAATCCCTCATCGTACTTGCAGTACGCCTCGGTATTTTACTCAATCGTAGCAGTCGTATTCGTGGCGCATTGAACGAAATCTGAGGAACTTATTTCCGGACGAGCCCTAAGTTGATTGTACTGTAGGGCATCGTATCCCTGCATTCCTTAAGAATCAATGAAAAAGATCCCACAGTTAGGGTGGGAATTCACTCACCGGGATTTGACATGTGGTATAAAACATTGACTTTTAATACTATTTCGTATAGGTTTCTTGCCGGATTCTCGAAGGGGTCTTGTTGAAAAACAAGCTTTTTTTGGGACTTCCGGACCTTAACAACGAAAGAAGGAGAGACTGAACATGAGAATGCAGAGATGCAAATCTTCTGCGCTCGCGCTCTTGGGCCTCGTTATGGGGCTTTCGGGTGCGCAAGCGACAGAGTATGTGCAAGCCCCACCGCTTTCAAGCGTCATCAAGACACCGGTTGCTGCCTGTAACTCATTCCGCGAGCTGCCGGTGCCGGTGATCGCATGGGGAGCGGATGAAGCGAACATCTACGCAAACGGCAATACGCCGGCAACTGCATCGGGTAGCATCTTCGCACAGAAGGGGCTCTCGGTGCGTTTGTACCGTGAAGACAGATTGGCAAAGCAGGTCGAAGATTACCTCTCCTGCAAGACGCCTCTGTTGCGCGGTACGGTTGGCATGCTCGCGCAAGCGAGCGATGTACTGAACGCGGATCCGCGGACAGCTCCCGTCGTCATCTTCCAGCTCAGCTGGTCAGAGGGCGGCGATGCGGTCTCGGTACGCGAAGGTATCAAAGAGCCGAGGGATCTCGCCGGTAAAACGGTGGTTCTCCAGGCATATGGTCCGCACGTGGACTATCTTACGACGATCCTGAAATCCGCCGGTGTTCCTGCCAGCCAGGTCAACATCAAGTGGGTGAAAGATCTTGTGGGAGGTGATTCAAATCCAGCACAAGCACTTCGGGATGATCCAAGCGTCACTGCGACGTTCGTGATCAGCCCCGATGCGAATGCGCTTTCATCAGGCGGCAAAGTCGGCACCGGCGCTGAAGATTCAGTGCGCGGCGCTCACACGATGCTGTCGACGAAGACCGCGAACCGCATCATTGCGGACGTATACGCGGTCAGACGTGATTGGTATGACGCGAATCCCGACAAGGTGTTCGCGCTCGTCCACGGCATGATGCTCGGACAGGAAGCTACCAAGCGGCTTGTCGCGGAGCAGCAGCAGAACAAACGTGCATACGAGGAGTGGACAAAGGCATCAGCGAAAATGTTGCTCGACAACGAGCAGGCAGTCGAAGATGCCGCAGGCATGTGGGCAGATGCGAACACCGTCGGTTGGAAAGGCAACGTTGCCTTTTTCGCCGACAACAGCAACCCGCGCAATCTCTCTCGTATCACGAGCGAGATCAGCGAGGCGTTCGTTGCGCTCAGGTTGATCGCGAAACCGGCCGCGTTTACGCCGGCCGTGCTCGACTATGAGAAACTCTCAGAAGGCTTGTCAGACATTGCCGGCGTCGAGGCTTCCCGCTTCGATCAGCAGGCGGTGGAGAAGCTGGTTCGAGAGCGTCAACAGCAAGACCGGCTCGAAGAGGGCCAGTTGTTCAGCTTCGAGATCCGGTTCAAACCGAATCAGCAGGGGTTCTCTATGGACCTCTACGGAGCGGAATTCGATCGCGTTATTGAGCTCGTCTCCACCTATGGTGGCGCGCTCCTTACGATCGAAGGTCATGCCGACACACTGGGGTATCTGAAGCGGAAGCAGAATCCGATGGCAACACCGGAAGAGCTTTCGCGGATGAAGCAGGGCGCGAAAAATCTTACGCTCCAACGTGCGAATGCAGTGCGCGATGCGCTCATGCAGTACGCGGGAGCGAAGAACATCACGCTCGACAAGAACCAGATGTCCACGGTTGGGCACGGTTTTGCTAAGCCGAATGTTTCCGGATGCGTCTATGATGCAAATGGTGATGTGACCAATTCGTGTGCACCAAAGACGGAACCGGAATGGGATGCGATGCGTCGCGTCGTGTTCCGCGTCGTTTCGGTGGAAGCCGAGATGGACAAGTTCCAATCGCTCGATGTGAAGTGAGGAGAGATCAATGAGAAATTTCCCCACACTATTCGTCGGATTCATCATCGCTTTGGGCCTCGCGGCCTGCGGCGATGATAGACCACAATCTCAGCAACAGCAGGAACAGGTACCGGTAGCGTCCACGAACTGGCCGCCGGCGGCACCTGCAGATCTGTCTGTTGCGGATAATCCGCTCGCAGAGAACTACCTCGTGGTGTTCGATGCGAGCGGCAGCATGAGCAGCAGTTCATGCGGCACCAACCGTCTTCCAAGAATGGAAACTGCAAAGAAGGGGGTGATTGCGTTCGCGCAAATGCTTCCTGAAACGGCGAATCTTGGACTTGTAGTCGGCGATGATTACGATCCAAAAGTGCTCGTTCCACTCGGCACGGGCAACCGTGAAGAGTTCGAAAAACAGGTGATGAAGATCAGTGCGGGCGGCGGTACGCCGCTTGATACCTGGATGCGTAAAGGAGTGGAGACACTTACCACGCAAGCCCAGATGCAGAGAGGATACGGGACGTATACTCTCGTGCCTGTTACTGACGGCGAAGCCAATGTTGGCCAGGATCCGGGCTACTTTACGAAGGAGACCGTATCAACCACCGCGATCATGGTGCACGCCATCGGCTTTTGCGTCGATGAGTCGCACTCGCTCAACATCCAGGGTTACACCCGGTTTTCGAGCGCGAGCGATGAGAAGGAGCTCACCAAAGGGCTCAACTCGATACTCTCGGAAAGCGAGACCTTTCAGGACTCGCAATTCGTGAAGTAGAGAAGTCGCTGCGGGGCCCTCCGGGCCCCGCAGCCAACATGCATTCTTATTTATTGTGTACTACAAGTTGATTACAACCAAACCATTTCCCATCAACCAGCATGTCCAAGCTAGAAAGGAGGACTGACGATGTGGAATAAATCGGTGATCGCAGGGCTTGCGGTTGCGATCGTAGGTTCTGCAGCGATTCTCGGGTGGGAGGCATTACGCCCCCGCCTCGAGGAACAACAACGGGTGAACACTTCGGATGCCATGAACTCGAAGGGGACGATTCTGATCGGCTCCGACAACTTCATCGGCTACTATCCGGTGTGTTCATCGCATCTTCGTTCGCTCATGCAAAACGAAGGATACGATGTGCGATGCGTCGACGACGCAGCGGACTATGGAAAGAGGTTCGACAAGCTCAATCGCGGTGAGATTCAATTCGCGGTGAGCACGGTCGATGCCTATCTCCTAAACGGCGGCGCGACCGGTTTTCCCGGAAGCATCGTCGCCGTTATCGATCAGTCGCAGGGTGCAGACGCGATTCTCGCGTGCACCGGTAAGGCGAAGAACATTGACGATCTGAAACGGCAGCCGGATCTTACGGTTGCGTATACTCCGAAATCCCCGAGCGAGTACTTGCTCAAGACGAGCGCTATCGATTTCGACATCCCCCATTGGCGGGATGTCACCAAGAAGTCGTGGCGTGTCGAAGTGGGCGGGTCTTCCGAGGCGGCAAAGAAATGTGCCAGCAAAGCCGTGGACGTTGCCGTACTGTGGGAACCGGATGTGACCGCGTTGTTACGGAAATTTCCGAACGACGTGGTCAAGATCCTTGGCACGGAAAATACCGCACGCCTCATTGTGGACGTACTCATCGTGCGCCGCGAATACGCCCAGGATAATCCCGAAGCGGTACAGGCGCTCATGCGGAACTACTTCAAGACACTCTTCTACTATAGAAATGATCCGGCAGAAGCCGCGGCAGATGCTGCGGCGTACGGTCGGATCGACAGCGAGGCCATCGGCAGCGCCCTCAAAGGCGTCGGCTGGGCAACGCTCGAAGAAAATGCAGCACTGTGGCTCGGTCTGTCCGTTGCCGGTTCGCAGCCGCAACACGGACTGATCGAAACCATCGATCGCACCAATCAGATCCTCGTCGAATACGGGGATTTCACCAAGAGTCCGCTTCCCAACAACGACCCCCGGGTCATCGTATGGTCGGGCTTCGTGGATGAGCTCTATCAGCACGGCGTGAACAATGCCGTCATTGATCAGAAATCGGCCGATTCGCTTTCGCACGAGTTCCCTGAACTCGACGAAGCGGCTTGGACCCAGCTCAAAGAGATCGGCACATTGCGTGTGCGCCCGATCATGTTCCAGCGGGGAAGCGGCGAATTGTCCGTTTCCGCAAAAGAGAACATCGATCGGATCGCGGATGTCGTGAGAAGTTACCCCAACTTCAGGATTCTCATCGAGGGACATACGAGTGCCCGCGGCGATCCCGCGGTCAATCTCGAACTCTCGCATGAGCGTGCTGATGCGGTAACCCGCTACCTCATGGTCACCTACGGCGTGCGACAAAATCGCATCCGAGCCGTGGGATATGGCGGTACCAAACCCGACAAACAACATAGCGAATGGCCCTCGCGGGTCGTCGTGAAATTGGTGACGGAGGCGTACTGATGGAGAACCAAATGCAAGCAGAAATCGATCCGGGCGGTCCCGCCCCTGAAAAGGTAACGGCGTCGATCGATGTGGGGCAATCCCCTGCATCAATAGGACGATTGGCCCTTTCGGGTCGCGCCCTCGTACCGGTGGATTTTTCGAAAGAGGCAGTGTCCAAAGCGGTCTTGGCCTACGCGGCGAAGAATCCGCTGGTCACGCTCTCGTTCGGCGCGGGGTTCGTCGGGTTAACTGGCATCCTTGCGGCGGGCTGGCCGATATACTTCTTACTCCCCTTCATTGTGGGGGCAGGAGCATTCGGCGTGAATTACGGGATGCGCTACGACGCGAACGCGCGTACGTATCTCGAACATCTGCGAAAACTGCAACGGGACTATGTAGAAGGATTGCCGCATCGTGTGCGGCAGGATCTGGAAGCGGCGGGATCGAAACGGGGCGTGCAACAGCTCGATGAGTTGGAGCAGACCTACGACGATTTCAAAGAATTACTTGAACGCAAATTCACGAGCGACGGTCTCACGCTGAGCCGTTTCTTGGGAACTGCGGAACAGGTACGTGCCGGCGCGCTCTTGAAACTCCAGCTGGTCGCTGATCAGCTGAAAGCGATAGAGAGCATTCCGGCGGATCTGGAAAAACAGCTCAAGGGGCAGAAGGCAGGTAGCGAGTCCGCACGCCTCATAGAGGAGCGGATCACGCATCGTACCGAAGCCCTGACGGTTATCGAAGAGCTGCATACTGCCGTAGAAGCGTCACTGACTCGATTGTCTGAACTCTCGGTTCGTACTGCCCGCGTGGGCATGGACGAAAAGAGCGAAGCATTCGAGGCGTGTCTTGCCGATCTCCAGTCGCTCGCGCGACAGGCGTCGGCATTCAAAAAAGAACACTAGCACTACCAACTGAAACAGCGACGAAAGGAGAACCCAATGTCGCGGACTGAACCGACCACTAACGTTGTGGTGGAGCAAAAACCGCTCCCTACAGCACTCGCTCAACCCTTTGCGCTTGATATCGCAAAGGTGAAAGGCGAGTTGGTACCGGTAGTACAAGCGGTCCCCGCCGCCGACCCACTCCGGGCCGATGCGGCGGCGATGGCCAAACGGATCGTGGCGATCCCACAGGATCAATACGACACCGCGCGGGCCTCGGTGGATGCTGCCGGAGCAAAAACCATGGGCGCACTTGCACATCAATCCGAATTGCTTGCGGGCAAGCTCGGCGTCTTGATGGGTAAGTCGCAGGATGGTGGACCGGTTGCGAGCACACTGCTCCAACTACGCGACCAGGTCAAAGACCTCGATCCGTCCGGTGTCGATTTTTCGCCTGGGTGGGTCGCGCACGCGTTCGGAAGCCTTCCCCTCGTCGGGAATCCGATCGTTAGATACTTCAACCGCTTCGAGACGGGTCAGGGTGTGATAAACACCGTGATCAAATCGCTCGAAAACGGTAAGGTCGTTCTCACGAACGACATCCGTATCCTCAGCGCTGATCAAAAGGCGTGGAGGCAAAACACTGTTCAGCTCACGAAGCTCATTGCGTACTTGCAGGCCGTTGACGAGGCCCTGCAGGCCGAGCTTCAAGAGGTGACCGATGAAGATCACCACAAGTTCCTCGAAGAGGAGGTGCTGTTCCCGCTTCGTCAGCGGATCCAGGACATGCAGCAGCGTCTGCTGGTCAACCAGCAAGGCGTCATCACCTCGGAGATACTGATCCGCAACAACCGCGAACTCGTTCGCGGTGTGGATCGGGCGCTCTTCGTGACGGTGGATGCGTTAAGCATCGCTGTCGAGGCGGCGCTCGCTCTCGCGGATCAGAAGCTGGTGCTCGATGCCATCGATGCGCTCAATACGACGACGAATACGCTTATTGCGGGAACCGCAAAGCTTTTGAAGACGCAGGGTGCAGCCATACAGAAGCGGGCAAGTTCTACTATGCTCGCGTCTGATGTGCTGAAACAGGCGTTCGAAGACATCTATGCCGCAGTCGACGACATCACGACGTATCGCCGCGAGGCGCTACCCAAGATGCTGGAGACGATCAAAGAGTTTGACGGCATGGCAGAAAAGGCCGAAGGCGCCATCTCTAAGATGGAGCGCGGCAACGCAGTTGCGAGCAAAAATCTCTTGCTCGACGTCTCGGCAGCCGCGTAACGCGGCACACAGAAACAGAGGGACGGCGCATCCTGTGCCGTCTCTCACCACTACACTGAAATCCCAAACAGCCGATAGGAGGCAATGATGAAGGGATCGATGAGACTCGGAATGGTTGTTGCGGCTTTTGCCGCAGTGACATTGCTGACGCCCGTGGCGCAAGCCGCAGGGCATCAGACATGTACGATCGCTTGGAGTCACTACACCGGATGGGAGCCCATCGACTATATGAAGTCGAGCGGCATTCTCAAAAAGTGGGGTGACAAATATGGCGTCGACTTCGACATTACTCCGCCTATGGACTATGTCGAGTCGATGAATCAGTACACCGCGAAGCAGTTCTGCGCTGTCGCTGTCACCAACATGGACGCGCTGACGATCCCCGCCGCAAGCGGTGTCGACAGCACGTTCGTCGTCATCGGTGACTACAGCGACGGCAACGACGGCATTCTTATCAAGTCGGGGAAACCCGCCTCACTGAAGGATCTCGTCGGCAAGCAGGCTGCGCTCGTCGAAAACACAGTCTCTCACTATCTGCTCTTGCGCGCCCTCGAGATGAGCGGCGTTCCGCAGGATCAGGTGAAAACTGTGAACACGTCCGATGCAGACATCGGTAACGTGTTCGCGACAGGCGGCGATCAGACGATCGTCGTTACGTGGAATCCGATCCTCATGACTGCGAGGAACGTGAAAGGGGCCCAGCTCCTTTTCGACTCCTCGAAGATCCCCGGCGAGATCATCGACGGGCTCGTCGTCCATACTGACACCCCCGACAATGTCAAGAAGGCGCTCGTGGGTGCGTGGTACGAGACGGCGCAGGTGATGGCGGAATCCGGTACTCCCGCGAACCGTGAAGCGATACGCGTCATGGCGCAGAGTGCCGGTGGTTCGGAAGGGGAATTCTTGGCTCAGCTCAAGACGACCCATATGTTCTATCGTCCGGCGGACGCAGTCGCGTTTGCCGGAAATTCCCAGCTCAAGGCGACGATGAACTCCGTAAGGAAGTTCGCCTTCGACTTGAAGCTCTTGGGTGATGCCGAGAGCCCTGACCATATCGGGATTCAGTTCCCGGATGGAGAGGTTTCGGGCAATCAGAAAAATGTGAAGCTTCGTTTCGATACGAGCTTCATCAAGATGGCGGCGGACGGGAAGCTCTAAGCATCCCGCACGATGCGCATGTTCTTTACAGTGAGTAGTGGTTTCTCGGGTGGAAGCGCGGCTTCCACCCGGGGCCATACTTTGATTCTTTCTCGACTTTCAGTCGGGAATTAAGAAGGGTATTCAATCGACCGAATATCGTTCTTGCTTCCTGAAGAAAAGGGGCAACCGGGTGCACGCACTCGTGAGTACGTTGACAACAACATAGGAGACATCGATGGAAAAACCATATCTGTTCGGCATTCATGCGGAGCCTCCTGAGGCGCTCGTGTGGGTGTATCGGGCATTGCCGTTCGTCATCGTGCTCATGGCTTATTCCATGCTCTCGATGACGTATCTCGCTGAGAACCCAGGCGGCAAACTGTTCCCATCATTCACTATGATGGGAATGAGGCTGTGGGATCTCGCTTTCAGTTTCGATGCCCGCACGCAGACATACTTGCTGTGGGCGGATACGTATACGAGCCTCTTTCGGTTCGGAATGGGACTCGCGCTCGGTGCGGCTCTGGGGCTCCTCATCGGGGTCAACATGGCGCTGTTTCCGGGTATGCGATACATGCTGCTGCCGTTCGTTACGGCAGTGTCAAACATTCCGACACTCGCGCTCCTCCCGCTCATTTTGCTTGCGGTGGGGATCGGCGATATGGCAAAGGTGACACTCATCTTTTTGGGCGTTGTCTTTTACATCGCGCGTGACATGTACACTTCGGTGTCCGAGCTCCCCGAGGAGCTTCTGGTCAAGGCACGTACGCTTGGCGCGTCCCAGCTGGGGCTCGTCTATCGCGTAGTGCTTCCGATGGTGATGCCGCGCCTCTTCGAGGCGGTTCGGCTTTCACTCGGCATTGCGTGGTGGTCGCTCATCGCGAGTGAAGGCATTGCCGCAACGGAAGGACTCGGCTATCGGATCTTTCTCATGCGGCGCTACTTGGACATGGCAGGTATCATCCCCTATGTCGTGTGGATCACACTGCTCGCATTTACGATCAACTACGCGCTGGTCTACGCACAGCGGTATCTCTACCCATGGAAGCAGGAGTAATATCGATGGCAATACTGCAAAAAGGGATCTCGGTGTTGAGTGATTCACCTCACATCGAAGAGCCGGTAGTAGCTCCGCAGATCAACATCGTCAAAAATGGTGAGGTGCTCTGTCCCAAGGATCGCATGCTCCACATCGAGGACGTCATCAAAGAGTATCCGACATCGGAAGGCTCCAAGATCGTGCTCGATAATGTGGATCTGCGCGTTGCCGCAGGAGAATTCGTTGCGCTCGTCGGCCCTTCGGGGTGCGGCAAGTCGACACTCTTGCGACTCATTTTGGGACAGGAAGAAGCGACATCAGGGAACATCTATCTTGATGGCGAGCGTATCGGGCATCCGGACGAGCGGCGGGGCATCGTGTATCAGAAGTACACGCTGTTCCCGAATCTCTCGGTGCTCGACAACATCCTGCTCGGATACCGTTGGGGACTTTCGTTCACCGAATGGAGAAGGCAGAAACAGGATATCCGCGCACGTGCGATCGACTACCTGAAGATCGCGAATCTCGAAGAACATAAGGACAAGTATCCGCATCAGCTCTCCGGCGGCCAGCAGCAGCGGGCCGCAGTGCTTCAGGCACTGATCAAAGATCCGAAGATCCTGATGATGGACGAACCGTTCGGCGCGCTCGATCCGGGCTCGCGCGAACGGATGCAGGTGTTTCTTCTCGAGCAGTGGGAACGGACAGGGAAGACCATCTTCTTCGTCACTCACGATCTGGAAGAAGCGGTGTTCCTCGCGACGCGCGTCATCGTGCTGTCGCAACACTACACTGACGGCCGCGATGTTCCATTACGCGGGGCGCGCGTGGTCTGTGATATCACGACCGGCAAGCGTGGGGTAGCGGCTTCGACGAAATCCAAGTTGGATCCGAAGTTTGCTCAGACTATCGAGCATATCCGCGACCGAGGATTTCAGCCGTCCCATCTGTATCACGTGACGCAGTTTGATCTTTCGCATCCCGACAGTTTCCACACGGTCTCACCGGAGGAACTCGAGGGAACAAAGTGACGCCAAAGGGCCGCAGACATTTGTCTGCGGCCCTTCTTGTGTACACGCAAAAGCGAAGCGCTTATTTAATTTCTCCGGATGACGTGGGTGTTCATCCTAGTCGCACCCCAGTGATCCTTGAGGAGTTGGACTACTTTCTTGTCGTCGAAATCCTTGCAAGAGTACACATCCATGGATACGTAGCCATTTTCCGGCCAGGTGTGGAGCGCGATGTGGCTCTCGTATATCATCACGAATCCTGAAATACCCCAATGCCCCTGTCGGTCTGGGCTCTGACAGAATGCGATCTGTGGCGTCGTCAATTTCCGCATCCCCAGCATCCCCGGCAGGTCGTCGAGGAGATTAAAGATCGAACGGGAGTCCCGCAAGCGTTCCGGCGTAATGCCATACGCGTCGATCGTGAGATGTTTGCCTGATAATGCTTCCGTCTGCTCTTTCTCTTGCCGAGTTGCCGGAGCGGGCTTGCGTGTCACTGTGCGACGCGCGGGCAGTGTTGCTGTTTTCACTAGCCAAAGGGGAGGGATTAGCACATGGTTCTTCCCGCCCTCCTAAAAGCTTTTGATAATACTGCGGGACAGAGAACTCATCTCAACGCATATTCCGTTTCCGGAAAAAATACTCTCAGACGAACTCGCACCCGCCGCGATGCTCTGCTTGCCCATCACCACTTTTGCATGCCAGCTCTATGTATCGTATATAGCAGTTGGATGCATGCGTCTTATCGCATTTCACACAAACGTAAGCATGCAAAAGTGGTGATGGACGCCCGTTGCATATACGTGCAGTATATAAAATGCAGTGCAAATGTAAATGCAGTGGATAACCCGGATAGTGAAATTTCAGTTCGCACGACGCTGAGTTAACAAGTACTGTAGCGCTGGATTCGTACGGAAGCACTGTCTCTCCGAACAAGCACAAAAGCGGCCTCAATTGAGGCCGCTACCACTTACATTTTTTTGAACGCTACAGTATCGCTAGGTAGAAATGTATATACTACGTGCAACGCTTTCGCGCGATCAGCGAGTGTCGGGTGGAATTCTAACGTGTAGAATCCCACATCTTCTCCAAACAGAAGAGCAGGATTTTTTTGGCTTATCGTGTGTGCGATTTTGAGCACCATCGAAATACAGGCATCCCGATCGCTCCAGCCGGTGAGGGCGACCGCGCCCGCATCAGCAAGATATTCACGGCATCGTGAATGCGCCGCTGCCAACAACAAGTACAGGCAATACATACCAAAAAAGCTCACGAAAACAAACATCCATGCGGCAGTGTGTGCCGGCTCATCGCCGAGCAGACCACCAAGACACATCCAGAGGAAAGCCATGAACGTGGCGAATAGCATCATCCAAAAACCCGTAATCACAAAATGTTGTACAGGAATATCGAGATGCTTCAGATGCGCTATTTCATGGGCATAAAAAGCTCGGATCTCCCTTTCCGTGCATTGTTGTATGATTGCTCGTGTCGCAGAAAGAATATCGCCCGTCGTAAAGGCAGTGGACACGGACATGGCATCTGGGTTCAGTGTTGTATCGTATAGCATAACGATCGCGGGCGGACGATCCCGTCTCGCCAGTCGAGAAATATGTTCGAGAGTGTGGCGTAACGACGCAGGTTCTACCACAGGAGTTCGCTTGGCAAACCATCTTTGATGCACACGTTCGTGATCTATCCATAGAAAGATACACGTTAGCACTGCAACATAAGGATATATATTGAATATCCATACCATCTGTTTCGGCACAGCAATGGATAGTCCGGTAAGGATAGCTGTTGCAATGAGGGGGAGAAACCACACAAGGCACATCATTGCCGCGATATACACCCACGATTTAAAAGACAGCCACAAGATATGTCGTCCCAGTTGCGGAACCCATGTGAAGAGCACATTTTCCTCCCTTATTATCTCTTCACAGTATGCACGGTGCAGGGAAAACAAAAAGGAGTGAGCGAACTCACTCCTCCTATTCATGTTGTGCGATGTATGTCTTGTTCAGGATCTCGACCAAGGTGCCCGCGGGCACCATATCGAACAACTCCACGATATCGGCATTGCGCATGACGATACAGCCGATGGATGCTGGTCTGCCGACCCTTGCTTCATTCGGTATGCCGTGAATGTAGATATTTCGGAAATACGTGTCCACATGCTTCGGCGTCGAGTCAAAATTCTTGTCGTTGATGCGCGGATCGGCATTTATGCCTGCCTCCTGGCCGGTGAGCCGCAGGATGCGGGTGGTGATGCCACTGCCGTACTTGCGGATCTTGCCGGTGCTTTCGGCATTCTTAAAAAGCGTAAAGAGCCGTGCGCCCGCACCGATCTTTTCATTGATGCGGTGGGTACCCGTCGGCGTTTTCAAACTGCCAAAGGTATTGCCGAGACCGAATCTGCTGGTCGACGCATCGTAGGTCTTGATGATGACTCTGTTCTGTAGCACGTAGAGTTTCTGCCGCGACGGATCGATAACGATGACTTTTTCGTCGGGCTCCACGGCATAGAAATCCAATTTCTTGAGTGCCGTCTCGATATCGAGCATGTTGGGCGGTCTCGCCGGTTCCCGCTCTTCGTGTCTGCGCGCAAGGGCGGTCAGAGATAGCGGCGGGATTGAGAGCAGAAACGTAGCGATAGTGCCGAATATGTTTACTATTGTTTTGTTAAGTCGCATCGGACTCTCCTTGTCAATATTTTCCCTCTTCAGCATGGCAGACGAGCCTAAACGCGCAAGTGGTGCTCAAGGACACTATGTGTCCCTTATTACCACAGAGGGTGTGCCCAACCACAAACCCAACCACAAATGCTTGCATTATTTTTATATCCATGTTAAACTTATTCCGTTAATTTTAATAGTCATAAAAACCTTTATTGGTAAGTATTTTATGAACATGAGCCTATTCGGGGCACAGTGGTGGGTTACGGTCTCAAGGGGAAGCAAGAAATTTTTATCAATAGTAGCTATTTCAGGTCTTGTTTTAATAAGCGCTCCGACAGGACTC
>JACQKA010000010.1 GCA_016204805.1 Candidatus Kaiserbacteria bacterium | reverse complement strand
GTATCATTCGGCTCGCGCAACGCCAAAGGAGCCGAGCATACCGGCATTCTTCTTTCGTGCCTCATGTCACGGCTCGGGAGGGGTACGCTGCGGGAGTATTTGGTGGGGGTGTGAGAAGTTACGGAGAAAGAAGGAGAAAGCTGAATCTAAAAGGCTTCAAAAAGAAGCGGAACGACGTATCACTGAGGAAGTAAAGGTGGTCGACAAAATTCTAGCGAACATGTAATTTCAAATACAAAACGGCGCATACGCGCCGTTTTGCTTTTCCCATTTTCAGAAACAAAAAATTATTGGTTGGTGTCTGTTTGTACGGTGCTTGGCGTATTTGTATCTGTGGTTGTCTGGGTTCCACCCGAGCCCATATACCACCACACACCGGCAGCAATGAGCACGAGGACAATGAGACCTACGATCATTTGCATAGTATGAAATGTCTTAACTGATAACGTGGGAATGAGCCCACCAACTCAGTATATGCGAAAAATTAGGGTGCCACGCCCCCTGTTGATATACTGGACAATATATAGTAGTATCGTGCAAGTTTAGAAGGAGTAGCACATGACAAGAGAAACAGACCTGATGCGATTCGAAACAGCTCATCGACCGCGGCCACATGTGAATGCGTTGGTGCGCCCGCATCATCTTTTCACCACGGAACAGCGGTGCACTGCCGCCATTAAAGCCGGATGGAATGTGTTTAAGTTCCCCTCCAAAATGCTTATGGGTGGAGACCTGCTTTCTGATTCGGGTACAACAACGCTCACGGTCGACCAAGACGCAATGATGCGAAAAGCCGACGAGGCATATGGAAACAATTGGGGCTATGAACAATTGCTCGACCGCTTGACGGAAACCGTTGGCATTCCTCGAGATGAATGTCATATATATTTGTTCCACCAATGCCGCCGCGTAGAAGATGTGTTGTATTCGCACCTGCGCGGCGCGCCCATCATCGTGCCATCCAACAGTTTCTTCGACACGACGAGAGCTAACGCCGAAGCAAACAATGTCCAGGCGTTGGATCTGCCTGATACCAGTGTGCATGAATTCAAGGGCAATATTGACCTTGACGCACTGGAACGCGTCTTGGATGCCAACCATTCAAACGTGCCTTTTGTGCTTATGACTGTCACTAACAATACCGGCGGCGGCCAGCCAGCTTCACTCGATAACATGCAAGCGGCGCGGAATATCGCGCACGCAAACCGCACATCGTTTTTCCTTGACGCGTGTCGATTCGCGGAAAATGCATGGTTCATTCAGCAGCACGAAAAAGCATATGCGGGCTGGAGCATTACAGCTATCGTGCATAAAATGTTCTCGCTCTGTGATGGGTTCACCATCTCGTTCAAAAAGGACGGTCTCGCAAATATGGGCGGGGCGTTGCTCATAAAAAAAGATGCGCCCCTGCTTGTCCGACAGAAAGACCTCGTGAAAAAGCTCCGCCGCATTCAGACACGCACTGAAGGCCATGAATCCTACGGTGGTATCTCTGGGAGAGACATCATGGCCATCGTGGAAGGCCTTCCGTATGTGGTAACAAATCAATATCTGGACGGCCGTATCGAACAGGTGCATGACTTTGGAACGTACATGAAAGAGCTCGGTATACCTGTCTTGGAGCCGTTCGGCGGCCACGCAGTGTACATCGACACCGACAGGTTCTTTTCTGACACAAGGATGCGTCGCGAAGACTTCGGAGGCATAGCAGTGTGCGCGGTGCTTCTTCTGAAAGGTGTGCGCCTCTGTGAACTAGGGTGTTTCGCGTTTGGCAAGTACGACCCGGATACGGACAAGGAGATTTTGCCCGAGCGCAATTACATCCGTGCGGCTCTGCCTCGCGGCAAGTACGAGCGCGACGACCTCTGCTACGTTGGTGATTGCATCAAGGCAGTCTACGACAGGCGCTTTGAACTGCCGTGTGCGGTTCCAGTGTTTGATAGGGATGAGCCTTTGCGCAACTTCACAGCTCGCTTCGAACTAACTTATTGACCATAACCGCCGGCATCCTCGCCGGCGGTTTTTGCACCATATACCGTCGTACCCTTGTACACATGGGTAAGTAAATAAAGCAGATGCTTTATTTACTTGCCCACTACACGTACGGCCTCGCAATGTCGTTTCCAGGTTCCCACACAAGGTTGAACCTACGTCCGAAAGTTTAGTCCGAAGGTTAAACCGTCGGACATACGCTATCGTGTAAGCGTGTTGAGCAATTTTGAGAGCGAAATGGTTGCAACGCCGACAACAGTGTCTGCGCCACCATAGTAGATGTATACAGAGTCGTCACGTACGATGGAGCCGCACGGGAAGACAATATTCGGGACGATGCCCTCTTTTTCATACACCATTTCCGGCTCGAAAAAGGCATCACTGGTGCGACCGAGGATCTGACTCACATCATCTTTGGCAAGGAGCGCCGCTCCGATGCGATACGTGTGGTGCACTTCGGAAACGCCGTGATAGAGCATGACCCATCCCGCTCCCGTCTCAAAGGGCGGTCCGGCGAGGCCCACCTTCACGCTGTCCCACATGCCCGGACGTGGACCGAGAATGTGCACACACGTGTTTGCCTTCTCTTTCTCGAAATCAAGCGTATCGAAATAGTGCGCGCAGATGGTGTTCGCGATACGGTGCACGAGCACATATTTTCCATTTATCTTACGCGTCAACAGACACGCATCTTTGTCGTCTACGCCAAGCGGGCTGATCAACTGCGGTGTTTTCCAATCCCACTTCCGCTTCAGGAAATCTTTGACTGCGATCGATGTCGCGGCGACGCGCGGCGGGTTCACGCCATCAAATGCCGTGTAGAGCATATAAAGCGTGTCGTTGATCTGCGTAACACGGGGATCTTCGCATCCGGAGTTGCCCCCTGGCGTACGCTTTTGTTCGAAATCGGCGCGAGGCGTATAGATGGGTTCGGGCAGGCGTTCATCGACAGTAACACCGTTTTTGCTTGTGGCGAGACCGATGACTGATGTATTATCCTCCCCCATCGCACGATAGATGATCTGTACCTTGTGATCGAGATCGATCGCCGCCGGATTGAATACCGCTTTTTTCTCCCACTCATGCTTTTGATCAGGAAGGATCATCGGCGAATCGCCCGCGCGGCGGAAACGCCGCGTTGATGCGGTCGGTGGATAGAGTGTTTCGAGCAAATCCATGAGCCGCACTTCAGCGATACAACACGTCGTATCCGCAGCGCCATAATACATGTGCAACATGTCGCCGGTTACGCGCGCGCCGCTCGGAAAAACAACGTTGCCCACCGCGCCCGCACGCTCGTACGCCTCGAGCGGTGTGATGAACGGCCCCTTGGTCTTCCCCAAGATCTTGCGCGGATCGTTGATATCGAGAAGAAGCGCCTCGATGCCGTAGACGTATTGATAGTGCGCACCGCGCTCGAAGTGGTTTTCAATCATCGAATAAATGAACAACCATCCGTAATCGGTCTTGATGGGCGGTGCACCGACTTCGATCTGATCGTGCGGAGTGCGTTCCGGATAGATACGGTGCTCGCTGATGTTCTCGTACCAGCGTTTCCACCATTCGGGATCGGTGAGATCCTTTTCGCTGTCGAATTGTGCGATAGCGACCTTTTTCGGGATGTGCTCCGAATCAGCGGTCAGGATCACCGTCATCTTGCCATTGACCGGCTCTGGGAAAAGTGCCATCGCTTTGCTCGTAAACGGCGTTACCAATTTCTTTTCGATGATGGTCTTGAAATCTTTCGTCTTTGCGACTGCAACGCGGATGCCTTCGGGACGGAATGGGTATTCTGAAAGCGCAGTGTAAAAAATGTAATAGGTGTCGCCGTATTTAGTAATGCGCGGGTCTTCGCATCCATATCGCTCCCACGCTTCTGTGGGCAGTATGAATTGGCGGCGGCCCTTGTAGTGAACACCGTCGGTCGAAGACGCATACCCGATCGTCGAAATGTTCCGCGGGCCTTCGCGAATGGGATCAGCGAGCGACATGGCACGATATACTACATGCGTGGTCTTGTCATCATCCACAGGACACCAATTGAATGTTGCAAAACCCTCCCACGCGCTCTCATAGAGCGGCCTGAGTAGTGGATTCTCTTCCATTCTGCGCACGACGAACATACAGACATTTTACACTGAAAGCCCCGCAATGTCCCAAGCTTTGCGGAGCAACTGTTCAGTTGCTTCACGCCGTTCGCGCTGAAGCGGTATATCACGTTTGTCTGGAGCGTAATTTTCAAATGCCCCGGATAGCCCCACATGAGAAAATAGTATTCCGAGACTCACTACAGCTTTCCCGGCCTCTGTCATTCCATCATGTGCAAAGCAACGCATTAACTCGTCACACAGGGCCTCCTGGTAAGTGGGGTTATTCCAGGCACGTCCATGAAGATTGCCGAAGTCCGTCACTAACGCCTTGATCCGATTGTAAGTGATGCCCACCCATTCGAAATCGAGAAATTCGATGTCACCATTGTCGTGCACATACAGGTTGTTAGGAGCCATATCACCATGGACAAAGAAGATTCCTTTATGTTCAGGCGCCTCAATGGTTGCCCGCCAGTGTTCCAACAGCTGCTTCGCTGTATCTTCAAAAGCATCAACTCCAAGGCGCTGTGCTAGTCGGCTTGCGTGCGATTCATACCTATGCAGATCTCCCTCCATATACACTTTTTTCTGCAATTTCTCATCCAACCGCTTCCTCATCTCATCGTACGATCCCGGAAATCGCTTCATAATGATTCGTAATTGCCAGGGCATCTTATCGACAGGCAAACGATGGAGCGCGTACAGTTCATGCCCGCAACGTTCACCGTCACGTCTGGTCAATGCCTTCATCTCATCTGCGTGTTCTATAAAACCAATGCGAGCATTACGTTCAAACGTCTCGAATACTGCCCATTGTGCACCGGTAAGGGGGTTCATGTGCTTTGCAATAACTTTGCGAGTAGTGAGAACGCCGGTATGCGCCAGAAATTCTGTAAAATACACCTGCCTCGCAAACAAAAAATAGGTTTTGGGATCGCGCTTGTTGAGTATCTTCAAAAATCGCTGTGTACGCCCACCCGCTTCTTTTCTGCTACCCGTTGTGTAGCAATAGCGTTTTTTATCAGTCCACTGTTGTTTTAATTTCTCCTTTTCCGTTTCAGTAAGTTCAAAACCGGCCTGTTCCGGAATTGAGGAGATCACATTCCACGATACTGTCCCGAACCAGAACATAGTATTTGCGCAGTATACACCATGGAAAAAGGCGGCCAGAGAAGGCCGCCCTACGCTACAAACTATGCCGTCCAAAGAACTCGCCACCGGGCATCCACACTCGATCGAGCGTTTCTGTACTTAGTTGCCATTTCCCCGACCCGCTTTGTGCCGGTTGCCAATGTACAACGGCAACATACACCCGCCCAAAGACAGCCTCGACCAAAAACAGCTTCGTTCTAGCATTATTCGTAAGTGGGCCTCTGCCCTGTGCAGAGAGATCAAGCATGCGTGCAAGTATCGGGCAGAATTCCGTCGCATGGAACACTGCACTGGGACAGAGCGTCATCAGTTCCCGTCCTGACAACTGCGCTTTTAAGTAATAGCGGGACATGCACACATGTTTTCCGGTGCTACCACTCAAGACCGCCTGGGCGGCAGCCCGTATGATCGTAGTGTAAAAAGATTTCCCAACGTGTAGGCCATTTCCCGATTTGAAATAGGCGCTCGGTATATGATGCCCCCAGTACACGAGCGATGAGCATCCGTTCGACTCGAGTTTGCTTTTCCGAAGGGGTTTCCACCCTTCAGTCGGCACGACGACCAATTTGCGCGCGAGCAATCTCTTTACTGCTGATGCACCGCCGATAATCCTGCCAACTTCCCGCACCTGCGCGGGTGTAAAGTCACTATATCGCATTCACATCTCCCAGACTTATTTTCTGGGAAAACCCTACACTTTTATTGTGAAAGTGTCAAGTTCAATTTACTTCATCAGCGATCCGACCATGAGGACGATCTCATTCGGTGTGAGATGCGCTTTCACTTCATGCCGCAGTGCGCCGAGGTCGATCGCCTTCTGGATATCCGCCTGCTGTGCGATATTCGAAAGGACGACCACGGGTATCTTTTTCAGCCGCTCATCCTGCTTGAGCTTCTCAAGGATCTGAAAGCCGCTCATACCGGGGAGCACGAGGTCGAGCAAAATGATGTCGGGCGTCTCTTTCGCAAGTATCTCCATTGCTTTTTCCCCGCTGTCAGCATTCATAAATTCGCATTCTTCCTGCGCGAACCGTCGCGCTAAGAGATCGCTCAAAAAAGTATCATCTTCGATAAGCATGACTTTCTTGCCCTTACAGGTCGAGCCCGACTGTCCTGCCCCCGGCTCTGCATATAACCGCACTTTGGCGAGCACTTCCTCTGGAGAGAGATGGGCTTTCACGAGATGATCCAAGGCACCGAGCGCTGTCGTGCGCGCAATCTCAACAGGTTGTCCCGAATTTGAAATAATGATCACGGGAATCGTTTTGAGGTCCGGGTCATTGAATTTTTTCTCGAGCACTTCATAGCCGTTCATCTTCGGCATCACAATATCTAAAAGTATAAGGTCGAATTTTTCTTTTTTCATCGCGGCAAGCCCAGCCTCACCATCGCGCTCTACAGTAATCTCGAATCCCTCGTGTTTCATCTTCTGTTCGAGCACGTCAGACAGGATCTGGTCGTCCTCTATGAGCAGTATTTTTCTTGCCATACCCGGTTAGTGAAATTTCAGCTCGTCTGCCTGTGCGTAACCACACGCAGACAGGCACGACGCTGAATTAACAAGTAATGTGGCGCTCGATGTGTAAGGAAGCACTGTCTCGCTGATGATCTGATCATGTCCGTATGCGCCGTGCAGCAGGGGATGCACATGATGCGATGTGTTATCCATACTTTTTTTGAAATTGTTTGTTTTGGTGGACATGATCAAGCTGAAATGCTACTACCGGGATATTCATTTAGTATACATCAAAGGTAGCGTGATGATAAAAATGGTGCCCTTGCCCTCGATGCTTTCGAACTGGATACGGCCATGTGCCTTTTCTGCAAGCTGTTTTGCAATGTAGAGCCCCAATCCAGACCCGTCGGTGATCTCTTTCTTGGCATTCTCTGCACGGAAAAACCGCTCGAATATATGCTTTTGTTGGTCTGCGGGGATGCCGATTCCGGTATCAGAAACAGTAATAATGAGCTGTGGTTTTTCTTCCCTGATGTTGAGCGTCACTGTGCCGCCAGCGTGGCTGTATTTGATCGCGTTTTCAAGTAGGTTCTGCAGGATCGCCTGCACATATTCCGGACTCGTCTTTACCGTTGGATAGGTATCTTTGTCATGTACAAAAGCAACGGTGACTTGCCGGCTATAGGCGAGCGGATGCATTTCCCGCACCACATTCTGGCAGAGCATCATGATATCCGTTTCCGTCTCAATAGCGGGAAACGTACCCGATCCCACCTGTTCAGCAAAGAGCATATCCCGCAGAAGTTCTATCATGCGCTCGGTGCTCGCATATGCTTTGCGGACATATAATTCTTGATCCGATGTCATCGCTCCGAAATCGCCATTCAAAAGCATGCCGAGTCCCCATTTGATGCCCGCGAGCGGCGTACGCATCTGATGTGTTGCGGTCGAAACGAAATCGGTTTTGAGTTGATCAAGTTCCCGCAAACGTTCGTTCGCGCGCGTTAATTCGAGATCACGCCTGATGAGCATCTTGCCACTCCGCTCTTGCTCTGCGAGTAGCCGCTGTATGAACGCCGGATCGTATTGCGATACCCCGTTACAGGCAGATTGCGCATTGTGCTGCTCCTCTGCCATGGTGGTTATTCAGCGAGTACGCAGATAACGACCGTTTCGTTATGGAATGCCGGATTGCATCGCTTGATATCGCGTACTTCCCCTCCGAGCGGAGCCTGTTCTCCGTAGGTGTAAAAACCGATGAGCGGCACATCACGGCCGAGAACATTCTGGATCGCATCGATCTCGTCGCCCGAACGTTCGCCGAACAATTTATTGCGGGCGATGCAGTTAAAGATGACGACGCCTTTGGGCACTGAACCGTCGAGCTGATCCAATGCATTTTGCGCTGCCACGGCTGCCACTTTGACCGCCTCTTCACGACTCCCCACCATGAGTTGGATCTCCGACCCTTCGGGGATCTCGGCCGCGCAGGTGATGGAGCCGTGTTCGTCGACCGTGATGGGATCGCGGATGAGCATTTCGTCGCTCCCGGGGAACTTCATGCCCAAGGGATACGTGATGGCGAGTTTTGCAAGGGTTTCCGTGCGCAGTTGTTTCGCCTCTTCCTCACCGAAATAATCTTCATATATCCTAATCGCCGGCTTGCCGTCGAGTTCATGGAGAACCGCGCCATTCGATTTGGTGACCTTCTGCGGCACACCGACAGGGATCCACCCATGTTTGACGCCGATGCCGATCTTGAAATTACCCGTGAGACCCAAGCCCACCATCGCTCCGGAATACACGGTGCCGTTCAGATATTGATAGGTTTGCTTGAATTGAAAATCGTCACCAGCCGCGCCGCCGACAACCGGAAAGTGTTCTCCTAGAGAATCGAGCACGCCACGCACGATATCCGCCCCGTTCCCCGTAAGCACGTCGATGAACATCATGAACGCTTTCAGATCCACCCCCGCCTGCTCTTTGACTTTGCCTGCCGCGACCTTGCCCGCGGCCCGCGCATCGGCTTTGATATGCTCGCCGACGCCGCCGTAGAACTTCATTGCGTCTGACTGCATAAGCATCACGGACACTGAATGTTTTTTCAGAGGACCTTCGGTCGTGATCTCGCCTGCCGTGGAACAACCGACCAGGAGCGCGTCTTTTGTAACCGAGCGCACGCCATCGATGACTTTCTGCTGATCATACTGCACCGATGCGAAGACGATCGCGAGATTTGCCGCCGGCGCTCCAAGATTCGTGAGCGCGCTTTGTGCGGCGTTCGCACCGACCACGTACGCATCGCTGCCTTCGTTTGAACCAACACTGATCTGTAAACTCATAGCTATATGTTACTTGTTAACGTTGATAATGGTATCACGCTTTTCGGCTGGCCATCCGCGCCTGTTTAAAACCGGCCTCATGCGGGTCCTGTTTTAGTTTTTTCATAAAATCAGTGAGCGGCGCCGTCGCCACGTTCACATACGTGTCAGCACCACCATAATAGACGAACAGCGTGCCGTCCTTTATGACCGCGCCGCATGCATACGTGACGCGCGGAGTGAGCCCTGTTTCCTCGTACCACATCTGCGACGTGAGAATGGGACGACGACTCCGATACAGCACTCGCGATGGGTCTTGCCGGTCCAAAATCATCGCGCCTATTTTGTATCCCCCGCCATTATGCTGGTGCGACACGGCATTATATATGAGAAGCCACCCATCCGGCGTTTCGATGGGGGGTGCACCCACCAGAACTTTACCGGAATCCCAATGAGCAGGACGGACCTTGATGCGCTTCCTTGGTTCGAGCCAACGTTTCTGGTTCTTGCGATATTCTGAAAAATCGAGCGAAGTCGTATAGTCAATGCAAATGTCCGGCCAGATGCGGTGAAAAATGACATACATGCCATCGATCTTTGCTGGCAAAAGCGCAGCATTCTTTCCCCCCGTACCCCAGTGAGTCGGCGGCGCGGTCAAGAGCGTCGGGTTGCACCAATCGAGCGCGTTCTCTGCAACACCGTCGATGGGAGCGGAGATATGCGCCGCACGCGCTTGTTCATAGCCGTTGAATGCTGCGTACAATATGTGTAACTGCCCTTCCAACACCGTCGCCCGCGGGTCTTCAGCTCCATCCACTCCCCATACGGGGCAACGAAGTTCTGTCGCACGTTTTTTCTTGCGCATCACGCGATATCCTTCGGCATTGGTGCCTGGTATATACGCGGGGTCAGTGAAGCAAGTGAAGTGAAAACCGTCATTTGAAACCGCATGCCCAAACACAGAGCGACCGCCATGGCCGAGCGCCCGATAGAAAAGATGTATGTTGCCGTCGAAGATGATCGCGGCGGGATTCATCGTGGCAATGGCTTCCCAATCATGTGCAGGATTTGCGGTAATGATGGGATTGCCATCAAACCGAGTGAGGGAGGCGCCACTCATAGGGTCAGGGTATAGGTTCGTGAATGGCTGTGGGAAATCGAAAGCATAGGTAATGCCTTTCGAACTCTGCCATTCGAGATGAATGGTGTCCCCTTTCAGAATCGCGCTGTGCGGCACGATATGTTCGCCCTTTGGGCAATGCAGGTCTTCCTGCCAGATGGGCAATTCGGTGCGCCACGTCTCGCGCCACGACAATCCATCGACTGCAAAGAGAGCCGCGCCGAGCGAAATATGATGCGTATTCATTTCATGGTATGCGCTTTGGTATACGACGAGCGCGCCTTCGGGAATATCAAAAATGCCAAGCACTTCGACGCCGCGATGATCAAAGAAAAATCTGGGACGGTTGGGGTCGAAATCCTGCCCGCGCGCTTTGAGCGCTGGCTCCGTTCCATATACTGTTTTGCGCCTACGCTGAAGCGCCGGATATGCCGCTCCACCCTGCGAAATGAGTCCAATCGCCTCTTTCTTGTTCTTGCGCCATAGATAGAGCGTTCCGTGCGCGCTCTTTTTTATGAGCGGTGCCTTCTTTTTCGTCGCCTTGCGCGCTACTTTCTTCTTTACAGTTTTTTTTGCAGCTTTTTTCGCCATAGTAAAAAACGGAAGGACTATGATGCCCTTCCGTAATCATCCTCAAAACGATCGTTGTCGTTTTCGTCGAAGTTGCCGAACGAGATCTCCAAGAGGCGGTTAGTTTCTCCGAGTCCTTTGAAACGGTGTTTGGTTCCGGCAGGAACCCAGAACTCGTCACCGATATTTCCGATGTTGGTTTGATCGTTCAGTGTAACTTCCATCATTCCTTCGACGATGACCCACATTTCGTCGCGCATCTTGTGCGCTTGCAAACTGTTGCGCTCATCCTTTTTGACCGTGATGATCTTCACCGTCGTCAATTCATTGTGCGTGAACCGCCGAAATGAACCCCACGGTCTGGTTTCTTCATACGGCTGCGGTTTTTCGCGCATATTACGAATGCTCCTAGTGTATCATGTCTGCCAAGGAATATTGTAACGCAAAATGGACACGTGTGGAGAATCGGCATCGCTAAAACTCCTTGAACGTCGGCGTTGGGTTCTGTACAGAGGCATCGCTTACGTGGGTCAGTACATAAAGCACCTGCTTTATGTACTGACCCATTTAATTACCTGATGTATTCCAATCAGTGCTGAGCGAAGGGAATTGAGACATTTTTTGTTTGAAGACCGCCATGATCCTGTCGAGCCCCTCTTGAGTCTTGGCTTCGAAACGCAAAACGAGCGTTGGTGTGTTTGACGACGCACGGATCAACCCCCAGCCGTCTTCCATATACACGCGGGCGCCGCTGATATCGATAACGCGATAGCCGTCTTTCTTGAATGCTGCGGTGAGTTTTTCGACAATAGCGTATTTTTCCTCGTCCGTAGTTGCAATCTGAATGGTCGGCGTAATGAAATAATACGGTGTTTCGACAATCAGTTCCGAAAGCGACATACTTTGTTTTGAAACGTATTCAAGGAGCTTGAGTGCCGCGAAAAATGCATCATCAAAGCTGTAAAAATCCTGTGCATAGAAGATGTGGCCACTTCCCTCGCCTGCAAGCGCGGCGTTTTCTTCTATCAGTTTCGAACGGATGAATGAATGTCCCGTCCGCGCCATGATAGGGACGCCGCCATGCGCAGTAATGTATTCAGGAAGTGCTTCGGAAACCTTCACATCGAAAATGATCTTCGCGCCCGGCTGTTTTTCGAGTACCGCACGTGCAAGTAGCATCAAATATCGCTCCGGCCAAATGGTATTGCCCTTTTCATCGACAACGCCGAGCCGGTCGCAATCACCATCGAACGCGAGCCCGATGTCGCATGTGTTCTTGACCGTCTGTGAGCCGGTGTCTTTCATCATCGCGGTACCGTCAGGGTTCGCCGTGTAATGCGGGTAGGTCGGGTCGATGTTGGTGAGATGTTCGATGATGCTCGCGCCTGCGCGGCGCAACAATTCCGGTGCAAATTTTCCGCCGGTGCCGTTTCCCGTGTTTACTAATACCTTCAAAGGACGCATCAGATGCACTCGCCCTACCAAATCTTCCATATACGCGTCGGTGATATCTTCTTTGCGGATGCCGCCGATGGCACCTTTTGCGTATGCTTCTTTCTCGATGATGCCGTAAAGTTCCTGCACTTCCGCAGGAAGCAACGTTTTTGAAAGGCCGGTGCCGAGTTTGACTCCGTTCCAACCGGAAGGATTATGACTCGCGGTCACCATACAGAGTCCTTTGATATCAAAATGATACTGCGCCCAATATCCCATCGGTGTCGTCACGGTACCAATGTCGACGA
The DNA here is from genome assembly GCA_016204805.1 of Candidatus Kaiserbacteria bacterium. Lineage (GTDB taxonomy): Bacteria > Patescibacteriota > Minisyncoccia > Phycocordibacterales > UBA2100 > JACQKA01. Next base: position 7,113 of record JACQKA010000010.1, on the reverse strand, counting down.
CCTCGATCCCCGAATCGGTGAGGCCTTGAATCGCGGCGTGGTGGAAACTTTCTGATGTGACCCGTGCATCGTGACCGACAACGGCTGATTCAACACTTCTCTGTTTAAGCATCATGCCAAAGGCGCGTGCGATGTGATATATAGAACGCACATTCAGTTCATCATCCCCCTCCTTGCCGCGAATATCGTATTCACGGAACATCGTGCGCTTAAGTTGCATGTGTCAAAGATTTAGGTCTTGGCATTAACATATTGCTCGACCTCATTCATTCGTTCCGTTCAGTAAGTACTTTCACGTTCGCCATCAGAAGGTCGATCTCTTTTGCATAGCCAAAAACGCTGCGTAATGGTTGGGACATCTCTGCGATGGCTTTGGTATTGGCTTCGATCTGTCGCGTATGGTTATTTATTTGATCTTGGATATCTTGAATGTCTTCTTTGGTCGCCATCTTGTCTTGTATGTCCGTCACGACCTCTAATATCTTTTTCGTTGTTCGGTCCATATATGCATATAGTAACTCGAGTTTACCTTACACTCCAGCAATTGTGGCAATGAATGCATCTTTCTGCTATTGACATGTGAGTGTCTCTATGATAAAATTTTAGGGGACTTCGATTTTGAGCTTTTGTGGCTCAAAATAAGCACATTCCCAATCTAAACAGGAGGTACTTCAAATGACACTTACCGAACTTCTGCAGATCGGCGACGAGGTCGTCTTCAAGGTTGACCCCGAACGTCGTGCATGGACGGAAACCTACAAGGATATCCCCGACGGCACCAAGGGCATCGTCTGCGGCTTCGATGATGCCATCATCTACAGGTCCCGCGTGCCGGTTTTCGTGCACCAACCCGGTGTCTATCACCGCAAAGGTGCGGTGTCGGTCTTGCTTCGGAACGGCCGTGTCGTTCCCGGCGACTGGTCGATCGAGATGGTCGACAAGGACCAAGAGGAGCGCCGCGACGCCGCTATGCGCGACGAACACGGCGTTCTACGCACCACGCAAGTCCGCCTCGGCGATCTGCCGGAGACCAAGTTCTGGGAACAGGACAAGGTTCGTGTCCGCTTCCCGCATGACGATAGCAAACACGAGATGGTCGTCAGTCGTATCGACTACTACTGTATGCACAAGCGTCGTAACGACGGTTCACCGTGGCCGTTCTACGATGTGCGGTTCGTGGAGGGCGGCCAGACCAGTGCCGAAGAATTGTGGATCGAGCTCATTGAGCGCGGCAACGTCTGGAAGTATTACAACAACCAGCCGCTCTCATTCGCCGATCTCAAGGAGGAGGCCGAATTCTTCCAGCTCGTCGGCCAGACCGAGGAGATGCGCAATCCAAAGAACAACCTCTATAGCTGGACCAAGAACGAAGTGATCGATGCCATCAATAACGGCACCGTGCACGGCTTCTCTGTCTCGAGCGGTTTCTTAGGATCCAGCTTGCACATCAGCGCTCATCGCTTCAAGGATGATGCGCTTGGCAAACGAGTCGCGAAGGCAACGCTCGAAGGTTTTGGCATCGCCGCCTGAACCACAACTCCGTAACACTGGTCATCGGGCACCCATGGACTCTGTCCTTCTGGGTGCCTTTTTCTTTTTATAAAATTAAAAGGGGTTGTGAATTTCCGGATTCACGGAACAATGACTTGACCGATATTTTTTGTATGGTACTATACTGTCAGTGTATCGTAGCGGTGGATTTTACTTTCTGCCGACAGCACCACTCGACTTCAAAAATGTGAAGGTGGAAAAAGTCCGAGACGGAACAGGGTTCTTTTCGAAAACGAGAGAGCTCCTCAAAAAGAAAGCCGAGGAGTTCGCAATAGAGCACGGTTGGGAAGACGGCCTTAAGACCTTCAAGGCGGAATTCCAGGAGTGGCTACTCGCGGTCGCGGAAAAGGGCATCGCACGGGCACTTACCACGCACCCGATCTATACCTTGAAGAACGACCTGAAGGGTATCGCCATCAGTGCGGTGCTCGAGAAGGTCGAGATGAGTGATGATAAGCTTGTGGTGACACTGTCGCTCGTCCAGTTTGGATATACGATCCTGATTTCCGTGTTGTTCTTGTTGCTGGTATTCGGCATGGCGGCATTTTTGTTCACGAATCCCGAATGGGGTTTGGCGATTGTCGCCATAGACAGCATCGGTAGCTGAGAAGCGGGCCCGCGAGACAACGTCTCGCGGGCCCTTTGCATATCTCTTAGACTGCTTCTGTGATTACCAACGTATCAACAATGACTGGCTTCGTGAATATGAATGCATCGGCGGAGTAGACGAACGCGAGCAGGGCGAGGCAGAGCGCAACCGCATAGAAACTGTGGCGCACGTGGTGCTGGCGCATTTCATGCCACCACGCGAATGCACCCATCGCGAAAATGAATGCGGCAATGAGCGTGAGCGTGTAATCAAAATACGTCTTGGGTGACGCGGCGATGTGCTGTATTGGTGATGCTTGTTTGGATGCGACGGTGGTCGACTCACCAAGAACAGCGCTCGGTGCGGACGCGTTCACCGGAGAAGGAATGGATGCCGCTTGCGCGATGCGCGGCTTGCTCGGCGAAACGGCAGTCGCTTGGCGCGGTGAACCGAACATCTGCACCACGAACGTCGTGGGTTGGCCTTGGTAGGTGCCGTACGCGGTCGCGATGCCAACTTCGGTGAAGCGGCCATCGAGGATATTCTTGCGATGCAACTCCGACGCGAGCCACGCACGCTCTACTTCGGCTGAATCGGAAAATTGTATGGCAAGATTCTCACCCGCATATTGATACGCGTACCCCGCTTCGCGTATCCACGCCCAGGGCTCCTTATCGTCGAGGCCATTGTGCGAGAAATAACCCTTCGCGGCCATGTCATTCGCTTTGGCCTGCGCCGCGGCAACCAATTGCGGATTCACAGTGAGCGTACGCACGCCTGCACCTTGCCTGTCGGCATTCGCAAGATCCACCAAAACAGCAGATACTACTGCAGCGTAATTATTGGTCGACAACAGAATGGTCTGAAACCATGATGCTCCGAAGAGCACAATGCTCACGATGGAAAACACCCCTATCATTACTCCGCCCGCGGCATACGGCATATCGGCATCTCGGCGATGCCGCTTGATCTTCGTGAACGGCGAAACCGGAGCGCGCTTTTTCACTCTCCTATTGTCTCATATTCGCGGCACCTACAATCCCCATGTCAAGGTGTCACCTTGACATGGGGAACGATTTAGAAGCCGAAGAAATGCTTGAGCTTGCCCCAGAGACCACTTTGCGATTCATCGGTTGCCGCTGCTGAGCCGACCGGTGATTCGCCATCTGACGTGTTGTCCTGAACTTCAACAAGTGTTTCGTCAGGCATGGTTGTATCAAGAATACCTGCACCAACTCCCGTGGTGCCATTCGAGATGCCCATAAGACTACCATCGGTCTGGTCCTGCTTGTAGCCATCGATGATCTTCTGTTCATCATCCGAGAGCGGGGAGATCTGGCCAGCCGCATTGCAGTAGAGCTCGTTGAGCTTCTTGCGCGTCGTGAGGTACACGAAGCCGGTCGGCTGTGTGGTGCCCCATGGCGTGAGAATATCGTCCGCATATTTTTTCTGGAAGCCCTTTACCGCCTCACCAGTTGCACTGTCAAAGACGCCGTTTACCGCTACGTTGAATCCCTCACTCAATAGAATGGTCTGGAGCACTGTTACCTGTGTAGAATCGTTGTTGCGGTTAGCCCCCAAGAAAGCGGTGACGCACTGTGTGCCGGCTGTCGGTGCGGAAGTCGTCTCGGTAGGAGAAATCGAAGGGGCAAACGTTGCCACACCCAAGACTTGTCCGCCTGTATTGCCACCGCCATTCACGACGCCGATGAGGCCCGGGATACCCCCCCCGCCTCCGCCTACTCCTGAAACCACGGGTCCGCCTATAGGGTTAGTCGTGAACGACCCTTCGCCCCCAACCGTCTCGGGCGATGCGGAAGAGATAGTGCGGTAGTAATACGTGGCATCTGGAGTAAGTCTGGGGCCAATAGACACTGTATGCTCCTCCACCTTAGGATCCGTGTCGAACGTGTTGGTGGAGTTCGCGTAGCCGTAGTTTGGCGCATCGCCAAGCATGGGGTGCGACACGGTGTCGTAGACCACACGGCTTGTCGCCGGACGGTCCGTTGTCCAACGGATAACTACCGATGCCTCTCCAACGCTCAGCACGAGATCTTCACTTATGACGAGGCCTTGAGTGTTGCCAAATTCAAGCGGCATACTTGGAATGGTTACCAAACCCTCTGCCGCTCCACTGTGGTTCACATCCTGCCCGCTCAACTCCACAAAGACATCAAAGAATGAGTCGCGCAAGAGGTCAAAATCAGGATCTCCAGTGACGCGCAGAAGGTCAAAGTCGGGATCTCCGATCGCGTCAAAATCGTAGGTAATGTCGAAGAACGAATCTATGCGTGGCGCCGGATTGGTTGCCCTCCAACCGCTCTTACTTTCCTCAAAGAGTTTGTAGTTCCCCGGGCCGACATTGGAAAAGTTGAAATCACCGCGAGCACCAGTCAAATCCATGGCGATAATTTCAATGGGAATAGTTTCGTGTCCATCTTTCTGAATTGGCCTACCGTTCTGGCGTCCCAGAGCCACGATAACGTCACCTTTCCCCTGCTCCGAAACACACCCCTCCCCTTCACAGGACTTCTGCCACACTCCATCGCCATTTAAGTCGTCCCATTTGTATCCGGTGATATCCACCAATTCAAAGTTGCCAAAATTGTTATCTTCACTTTCTTCTCCTGAAGTAAGTGCGATCTGATATTCGCCACCACTTGGGGTGATCGGTGTCCAGCCATCTTCTTGTGCCTCGCGAACTACATAACTTGCAGGAATAAGATCTTCAAACGAATACCATCCGTCTTCGTCCGTGGTTGTTTCATCAATCATGTCTCCGTCACTGTTATACAGTTGAATCGTCCATGCTTCGATGCCGGATTCATCATCACCGAACGCGCCGTCAGCATTAGTATCCTCCCATTTATACCCGGAAATAGAGCCGTACTGCCAGTTTCCGAAGCGGAAACCATCATATGTTTCGCCCGCACCAGCATTGGGAATGTCCGCAATTTCAAGTCCATATCCCGTTGTTCCGTTTGGACATTCTTCGCCATCTGTCGGGTACGACTGGTACCATCCTTCCCCATTCGCCTCACAGACAAGATACTCTCCGGGCAACACATTACCGAACGTAAACACACCTCCATCGGTAGATGTTTCGTCTACATCATTCCAGTATCCCTCGCCATCCTCTATCCACTGGTAGAGCACTATTCTCCATTCCGAAATACCATCACCCTCCGTGCCGTCTCCATTGCCGTCCGCGTCTTCAAATTTATCACCGACGATCACCGAATATTCCGTATTGTTTAAGACGCAGGTTACATTGTCGCCATATCCAAGCTCTATTTCCGTACCGGTCTCGCCCGTCCACTCGACTTCCTCACTGTCGTTCAAGTAGCATGAGACGTTTGAGACGCCATCCCATCCATCGGGCAATTGTTCACCCAACGCATATGCACCCGGCCCAATGCCGTAGAACTGTTCACCACTCGTATCGGTGCCGTCCCCGCTTACATCCGCAAACCATGAAGTATCAACGTCACCGCCTTCAACATCAATCTGGAATGGTTGCTCGCCGGGCGCCGCGTATTTTACCAGGGTGAGGTTTGGCAAGCGCTCGTTTGTGTATGTGCACGAAACGTGGTCGCCATATGCAAGATTAAACAAAATCTCTCCCGTATCCTGATTCACTGCAACATCACCGCCTTCGCAGGAAACGCCCGTCAACACATATCCGTCAACCGCTCCTTCCGTCACGGAATATTCGGCGGACGGCAGATTTGAGAATGTTTGCGTGTATTCACCGTCGGTGTTGAGCGTGAAGTTTTCAAGCCCACCACCCGATGTGGTGAAGGTAAAATCCTGATCAACCTCTTCCGGTGTAGTTTCTTTGGTGATGGTGATTGAACCAAGCTCTTGGTTCAAAAAGTTCATATTCTCAATATCTCCTCCGCTCACCACAGTAACGTCATACCCGTTTGTTCCATACTCATCTCCGCATACACCGCTTTCTTCCGCGTCTTCCGGATATGCCTGCTGCCAACCGTTCTCAAGCTCTTCACAAACGGCATAATCGTTATCCTCAAGATCATTAAACTCATAGTAGCCGCTCTCATTGGTTTCAGTGCTTACCCATCCCTCGCCGTCATAAAGCCAGATAGTCCAGCCGGGAACTCCATTTTCATCTTGATCATACTTGTAGCCCGAAATGGAAGCCATTTCCGTGTAAGTGACGGTTATGCGGCCATTTGCTCCGGAACCGGACGTTGTGTTATTTTGTTCAGCACCTCCCCCGCCTCCGCCACCGGGCGCAAAACCGTCTTGTCCGTGCCTCGCTGAACTTGACGTATCATCACCACCTTTGCCGCCATTCCCGCCCTGTCCTCCACCATTGTCAGCAATACCTCCAGCGCCTCCAGAAGGGACGCCGCCAGCGCCTCCATTACCGCCTGATCCGTTCGGACCTCCAGAACCTCCGCCGCCTCCGCCGCCGTTATTATTATTCCTATTACCTCCGTTTCCTCCCTCACTTTCAAAATCTCCTATGCTGTTGTCTCCTCCTGTAGATCCACCACTGCCTCCATTATTCCCCCCACCTCTTCCGCCCCGCGCCTTAACAGTAGAAGATGAACCGAACCAGCTGTCTTCGCCATGACGACTTGAGGTACTGCCATTATTCGTCGGACCACCTGAACCAACGTGTAAATTTAAAATTTGCCCTGGGGTTACAGAAAGAACGCTACGAGCGTAGGCACCGCCACCACCGCCACCACGAGAATCACTACCGTTCGCATCTTCTGCTCCGCCGCCAGCACCCCACACTTCAACTGTTATAGATGTTACGTCTTCCGGAACGGTAAACTGGCCGTCGCCAGGAGTATTAAAGGTTTGTGAATTTTCTGCCGCAAATGCAAAGTTCCATCCAGAGAGTCCTGTCGGAGCGCTTATTAAAACAAGACCTGAAATAGCTACTATTGATAAAAATTTCTTGCTTCCCCTTGAGACCGTAACCCACCACTGTGCCC
>JACQKA010000009.1 GCA_016204805.1 Candidatus Kaiserbacteria bacterium | reverse complement strand
GCCGCGCATCACGGATTGCGCAAGGATCGCCGCTACAAAGTGATCTCTGAAATCCTCAAGGGCGCCCGCTAATTCACCAACTCAGCCTCTTAATTCTTTCTTTAAACCCATAACGGCTATGCTTGAGATCATTTTCACCGAGTATTATGCACGTGCGTACAAGAAGCTTGGTGATCATCTCAAGCAGGAAGTGAGAGAAGCGATTGTACTGTTTCGCAATCCCGCGAATCACAAGCGACTTCGTCTGCACAAACTTCACGGGCGCCTAAGCGCCTACCACAGCTTTTCGGTAAACTACAACGTCCGCATCATCGTCCGCATCGTGAAGAAGAAAACCGTCGTTCTCTTGATCGATATCGGCGACCATTCACTCTACGAGTAGCGTGAGACTTTTTACTCCTCATATCAGTGCCTCCGCGCCCGCCTTAACCGAGATGCGCGTGGTCGTTGTAAATCCAAAGATTCCAGGTTGGCTCTTTTAACCCCTCTTCGGCATCAACGAAATATCGCAAGACCGTCAGACCCGTATTTTCCATTGAGGCGGCTATTTGAATCCGTCTGTGTGCTTCGCCTGAGAGCAGATCGCCGAGAAGTACGCAAGCCACTATTGTCCGCAAAAAGTACCCGTGAGTCACCACTACTATTGATTGTTCCGATCGGCCTGCGAGAAAAGAGAGGGCTTTGTCTGCTCGGATAACGAGATCATCAAAGTTTTCACCATCTTCCACCCGCATACCGGGCGTGCAAAGACTCTCTTGCCATTTCTTCCAAAGCGCATCAGCTCGCTCATCTGCATAAGGCTTGCCGTTAATGTAAGTTGGCTTGATGCGTTCAACAAAAAGAGATGAGTACTCAATCGGCTTACCTGTTGCTTTCGCAATCATCTCGGCCGTTTCCTTTGTACGCTGAAGAGGACTTGCAACAAGTGCGTCAAACTGCAATCTCAAAACTCTGTTCGCAATACTTTCCGCCTGTTTTTTCCCTTTTTCGTTTAGCGGAGAGTCGGGAGATTGAAATATGGGGGTAACGTTACCCTCACTTTCTCCATGCCGGACAAAGTATACGATTTTATCTTTCATGACCGTTAGTATACCAGTACTAAAATCCCATCGGTCTGCGGCATAAAACACTCTGTACTGCTTGATGCGCGAGCGACCGGATTTGAACCGGCGATCTTTGCCGTGACAAGGCAACGCTTTAGACCAGCTAAGCTACGCCCGCAACAGCAAAACTATAACATCCAATGAGGAAAAAGCGAGAACGTGCCGCTCTCATTTCTTCCAAGTGCCGATGTTATATGGATTTTCAATCCATATAGCAGGATTCTGCCATTTTGCCAAAAATAGTGCTGGCGCCAAGACTTGCACTTGGGACCTTGGCTTTATGAGTGCCACGCTCTAACTACCTGAGCTACGCCAGCATAGGACATACAATACCATTTTGCGCTCATTCCGAAAAGTGTGGTGCAATGTGGTCCGTATAACACACTGTAACGGCTTTTTTGTACTCCGCGATAGTGCCTTCATTTTTGATGATATGATCGGCCGCGGCACCAAATTTCGGAATCAGCAGTTCATTTGTCGCCTGCTCCTCTCGCATGAATTGGTCGAATGACGTGGTGCTTTCGCCTGATTTCTCTCCCCGCGCAATGGTGCGGTCGTAACGCACCCGCGCACTTGCCGTAATGTATACCAAAAGATTTTTTGGAAATCGACGGATCAACGCAACGTCCGTTTCCCAGCGCACGCCGTCGATAATGACAATATCTGCCTTCAATTGTGCCACGCGTTCATATATGGCGTTCGAAAGAGTGCCCGCGCCAAATCCATCATCCATGACCACCGCCATCTTTTGCAGATTCGCGCGCGTCGGCGCTATATGCCACAGATCAAGCGTCTCGCGCAAGAGGTCAGAAAATCGAACCGCGACGATCTTTTCATCCTTTGCAATGTCTGCAAGCGTAGTTGCAAAAGTCCCCGTCCCGCCACCCTTCTCGCCCACCAGACCGATCACAAGTGCCATGGCTGTATTGTAACCTTACTGCGCCCAACTCCTATACTGCTTGCGTAGTCGGCTGGCTTCGTTCTGGGATAGCATGTGATACACAGCCAGCCAATCTTCGGCGATCTGCTTTTGTGCGGCGGCGAGATCGATCATTCCATCGCACATCTGTTCATACAGATACATTTCCACCAGATCCTTTTCCGGGAAACCGGGCGAAGGCTCTTTTGCTTCTGGGAAAAGGTTGGCTACGTCATTGTTGCCACCCAACGCGAGCGGAATGAGATGGTCCATTTCATAAGAACCCGTCGGTGGTGGATAGGTGATGCCGTACGCGGCATACACCTGCTTTTTCGTCTTCACCGAGACATTGCGCACCGTTTTCGTATACCCTTTCACGCAGATCGTCTCGCGGTCAGCGTTTTCAAAGATAGCGCCCGGCGTACAGGCATGGTCAGGATACGATCCGTTGACTTCGCATGTTGTAGTCTTCTCGCGTTCATCGAGCACGGTCCCTTCAATGCTCCGCGCTTCGAGGAGCGCGAGCAATGCGCGATGATCATCCGCTGCGGTGTGCATCGCGATCGGCTTCTCAATGTACGAAAAAACAAAAAGACTCACACATACTATCGCGAAGAACGGCATGAAAAGCTTTGGACTCATGGTAAGCGCATGCTACTACAAAAAGGTAACCACCGGCTAGTCGCCGGTGGTTTTTTCAAAGAACCATTGTTACACAGTCTTGGAAGCCGTGAGTTTGTGTTCATACGCTTCCCAAGCGTCCTCGTCTGCGAGCGTGACAATTGAGGCACCGGCCTGCTGCGGAAACGCGTGCTTCGACATCCCTGCAGCGACTCGCACAGCCTGTGTGGCTTCAAGCATCCAAGGCAGTCCGCTATTCTTTAGTTGCGTGGATATCCAGTGATCACTGATACGCTCGTATTCGATCTGTTGCGCCAGGACCGCTCCGAGAAAGTGAATGGTCCTGATGAACTCCACTCTGCTTAATTTTCGCATAAGCCGCTCCTTGTGTGTTACTGCCGAACACCATATCACAGGCCCCGAGAATACAAAAACTGAGCGGGCGGCGGCGAAAAACGGCAGAAAAAATTTCTGACTCATAATTCACCGAGCATGCTACTACAGAAACAACTACGGGAGAAGCATCCCATTGCGCTGATGCGAAGCGATTGGCACTGCATTGTACTATGGTTTTCATTGATATGCATCTTGCCGTTTGCATTAAGAAGCTCTATGCTACGGGCACTCACCCCTTTGCTATGCGAAAACACTCATCGGAAACATCACGCAATAACACGAGAGTGTCCTATCATAAAAAGCCCGCACACCTGTCAACCGAAGCGTGGCAGAAAGAATTACGAAAACAGTTTGGTGCGGACAAAAAGAGTCTCTTTGACATCGCCTACATCCCCGGCGAGCATCCGGTCTTCGGCGACTATCGCGTCACAAACGCCACGAGCGGGAGCACCTATAAAGTTGCCTTACGCAGTGCTGACCCCGGACCCAATTTTTGCTCGTGTCCCGATTTCAAATCGAGCGGCCTCGGTACGTGCAAGCACATTGAAGCCGTGCTCGCACACATACGCGCTCGGCGCACGCTCGCACCTCTTTTGAAAGAACACTATCGCCCCGCATACACTTCAGTCTACCTCAAATATGGCTCTACGCGCACGGTCATGCTGCGCATAGGTCGCGAGCAGGAGCGTGAATTCTCTGCGCTCGCAAGGCACTACTTTGACGCATCGCTCGCACTCTTCCCCGCGGCACTTGACACCATCGATGAATTTTTGTCCCGCGCAGCACGCCTCAGTTCGTCGTTCCGCTGCTACGACGACGCGATGGATCACCTCATTGCGCTGCGCGACGCGCGCGAACGCGAGCGACTCTTCGCCGCAAAACATACGCGCCTCACCAATAAGCTCGTCACCACAACACTCTATCCGTATCAACAAGACGGCATCCTCTTCGCCGCGCGCGCAGGCCGCGCACTCATCGCCGATGAGATGGGTCTCGGCAAAACCATTCAAGCGCTCGCGCTTGCCGAACTCCTCAAGAAAAAATACGGGATTCGCCGCGTGCTCATTGTATGCCCCACTTCTCTCAAATACCAGTGGCACAGTGAAATTGCAAAGTTCACCAAGAGCGGAAGCGTGGTTGTCGAGGGAGCATTCCTCGCGCGACAGAAGCAGTATTCCGGCGACACCTTCTATACAATCGCAAGCTACAATGTCGTGGGTGCCGACCGCGCGGCGCTCGAGCATATGGAGCCCGATTTAGTGATTCTCGATGAAGCGCAGCGCATCAAAAACTGGGACACTAAAGTTTCGCGCGAAGTGAAGCGCATCCGCTCGCCCTATGCACTGGTCTTGACGGGCACTCCCATAGAAAACAAACTCGAGGAACTGTATTCGATCGTTCAATTCCTCGATCCCTTTACGCTCGGACCGCTCCATGCATTTCTCGAACGACACCAGACGCGCGATCTGCACGGCAAGGTCGTCGGCTATCGCGAACTCAACCGCATCCGCGAAACACTTGCGCGCATCGTCTTGCGCCGCACCAAAAAGGAGGTGCTGTCGCAGTTGCCGGAGCGTATCGATAAAATTATATGTGTGCCGCTCACGCAGATGCAGGCCGAAGTGCACCGCGAACATGCCGACACTGTGGCGCGGCTCGTGAATCGCTGGAAACGCTATGGATTTCTCGACGAAGCGTCGCGCAAAAGACTTATGGTTGGGCTCAATTGCATGCGCATGGCGTGCGACAGCACCTACATCCTCGACGAGGAGACACGGCATGATACCAAAATAGATGAAGTGATGCATATCCTCGAGGATCTCCTGGAATCGGGCGATGAGAAGGCGGTTGTGTTCAGCCAATGGGAACGCATGACGCGCTTGGTGAAAGCTGAGCTCGAGAAACGCGGTGTGGAATTCGCGTATCTCCACGGTGGCATACCCAGCAAGGATCGCAAAGCGCTACTCGATACCTTCCGTGAAGACCCGCGATGTCGCGTATTCCTCTCGACCGACGCCGGCGGCGTGGGACTCAATCTCCAGACGGCATCGCTCATCGTTAATCTCGACATTCCATGGAATCCTGCCGTCTTGGAGCAGCGCATCGGGCGCATCTATCGTCACGGACAGAAGCGCCGCGTACGCGTGATCAATCTCGTCTCAAAAGATTCGATCGAAGAGCGCATGCTCGATGTGCTGGCATTCAAATCGTCGCTCTTCGCGGGCGCGCTCGATCGTGGCGAGAACGAAGTTTTTATGAGCGGCGGCAAATTCAAACAATTCATGGAGACCGTCGAGAAGGTCGCCGATCAGCCGAAAGTGCCCCCGATCACCGATGTCGAGGCAGAGCATGAGACGGCCGAAGTGCGGCCACTATTCCCACTCCAAACACCCTCCTCGGCTCCAGCAATAAGCGCATCAGACACCGATACGCTTTCCTCGCTTGCAAAAGCTGTTCGCGAATTCGCCGACACTCTTGCCAATCCACAAAGCGTACAGTCTCTCATTCACACGGAGCACGGTAAAACCTTCTTAAAAATCCCGCTCGAACGTGCCGATATACTCATCCGCACCATATCAGCGATTACGGAATTTTTGCGTATGACAGGACAACTGCGGTGACGTATGTTCTCGCGTAAAGAACGGGTGGACATTTTCAGATCACTCTTCAGTGGGCGCAAGGATGTCTTCGCGCGAAGGTGGGAGAAGTGGCAGGGCGGAGTGTCCGGATATGCGCCCGTGTATGCTGATCAAGACAAGGAACACTATGAGCTACTCACCGATGGATGGATAGAAAAACATTTAATCGGCACAGCAACTCTCGGTGTGTACCCACTCCTCAAAGACCATACATCGAACTTCATTATCGCTGATTTTGACGGGGATCATTGGCAAAACGCTGTTCAAAAATTTCTCAAAATCTGCAGTGCGTATGCTTTGCCGGTTGCCGTGGAGCGCTCGCGCTCTGGCAATGGCGCTCATGTGTGGTGCTTCTTTTCCTCGCCCTGCCCCGCTCACAAAAGCAGATGTATATTTCTGAAACTCTTGCGCGAAGCCGGTTGTATCGATCCGTTGGAGAAAAATGAAGGATTTGATCGTCTGTTTCCAAACCAAGATTATTTGTCTGGAAAAGGACTTGGTAATCTCATCGCACTGCCACTCCAAGGCGAATCGCGAAAGTACGGCAATACCGTTTTCGTCGACCCGAACAACAGCTTCATAGCAGTGGCCGACCAATGGGCGTATTTGCAGGGTCTACAACAAGTACGCCCGGAACAACTGGATCAGTTGTGCAGCCTCGATTCGACTGAAGAAAAGTCTCTTCCAAAAAAAACAGATACGTTTTAACAAAACGTTAATTCTGACAATTGGGAGCGTCATTTCGATTCCAAAAATTGCCCTGCCATCCTCGCTCGCCTCGTACCTGCGCGAGGAACTCAATATTTTGAACATCGGCTATATCGTCAAAGAACGCGCGGGTCTCCCGACGTACGGTGAGAAAAAATTCATCAAGACGCTTGAGCAGACTGATGATGCAATAGTGGTGCCGCGCGGCTTTCTCAAAAATTTGTATAGATGGTTGGACGAGCGAAAGATCAAACACCGGATTATCGATGGCCGATTAACGGTCGACGCTGTCGGGCTCACATCCACATACGCCATGCTACCCTATCAGGAATCGGCGGTAGACGCCTGTGACTCAGTTGAACAGGGAATTCTCGTAGCCCCCGCAGATGCGGGAAAAACATTCATGGGACTTGCAATCATCGCGCGCAAGCGGCAGCCAGCGATAATTCTGACACACCGGCGTCAAATTTACGATCAGTGGCTTGAAAGAGTCGAGCATGGCTTCGGAATTCCAAAGACCAAAATCGGACAGGTGGGTGGTATGAAGAAAAGCGTGAACTTACCGATCACTATCGCCATGGTGCAAACACTCGCGCGCATGAACGATTGGAGCGGAATCGCTTCTCGGTTTGGCACGGTACTTATCGACGAATGCCATCATATGCCATCGCGCATGTTTCGCGGTGTCGTCTCGAAATTTCCTGCGCGATACCGATTCGGGCTTACCGCGACACCATCTCGAAAATACAATGATGAGAAGTTGATTAGTGCGTATCTCGGTGAGGTGATACACACGGTCGAAAAAACAGAAATACGGGATGCCCGCTCACAAAAAATTGAAAACACCCCGGATAGTGATGCGGTAATTGTACGGACTACGGACCTTTTGACGCCATTCGGTGCGACCTCCCGCGATTTCCAACTGATTTCGAAAGTACTTTCGAATGACGCGAACAGAAATGCACTGATCGCCGCGGATGTAGCGCACGAGGCACGCGAGGGTAAGAAATGTCTGGTACTCACCGAGCGTAAAGAGCACGCAGAAATGCTTCGCGCATATCTGCGTCGCGATTTCGAAACGATTATGTTTTCGGGTGACCTGTCGGCGCGACAACGCATCCTCGCCCTGCAAAAAATAAAGGGCGGCGGATTCAGAGTTCTTATCGCAACAGGGCAAATCCTCGGTGAGGGAGCCGACATCGCCGACCTTGAGGTACTCTTTCTTGCGTTTCCTGTCTCTTTCCACGGCAAGCTCGCGCAGTACATCGGCCGCATTCGCCGTGACGGCGGCTCGAAGAAAGTCTACGACTATCGAGATGCGCACATTCCTATTCTTGAAAAGTTGTGGAGGAAGCGAGCAGCGTACTACCGCAAAAGCGGATTCATGATCCAAACATATGTATAAGCACCTGCTGTCCGTAGAATCATCTTCATCGAGACGAGAGCCGAGCGATGCATCTTCGATTGAAATGCAGTCTCGGATACATGCCTCCATCCACGTTTTCTGTTTCTCCATGGACACACGTGGCAATTCATAGTATCGTAGGCTCTCGCGCTGCATCGTAACAAGCTTTGATTGTCCTTCCTCGCTTCCTGCCTCAACATACCCCATGTCACCCGTGGTGGCATCCAAAAAATATCGGTTCGTTCGATTTGTCGTCGAGCATCGCATCAATCGCTCCTTCTTCACCCACCGACCGCTCATTGGGCAGGAAATAAAACATGCGTTTAGTGGAGATTGTGTAGGTGAGAGAATATGTATCCAGCGTACTCTTGATACTGGGCTATCTCTTTCTTGATATCGTCGATCATACGCGCCACATCTACCTTGCTGTACCGGTGCACCACAAGATTGCGTAAGCCGACTGACGGTGCAATTCGCAACGCAAATTCCATTGGAAATACATTCCTCTCGGCGAGTACGACAAACGTACTTTGGTAGTCCTCCGGCATCGGCCCGTCGGCAGCATGGATGAGATGGGTGTTTATGTCGATAGAGGTATCTACGATGAGTTGGAAGAGGCGTTCAACGCTGTGCAGTTTGAGTGTGTCAGCAATAATCTCGCGCGCATCAGCAGCAAGTATCGCAATGATTTCGTTGTAATATGCCTGTACATCGGCGAGCTTGCTTTCTATGAGCGGGATGTCAATCATACTGATTGTGCGGTAAAGCGCTCAAGTGAACTCCTGCGCACATCGCGCAGTGGCTTAGTTTCGACGAAACGCTTGAATGCGTACATTTGAAGGAGCGCAAATGTATGCGGCTCTCGTTCATACAGCACGATTCCGTCTCGTGCCACTGTGCGCAGCAACAGCGGCGATCCGATACGCAGATCGACGATCTCAATATCGGAACGCTTAAGACTCAGTGCGATCTCGTATGCGAGCGTAGCGAGTTCTCCTGGAGAGAATCTCTGTTTCGAGAGTATCGCGATGTCGGTATCACTGTGTGCATGCACGCGCCTCGTGGCACGTGAGCCGAAGAGTACGACGAGTGAAAGCCCCCATCGAGAAGCAAGCGAGGATACAGCATCTTGCATAGCTTTAGTATCTAATTCCATGCAACCATCATAGCTCAGAACTGCGACTGGGTCTATCGTGATAAATCGCCGCGAAAATCAGGCGTGTGTATGACAGATGTTCCTACTGTGCGCTTTTCGCTGCAATAGACTGAATCTCTAGCGCCTTTTTGCGTATCTTCGCCATACTATTCCTTTCGTCCGCTCCTCCACCTGCTGCCCAACCTGCTGTAAAGTGTTCTCAACAGCAAATGCATTCATAAGTTTTGGGAGGTTGCCGCCTTCTCCTTTCCGTATCAACTCACAGAGTGCGCAATTCCCACAGCCTTCAAATTCTGCTTTGATCGAAACGTGTGGGTTATTTGTCAGCCAGTCGTGCACATATTCCCCTGCTTCATCACTGATGTACTGGTTCCACCCATGGATCCAACCATCTGTGTGTTCCATGAGAAATGTTTCCATTCCCTGCCATCCACCGTTTTCAAATGCATCGCGGGCTCCTGCCGTCTCACTCGGCGTCGCCATCTCTTTCAGCAACCCGTCAACATATTCCCGCGCAATCGCATTTCGATCCGTGTCATCAAAGCGTTCGATCAAGAAATATCGCTTCGTCGCTCCGATCTCAGAAACCCAATGCTCCAAGACATCTGCGGATGGAATTTCTACAAGCATTCCCGTTTCCGTGTCCAGATACGTCTTCGGATATTCTTGCGTGGCAAGCGCGGCATCTGTCACCCGCTCCGCATTGATTCGCGCCCCATTGGGTAATACATATGCGTACATCGCCCTATAATACACAGCACGGAAATATTGTCAGCCGATATGTATCCGACGTGATTCCTCGGGTGGTGGGGTGGCTACGTGCTTGGCAATGTAGAAAAAGCCGCCCCGGTGGGGCGGCTGAACTTTAACGAATGCATCGATAGAACATCCACGTTGCAATGTTTATGAAGACAACTACAGCCGCCAAAACAATGGCAATCTGAGGTCCAACATACACGCTGGCAACGTATCCTAACGCAGTAACACCTAAACATAATTCCGTCACCGATGTTTTGGTCGGTTGCAACCAGAACTTCTCAAACCACTCTTTCTGGTCCATCCACGGGAGCTCTCGATTTGTGAGTGGCCAGAGCCAATTGATATCGCCTACACTGAATAGACGACTGTCATGTATATAGTGATAGAACAAGCATAGGAAAGTTGTCATCGCCCAAAATGACCCTCCGAGAAACCATCCGAGTAGCGTGCAGGTGGGTAACATGATGAGCGGAGCATGCATCACTGAAGCGCGATGGTCACCCTCATAGCGCCTGTTCGTAAGCCAGAGCAATAGCGCTCGTGCAACCAAGTCGAAGTCCGGTAGCAGTGCGAGGACACCGCCTATGGCGATGTGCCACACCTGTATTTCAACTCCAGTGGCTGATCCTGCTGTAAAGACGATCAGCGCACCCATACTGAAATCTAGAAACGCCGCCATCCCTGTGGCTACCAAAAAGAGAACAGACATCACCACTTCCTCCTTATTTTTCTGTGTGCCTTATACCACGTTTCTGTGGAGAATGTAAATTGTTGCGCTCGTACGACGCGATTGGCATCAGATTTTACAATGGCTCTTTTTCACCATCTCCATAAGGGATGGGGGATTGACATTCAACCCTTGTCCACTAAGGTTGGGGTCAGACTCATAACAAACTAAAAGGTGACCTGATGTTGGAAATCATTTTTCTCGGCATGTTGTTCGGCACAAGTTCCGCGTTTACCGTTGGTCCGATCTTCATAATGATAGCCCACGCAGCAACTACGCGGGGTTTTCGTGCGAGTTGCAACATTATCTATGGCTCTGCGGTTGCCGACATGTTTTTTCTCGCCGTAGCATATGCCTTCGCAAATGGGATGCTCCACATTGAACCCCTACTACCCGCCCTCACGATTATTGGGGCGCTTTACTTTCTTTGGGTGGGCTGTGACATGTTGTGGAAAACAATTACCCAAGACCCTATTGTATCGTCTGGCGATATCAAGGGCGCGTCGGGCATGTTTGTCGCAGGTGTCATGGGCAACCTTGCCAACCCGAGTACCTGGATATTTTGGGCTGCTGTGGGTGGAGCACTTCTGATAAATGCGTACAAGACGGCAGGCCACCTTGGCATGATCGTGTTCACGCTTGTATGGTTCGGAACGGCCATGCTATGGGAAGCCGGCGTGGCGTTCGGATGCGCGCGAACGCGATCGATGCTCGACGAAAAAACATTGAAAAAGATTAACTTCTGTGCGGGAGCGCTCTTCATTGTTGTGGCACTTCTGACACTCGCTCGCTGAACAAACCTTGAAAGACCTCGTGGCCACGGGGTCTTATTATTTTAACCCTTTGGTGTAAGTCTGATGATTCTGTTGCAGGGTCCGGGACTGTGAGGCCGTCGCACAAAAAGACTCGCAAGGGTCTTTTTGTTACTTGTTGCGCTGGTACGACGCGATTGGCACCGTGTTGTGGTGTGGTTATCTGCCTCCGACAATGGCGCTCAATTCATGAACTAAAAAGACCCGCGCGAGGTATTCGCGCGGGTCATGCTTGAAGCTCTCGGACTCTAGTCCCGGCTGGCTAGAAAACTAAAACACCGGTGCCATCCCCAGACAGAATCTTTGAGATCGAGGCATCGCTCTGCACCTCGCGTACACAGGAATGGGGAGCTGTCACTTGCCCCGTATCCATCCCCGTAAGTGCAACAAGAACCAAGGGCAGCGACCCAATCACGTCCGTTCCATTCCTCCCTCGTAAAAACTAAGAGTTCGGAGAGATTGGAAAACTCCCACCCTTCACCATGGACACTATCGCGTATCCTTTCGTACGGAACCACATCGCTGAAGTTAAATAATCTGCGATGGGTACGCACCGACCCTACCGCGAAACGTTGCTCGATGTGTGCATGAACCCAATCAAAACCGCACGATGCAATCGCGCTCTTTATCGAATCATGGTCGCGTTCCCATGTTGGCTCTTTGCGCAGGAAACGGGTAAACTGCCTCTTCCACTCGTGGCCTTCTTCCCCGCTTGCTTTCGTACAAAGATCTGCAACCGGTCCGGCAATAAATTGCCGGAGCGTTTCGCCGTTTTCGAGCACACCTTTCGGCATGGTCGATCTCCTCTTTTTCGCCAAAGGACTGTCCTAAACGCGGCAAACCGCGCCCATCAGCCCACAAAAAACTTAGAAACTGTCTAAATTCTTTTCAACAAAATCCGAATAAACGCCAGTTGCACCATCCCCACGCTTGACGTAACCAGACGCTCGCAATTCTTCCAGAGCCGTCGGCATTTCTCCAACCAGGAAAGCGAGCGTTCCACCACCCACCGCTTTGGTATGACCGCGAAGGTATGCAGTTCGCTCCGCTTGGCGACCTCGACTTCAGCGTCAAGAATGTCTTTCATAGCTCCCCGAAACGGCTCTCCGGTGTAACCGCCGTCGACGAGCGTCTTCTTCACAGAACGCAGGTTTTGCTTGTTCTTTTCAGCCATCTCAATGGCGCCGGCACGGTCGGTGACGCTCGCGGCGGTGACGTGTATAGCGTGCGGAAGTCCGTTCGTATCGACTGCGATATGACGCTTGATACCGGATACTTTCTTGCCGCCATCGTACCCTTTGAGGTGCGCGGTCTCGGTATTCTTCACGCTCTGTGCGTCAACGATAGCCATGCTCGTGCATGGCTTCCTGCCATTTTTGGTACGTTCGAGCTCGACCAATTTTTTTTAAGACCACGTCGAGGGTGCTCTCTTTTTTTCCTTTCGACACCTTGCTCCATACGCGGAAATAGTAATGGACTGCCCGGTAATCGGGGTAGTCCTTCGGCAGAGCGCGCCACTGGCAAGCCGTTTTCGTTATATACAGGAGAGCGTTGAAAACATCATACAAATCAAGCTCTCTCGGCTTTGTCTTCTTTCGAGACCGTTCAAGGATCGGTCTTATTCTTTTAAATTGCGCACGGCTTATATCGCTGGGATATGCCATCCGGGAATTATATCAAAAGAATTTAGACAGTTTCTTAGCACTATCTGTGCCCTGTGTCAATATTTTGTTGCGGGGTGTTTTGTTGCGGGGGCTGGATTCGGCGTCAGCTCACATCAATATTTTCTTCTCCCTCGACAAGCTCGGGATTAAAAATATTGTGTGGCTCCTACCCGGGCTCGCCTGTCGCAGAGCGACATGGCTCCGCCTTTCGAATCCAGACGCAAGGCGCGCAGGCGCCTTGCTCCCCCGCAACAGCAACAAAAACAAAACACCCCTTGCGGGGCATTCTGTTTTTGGCTGTTGCGGGGGCTGGATTCGAACCAGCGACCTTCAGGTTATGCGTACCGCTACGATTTTCATCGCCGCTAACACGTTTGTGTTGCGTTTGTGGTCTGGACTATACCTTCACCCTGATCTTTACATCGAGGGGTCTGCCATCTAGTCTCTACGCCTTTCCGCCACTCGGCGGACTTGGCTCGGTATTATCACTTCCATTCCAGGAAAGACTTCACCGAATTTGACAGATATTCCATCATTCGTTTCCAAATGATGAGCCCTTATGAGCCTGACGAGCTACCTCTGCTCTACCCCGCTATACACGTTGACTGTAAAAACGGTCAACTATTTAATACAATACCAGCATACGCACACGAGAGCAAGTAGTCCATATGTGGATAGTCGAAGATATATTTAGCTACCTCGTGATATTGTATATGTAATGGCATTGCAACGACTTAAAGAACAGGCTCGGCTGTTGCGGAAGGGCGCAAAAAGTATCACCGAAATTGCAAGTGTGTTGAATGTCAGCAAAAGCACCGCAAGTTATTGGTGCCGAGACATTGCCCTTTCGAAATCTCAGTTGCATGTACTCGCAGAACGGCAACATCGCGGAGGAGCGCTTGGCCGATTGCGTGCTGCAGAGCTAAAGCGCGCCCAACGCATAGAGCGGGTTAATTTTGATATGGCGCAGGGAGCCCAGGATGTTGGGGTGTTGAACAAGCGCGATCTGTTTATATTAGGCCTCGCGCTGTATTGGGGAGAGGGTTATAAAAACGGGAACGAGGAGTGCGGGCTTTCCAACAGTGACCCTGCCATCATTGTAATTTTCATAGCGTGGCTACGAGACATGTACGGGATCAGGAAAGACGATCTGATATTGCGTGTTTCTCTCAACGAAACACATCGCCACAGGGCTGCTACTGTCGAAAAATACTGGTCGCACATCACTCGTATTCCGCTTTGCCAGTTTACAAAAACAAGCCTCATTCGAGCGCGGGTGAAAAAGCGCTATGCAAACACGAGTACTCATTTTGGTACATTACGCGTTAAGGTTCGTAAGGGGACGTCGTTGCGACGAAGAATTATTGGTTCAATCAACGCCTCGAAAAAACAAAACGCGGAAATTTGACTTGCATGTACTATTGTAGTATTTTGTTGTGGGCAAAAAGGAGACTCCGATGAGTAGCTTCGGTTACGGACCAAGGAAGCGCACACGAGGGCCGAAAGGCGCATTCAATTTTGCCGACTTTGGCAAAGTCGACTTCGGTGCGGCACTTGACCATGCGCTACAATACGAGGAATCGATCCGTAGGAACATCGATCGCAGGATGAATGGGGATTCAGGTTGGATCGTTGAGATCACCCGGCCGCAATTTGCCGTGCCTGGCATAGAGATCACCCTTTCGAAAAAAGCTAAGGAAGGTGAGAAAAGAAAAACCGTATCTCACCAGAGTGGGGCCGTGTGCTGTGCGGTCATCAGACCAGGGGAATTGCAGATCGCTACAAAGGAACTTGGACAGGTCATTGCAGAGGTTGCGCCGACAAACATGAAGCTGTTGCGGCTGTTGCCACCACTCTCCAACAACCTCGGAGGCATCGGGGAGGCGCTGGATGCGAAATTGGTCTTTCGGGTCATCATTGACGATTATTCACAATTCCTTTCCAGACGCCGTAAAAGGAAGTGCAACGGCACAACACCTTGATCGCCCCGATACGTCGGGGCGATTCATTTTAAATAAAATGAAATTCGTGAAGCACTTGTTCGTAGAGTGCAATGACACGGCGCACTTCGCGCGCGTTGAGGTCGTGTCCGGAACCTTCGTGCGCAATGCGGTTCCTCACTTTGTGCGCGTCCCACGCGAGATCGATGGTATTGAAGTCGCTCTTTTCCACCTGTTTCATCTTGTCCCCTACTGTGTCGCCGTGATACCCTTGCACGGTCAAGAGCTCGTCGAGCATGATGTCGGCTTCGATGATCGCTTGCCGCCAATCGTTCGGGTTTTCCGTATTCGCATGTTCGAGGATCTTGTTCCATCGCAATTGCGCTTTGGATGGCACATTCGCCGCGACAGGGTGTTCTTCGACCATCCATGCGAGGCGTTCTATTTCACGGATACGTACAATGCGCGTGACGGAATAGACGATACCAACGATAAAAAGAAGTGAGATGAAAATTGAAAGCGGAATGAGGGAATTCCACCACATTGAGACTTCCTGTGCAGGTGCGGGCAAATCCGATACATCTTCGCTCACACCGAATGCGGAAGATACCTGCGCCAAGAGCGAACCATTCGGCACTGCATGCATGGCAACGATAATTTCCTTCTCCGGCGGCGACTTTGGTATATCACGCACATCACCGGACATCTCTACACCAGACACGACACTCAAGGCCGCCGGCACCCATTGGAAAACGAATTCGCCCACGGTAGGAACGAAAAAAGCGAGCGCCGCCAGAACGCCGAGCACCGCGAGAGGGAAAGCAGTGCCACCGGATGATTCTGGAACATCAGCCATATGGTTATTGTAGCGCCATGCGCTCGATAGCTTCACTCATTGTAAACAGTGCATCCTCGCCTCCGTGGGGCGCGATGAATTGCATGCCGAGCGGCAGGTTGTTGCCATCGCGCACTACCGTACCCATCGGTACGGAAATGCCGGGAACACCCGCCAGATTCACCGGAATGGTAAAGATGTCGGCGGCATACATCGCGATCGGATCTTCTTTTTCCCCGGCGCGGAATGCCGGTGTCGGGACCGTCGGTGTCGCGATGACATCGACCTGCGTGAATGCTTTTTCAAAATCCTTTCGGATGAGGTCGCGCACCACGATGGCTTTACGGTAATATGCGTCGGCATATCCGGAAGAAAGCACGAAGGTGCCGATCAAAATGCGGCGGCGCACTTCCGGCCCGAACCCCTGGCCCCGCGTCTTGCGATAGATGTCCAGACTATCCGCCCCCTCGACCGAGAGCCCATATCGGATGCCGTCGTAACGCGCGAGGTTGGTCGATGCCTCGGCTGGCATGATGATGTAATAGACGGAGAGCGCATAGGGGGCATGCGGCAGTTCTATGTCGACGACGGTGTACCCTTCGCCACGCAATTTCTCAAGCGTCTCTTCGAACCGCGCGAGCACATCGGCGTCCATCCCTTCAGTGAGGAACGCGCGCGGCACGCCGATCGTTTTCGGCTGTTTCTTTTTGGTCGCAAAAAATTCATCGGGAAGCGAGGTGCTGTCGTTCGCATCGCGACCGCGTATCGCATCGAACAACAGACGCGCGTCTTTGACCGTGCGCGCGAACGGGCTCACCTGATCGAGCGACGATGCCATAGCCATGAGTCCGAACCGTGACACTGCGCCGTAGGTGGGCTTGAGCCCTACCACGCCACAGAATGCTGCAGGCTGTCGCACGGAGCCCCCTGTGTCGGAACCAAGTGCCGCAACCGCGATGCCGCCCGCGACGGCTGCAGCGGAACCGCCCGATGATCCGCCTGGCACACGCGCCGGATCGATAGGATTCTTGACCCTGCCGAACGCGGAGTGTTCGGTGGAGCTTCCCATCGCGAATTCATCCATGTTGGTGCGCCCGATAAAGACGGTATTCTGTTTTTTCAACCGTTCGATCACGGTCGCGTCATAGGATGCAACATATCCCTCGAGGATCTTTGATGCCGAGCTCACACGCTTGCCGCGTATCAAAATGTTATCCTTAACAGCGATGGGAATCCCGGTGAGTGCCTGCTGTTGCCCGCTTGCGATGACTGCGTCCGCGGTCTCCGCTTGCGCGATGACATCGTCGTAGACTTCGAGATAGGCGTTCAATTCCGAATTCTGTTTCTGAATGGTATCGAGATGCGCTTGCGCCAGTTCGACTGCAGAATATTCTTTCGCATCGAGCGCGCGACGAGCCTCCACTATGGTGAGTTTTGAAATATCGAACGTCATACTTTTTTTGCTACCCAGCACCACTTTTGAAAACTATAACGGTTTATCTCCTGCATACGCATATCTCAAAAGGTACGTTTCGCTGATAAAAAATATTGTTTGATGAAAAGTGGGGCTGGGTCATAAAAAATATAATCGCTTCGCTCTTTATTTTTTTATGACTTGCGGAACGCGAACATAATCACCCTCGCGGCGCGGCGCGGCCTTGAGCAGTGCCTCGGTGAATACTCCCGGCTTATATGCGTCGGTATCATCGCGCATCACGTTCTTGTGTGCGGGGTTCGTGTCGGTTTCGCCGCTCGTAGCGACTTCCTGGATGCGCGTGACGAACGAGAGGATGGCGGGGATCTGCTCTGCAAGCTTCTTCATGTCTTCTTCACCAATCTCAAGCCGCGCGAGATCGACAAGCGCTTTGATATCCACCTTTTGACTACCTGTCATTTCAATAGCTTAACAAATTCGGCTTCAGTTAGCACCTTGACGCCGAATTTCCGCGCGGCATCCAGTTTTGACCCCGGATCGGCCCCCGCGATGACATAATCCGTTTTTTTTGATACTGACTCAACGACCTTGCCGCCATGATCACGCACCGCCAGCTTCGCTTCATCGCGGGTCATGCCGATGAGTGTTCCGGTGAGTACGAACATCTTCCCCGCGAGCGTACCTCCTGTTTTTTTCTTGGACATCGGGGTGATGGAGAGGTGTTTGAGCAATCGGTCGAGCATTTCTCTATTCGCGCTGCCCGCAAACCAAGCAGTGACCGATTCTGCGACCGTCTCACCCAAACCGTGGATGTTGGCAATCTCTGATTCAGTCTTCTTGCGCAGACTCGCTACCGTGCCGAAATTTTCGGCGAGTACACGTGCGACCTCTTCACCCACGTGCGGTATAGACAATGCGATCAGAAGCCGCGGCAGTGTCGTTTTCTTTGCTTTTTGTATCGCCGTGTAGGCGAGCTGTGCGGATTTCTTCGCAAAGCCGGGAAGCCCGAGAAAATCGCCCTCGGTCAACGTGAACAGATCATCGTATGCATCGAGCAGACCGTGGTCGACGAGAAGTTCGACCGTTTTCTGTCCGACACCTTCGATGTCGAGCGCGCGACGCGACACGAAATATTCAAAACGGCGCTTCTGCTGTTCTTCGGAATTCCTGTTGACACACCGCCACGCGGATTCCCCAGGGACGCGTTCGATAGAACCATCGCCGCCGCATGCCGCGACTTTTTTCGGCCATCGGAATGGTTTTTCTTTGCCGGTGCGCAGATCGGTCAAGACCGATACGATGTCAGGGATGACGTCTCCCGCACGTTCGATCACGACGGTATCCCCGACGCGCACATCGAGCCGCTTGATCTCATCCTCATTGTGAAGCGTCGCGCGTGACACCATCGCCCCCGCAACACGAACTGGTTTCAGATGCGCGACCGGTGTCACAACTCCGGTACGTCCTACCTGAAGCACGATGTCGGAGACCTCCGTCGTCACCTGCTCCGCGGAGAATTTGTACGCGACGCCGAACCGCGGTGCTTTCGCGGTGTAGCCCAGCGCGCGTTGTTCCGCCACAGTGTTCACGGTGACGACGACACCGTCCATCGCATATTCTAATTTCGTACGACGCGATTCGTGCCCTTCACAGTAGGTAATGACTTCTTCGATATTTTTGCAGAGCTTGCCGTGTGGGTTCACTTTAAAGCCGAGCTCAGTCAGGAGCTCGAGTTCTTCAACCTGCGTCTTCGGCGCACTGCCACCTTCGAAATGATCGATATCATAGACAAAACTATCGAGATGCCTCTTCGCAGCTATCTTGGGATCAAGCTGGCGCAACGACCCTGCCGCAGCATTACGGGTGTTTGCAAATAGCGGCTCGCCTTCTTTTTTGCGCTCGACGTTGATGCGATCGAGCGCCTCCTGCGGTAGCCATGCCTCCCCAACGACGATGGCACTCACCGGTTTCGCAAGCGTCATCGGGATACTGCGTATCGTTCTCACGTTCGTGGTCACGTCTTCGCCCACGCGGCCATCGCCGCGCGTTGCGGCGCGCACGAGCTGTCCTTTTTCATATTCAAGAATGATCTTGAGTCCGTCTATCTTGTGCGATGCGACATATGCGGTCGTGCCCGGCGCACGGTCAAGCGCGCGCGCAACGCGTTCATCCCACGCGCGTAATTCATCTGATGAAAATACTTTTTCGAACGTCCATTGGCGCACGCGATGCTCTACTTTGGGGAAGTGTTCAAGCGCCGCCGCACCCACCCGCTGTGTGGGTGAATCCGCAACCACCAGTTCAGGATATTCCGCCTCAAGTCGCGTCAGTTCCTCCAAAAGCGAGTCGTATGCCTCGTCCGAAATCTCGGGGGCATCGAGCACATGATAGCGATGGTCGTGGTAGTGGATGAGTTTTCGGAGCTTAAGAGCCCGTTCTTTGGCTTGTTTTGGTACCGCGCTCATGTCGAGATAGTAGCATATATATATATCAGCTTTTTAACCAGGATTCTGCTGAAAATCGATGAGATGCGAGGCGCGGGGAGAGCGGCGAGGGAGGCGTATTGAAAATACGATGACTGAGACGCTGGGGACCCGCAACGAAGCAGATCGCGATTTTCAGTAGAATCTAGTAGGCAAGTTCCACGGCACGCTCCAGCGCTCTAGGATTAGTCGCAATCGTAACGCAGGCGGTATTGTACCCGCGCGCATCCACCTTGGTACTGTTGTCTGCGAATTTGGTGACTGACACCCGCGCGCAATACCCACTCGGCTGGTATTCGAATGTCATGGGCGTACCATATTCGGTGAATTGTACCGGCCCGAGATTCTGTTGGTCGCAGGTCAGATCGTTCCACGGCGATGTCGTTGCAGAGAATTTGTCTTGCCGCAGATCCCAATACAGCGCGCACTCGGCACCTGTATCCGCCGCATAGAACGCGAACTGCGAATCGCGACCGATCGACGAAAGGATGACTTGTTTTTTGATAATGCCGAACATGGCGGCACCCACCGCCAAGAGCAAGGACGCAATGATAGTCGCCAAGAGAAGCGTAAATCCGCGTTCAGTGTGAAAAGATCGGAACATATTATGATGAGGTGGAGTCCGGTAACCATCGGTACAGATTTTCATTGATAATGACCGTACGCTCCTGGAATGCGCCGGAACGCCATCGCACTTCGGATGTAACCTTGAATTCGTCTTGACTCCCCGCGATCGCGATCACCGATACTGATCGCGTGAAGCGCGTCGTCTGCCAATTCGAGCCGACTCCGTATCCATAGAGCGACGTGCTGGAATCGTATGACAGTGGCGCGCACGGACCATTGCAGAGCTTCATGGACTGCGATGGGTCGTCATAACGGATATCAACCGTGAACGCGCGGCCAGTCGTATCGGGGATGCCTGCGAACAAGTCCGTTGTCGGCGAACCGGCGGCATTGTTGGCGAGAATGTTGCCGTCGCGGACAAAGCGCACAGCTTCGACCGCTTCTTGCGCGAGGTGGAATGCGGTCATCTGGTCGCGCGCGTAAAACGCGGAAGAAAGGCTTTGTGCCGCGAGCGACATCGGGCCGGCGATCGCGATGACCAAAAGCGATACCGCGACGAGCGTTTCGATGAGTGTAAAACCTGTGTGTAATGATCTCATAATATCAAATGTCGATAGCGCGCTGCACTGC
>JACQKA010000066.1 GCA_016204805.1 Candidatus Kaiserbacteria bacterium | reverse complement strand
CGCGTACGCCTCGTGGAGCTGCCACGTCGAGAGCGCGTACTTCGTCTCCCAATCAGGATCGGGCTCTACGCCTCCGGTGCCAAACGGAAATGTTCCCCCATCCTCATTTGAGGTGTCCCACGCATAGAGCGCCGGGTGATTTTTCCATTTGCCGATCCACGCTCTGACCTTCTCCTTCTGCCACACCGGTTTCTGGCCGGGAACGAAATTACCGTCGCACGGATACCCCCATTCCGCCTCGCCGGCTCCGGCATTGAGTATCACCTTGAGACCGGCACTCTCTGCGCTGTCGAGAAAAAACTTGACATCTGCATCGCTCGCACAAATATCAAAATTTCCTTCAACAACGTCGAACCCTGCATTCTTAATCGCGAGAAAATCCTCGCGCGTTAATCCAAAGTGGTCATATGCGGCCTCTCCCACGTCTTTGAGAAAGGCGAGAACCGAGCTTCCCGCGGACTGCGCGACTGGTACTGCACTGCTCGCAACGTACGATTCTTCTTCTCCTTCTTGCTCAAGCGCTTTCTGCACGGGCTGAGATGCCGTCTCGACTGCATGCTTCCCCTGTGCGATCTGCGAGAGATCCTTTTCTTGCGCTCCAGTAGTGTGCTCCGCCGTTTCGGTCGCTGGAAGAGTGAGAACGACGGCGAGTGCGCCAATGAGCGCAACGAGAACGATCGAGAGAACTATAAACTTGTTGTGAATGAGTGCACCCATGGGTGTGAACCCTCGCGCGCCGCTAGCGGGCGAAGAATTCTATGTTGTCGATGAACACATTGCCCTTTGAGCCCGCGGTCATGTACACCTGAATAGCTGCAGTTTTTACATCTGCCCAAGAGGGTGTGTATACGAACGACTTGTCGATAACATTTTTGTTCGTGAAGCCACCAAGCCATTTGCCTGAGTTCCAGTTACCGGCCTCATCATATTCGTCTATATAGAACCCTACCTCACCGGCGTTCAAATTCCGGCTGTCGGTGTACGCCCTAAACCCATAGGTAGCGCCGAACGACACCGGGATCTTTTGCCCGAACAAATGAGCAGTCTTCGCCGAGCCGGTCATCCGAAGAGTCCGAAGTGGAGTCGGGTAGCTGCCTCTTGAATTCGCCACGGTCGTGACTTTCGTCGGATTGTCGGTGGTCCAGCCTGTAAGTCCGCTCTCGAAACTGGAATTGGTGACGACATTGGTGAACCCGCTAAGGACTTGCTGGACCGTTTTTGCCTTGATTCCCAGCGCGTTTAAGTAATCAATAAAGCCTTGAAACTTCTCTGTTTCCCAAGAGTAGTCGTCCGTCGGATCGACAACAGGCAAGACTTCGTGAAAGACCACAACGAGCCAGCCGTCCTGCGCAACTGCCTCATCCACCCACGTTTTTACCTGCTCTAAGCTGGTCTGATTCGTTACGTAGCGAACGTAAATAAGGTACTTATTGTACGGCCAGACGTTGAGGCCTTGATTCGCAAACGCCCGGTGAGAGTTATACTTCAAGGCAACCAGTGGGATCGTGGTGTTGTCGTACGCACCAAAGGGAGCGGCAAAATTGGTGGGCTTGATGCCGTGAGCGACGAAGTTTAAGTAGTCTAGATTGATTTCAGTGATCTTTGTTGCGTTGTTTACGGTCGGCAATTCTATATGGTTCAATGTGTGTCCTGCGATTTCGAAGCCGCTTTTGTGGAGATCTACCACCTGATCCCAGGTCATATACCACAACACATCCGTGCCTAACAACCCCGAATTTATGTAGAACGTGGCTGTTTGAGCGCCCGCTTTCATGATTTGCGCAGGAATCTCATACTGCGAAGGATTACCGTCGTCGAATGTCAGCGTCACGGTGCCGGCAGCACTTGCGGCCGTTGGAGTGCCGTAGACAACCAATGCCGAGAGAGTAATCGCGAGAACCGCTACGTGGGGGGAGAGTTGTTTGAGGATGTGGTTCATATGCCGGTTAGTTAAGATTGTAAGCTAATAAATGTTTATTGCGACGATAGTTGATAATATACCGGCACAGCGTGGTGATGACGATAAGACAATACGTCCCCGTAAGAGCCAAAAAACAGACTGCGATTGCAACATCTCCCGAACGCAAAAGCATCGAACCCACATATATGCCGAGAGACGCTATCGACGTTCCCGACACAGTAGTACCGCCGTTAAAATTCAACATATCAGCTTATTCTTGTTCCCCAACTCTTCGTGTAGCCGAAAAAACGGAACAGGGCACTGCCAAATCCCACGACCCTTCTCGCCGCGAGTGTACCCCTCCGCGACGCTGCATTCGTGAGAACGTTGAAAAATAGAAAGAAGTAGGCGCCGAGAAGCACGAGACTCAAAACGTTGACGTATATGAATTCGGGAACGAGGCTCAAGCGAATAAGCCAATCGTATATGTCCTTCTCTTTGTAAAGTCTCATGAGCCAGAGCTGAAACACGTACCAGATCGCCAACTGGAAGACGGACAACCCGATGATCCAATATGGGATTTGTGGCGATACGCCGCCGCCGCCGCCAAAAAGAATACTGACAATGAGAATATCTATCGTGAAAATGATGGCCCAGAATGTTCCGTGCCCTATGAGGTCTTGCATCACCGACGGTAGACGCTTAACTCCATCAATGACCGTTATACCGCCGTACGACCAGCGCGTTCTCTGCCGCCAGAGCTTCCCGAGGGTTTCCGGCACAACCGTCCACGCATCTGAATTAACGGCCGATTTTACGCTCCAGCCGGCGGTTTTCAGCCGCGCCGTTATCTCGTAGTCCTCGATCAAATGTCCTTCAATGAACCCTCCTATTTCTTGAAGAGCCGAGGTTCTAAACGCGGTCAGCATGCCGTGCATGACAAGGGGCCCCATAAAGAAACCTTCATCTGCGAGCCGCGTCGCATTGAAACCGAGGTACTCAAGCCCCTGCAGACGCGTGAGAAGATTCCGATTCTTATTCAGCACATGGCACTGGGAACAGACAGCTCCAAAATCCTCATGCGCCATGAGCTCTGTCACAAGATTTCGCACCGTCGTCGGCACAATGACAACATCGTCATCGAGGGTCAAAACGACGTCAGGCATGGGCTTCCATCGCTCCTCGAATACGTGCTCGAGGCCATAGTTCAAGGCTCCTGCTTTCAGGGCATTAACGGGTGTGCGAAGGAGGGTAACCCGAGACGAGATGCGAGTGATCCGTTCGAAAATCCGAGCTCCCTCCGCATAATCCTGCGGCGTGCAATCGTCTACGACGTACACCCGCAGTCGCGGATTCCATCGCACCAAGCCTTCTACGAGTCGTACGGTGATCGTCTCGGGCTTGTAGGTTGGGATCACCGCGCATGCGCGCACGGCTTCTGCATCAAACGGCGATCGAGTATACCGCACAGGTACAATAAAACTCCTCAGACCCGCATAGAGTCCCCTCGGAGCGGACACGTTCGATGACACATGAGACAACATAACCTGCCGCCATTAGGGCGGGTGGTTTCCCTGATATGTGGTCGCACGCAT
>JACQKA010000068.1 GCA_016204805.1 Candidatus Kaiserbacteria bacterium | reverse complement strand
GAAGAAACGCCGCGGTAAGGTGTTGGTGGATTTGACTAGGGGCTTCATCGCAGTAGAGTGAAGCTTCTATCCATGAAAACGACGGCCACAGCGTTCGGGACGGTAGCTATTCTCCTCATCATTGTGGCTTTGATCGTTATTTTTTTGGCCGGCGTTGCTGCGGCACGTACGAATTCACCCCCTTCGGATCGAGAAAGTAGAGGAGCACGTGATGTGTGTGAGCGATACGCATCTTCTTCAAGTTCAAGGATTCCGATTCCACCGGTGTGTATTTCACCCCCACCTCTGCCACCGTCTTCTGGTTTCGTGGGCAACATAGTTGATGATGCAGTGCGGACTGTACAGAGAATCCACGTGATCGGTAGTTATGCCTTTTTGGCAACCTTCGGGACCGGCAGTTCGGGCAGCGGGCTCGCCGTTCTCGATATTAGCAGTCCGACAAACCCAAGTATTGCCGCTTTTCTTGTGGCCAATGATTTGTTAGGCGTTCGAGATATGGCTATCGCAGGAAACCATGCGTACTTAACCGGGGATGCAAAAGGGTTAGTTGTTGTGGACATTTCGGATCCTCGTAGTCCCTTTATCGTTTCTTCTGCCGCGTATTCAGGTCAAATATGTCCGGCCGGGATATCTGTTCGCGATGGGTATGCTTTTGTTGTGGACAGGTGCTCGAATCGTCTTACTGCGTTTGACATTACTGATCCCGCAAATCCGATACAAGGGCTTTCAATTCAAAATAACACCGAATTCACTCAACTTTCAACGATATACGTAGGAGATGATTATGCTTATATTAGTGGTTCGGGGATGGGCAAGGTGGCCGTCGTTGATGTCTCAGATCCTGATGATCCATCGGTTTTTCGAGTAGTCGGGTACGTCGGGGTCGGCGATGTTCAATCACCGCGTTCTATTCAAATTGTTGAGGGATATTTGTATGTTGCTGATAGCGCTGCGCATGCGCTTCTTGTAGAAAGACTTGATTCAGCGACATCTACGACGCCAGTCGGTCGTCTTCCCAATATCAATGCACTACAGGTACAAGTTGTAGGAGGCCAAGTATATGTCGCCACATCCCCCTCATCACCCCCCAACTATCCACCCTTTGGTGTGATGGTCATAGATGTATCAACACCTAGCAATCCCACTCTCATCAAGAATATTATCACGGCGACGTGCACTATGTCTGGCTCGTCGATGACCTGCGATGGACTTATTCCTTTTCGGATTTTTGCCGATAACTCCTATGTCTATGTGGCAGGCGGCAAAGAGTTCGCTATTGTCGATCCGGATTAGATGAAAAACTCCGCGGTGAGATTTCATTTTACAGGACTTTGCTTTCGTATTTCTTGATGTCTTTAAGCCTCGGAACGGAGCGGGCGTTGTTCGACATGAGAATTGCACGGTCAGTGTGCGAGAGGCCTCTGGGTCTCAAGGTTTGGGGAAGAGAGCATCGCATGATACGATGCCGCTATGACGATCGAGTTTGAAAGGGAAACCGATGGGCGTTGGATCGCTGAGATACCGCAACTGCCGGGCGTAATGGCGTATGGCAAGACCAAGCGAGAAGCACAGCGGAACGTGTATGCGATCGCTCTCCGCACGCTTGCCGATAAGGTGGAACGGGGCAGAACTCCTCAGCAAGTGACGCGTTTGTTCGAACATGAGATGGCGCGCGGTTAAAGCGTCACGCGTTATCAGTGCTCTGTTGCGAACGGGTTGGCAGATCAAACGTGAGAGAGGCTCACATCGGATACTTGGGAAAGCAGGATGGCCGGATTATGTATTTGCATTTCATGAGCGCGAGGAGATCGGGCCGCGCATGCTGGCTCGCATCGCCAAACATACGGGATTGTCTCCCGACGACATCTAGCGTATGTCGAGTTCAAAACTAGCGATAGGGATTGTCGGACTGCCGAACGTCGGGAAGTCCACGCTTTTTAAGGCGCTCACGAAGAAGGAGGTATTGATAGCGAACTACCCGTTCGCGACCATCGATCCTTCTGTCGGCGTCGTGCCTGTACCCGATTTTCGCCTCGATCGTTTGGCGGAGATGTCGCATTCCGCTAGGAAGATTTCCGCGATTGTGGAATTTGTCGACATCGCGGGATTGGTGAAGGGTGCTTCGGAAGGGGAGGGACTCGGCAATCAATTCCTTTCGCACATTCGCGAGGTGGATGCGATTGCGGAAGTGGTGCGTGTTTTTGACGACGAGGATATTCACCATGTCGCCGGCGGTGTGGATCCGCGCTATGACATCGAGATAATAGACCTCGAGCTTGTACAGGCTGATCTCCAGAGCGCGGAAAAACGCCTCGACGCGAAAGAGCG
>JACQKA010000067.1 GCA_016204805.1 Candidatus Kaiserbacteria bacterium | reverse complement strand
GAACTGGCGCAGATACATTCGCATATTGCACGCGATAATCCAGAAGCGGCGCTATGGGTGTTCATCCGGATCAAGGAAGTAATTCAGCGCCTCGGAGAGTTTCCTTATTTAGCCAGAATTGCGGACGAATCAGGCATCCGGGTTTCCGGTCATGCCGTTTCCATACCTCATCTTCTATACAGTCGGGCGGCTGGAGGTTATCATCCGAAACGTCCGGCATGCCGGACGAAACCGCCTGTAGTTCAATGGTTAGAACACGGAGCTTATACCTCCGGGACCTTGGTTCGACTCCAAGCAGGCGGACACGATAGGACTCTTGGAGTAGATTTTCCGTTATCAGTGCGTTCACTGTGTTAGCAAAATTCTTGAGATGCGCAACGGTCTCGCCGAAGATGGTGTATGCTACACGCTCGAAGAAGTCGGTCGCGAATTCGACGTTCCCCGCGAACGCATCCGCTAGATCGAGACGAAAGCGCGGGAGCGTATTCGTCTGCACGAGCGAGCAAGGCAACTCAGGAGCTATTAATTGCTGCGGATTGCGCAGTCCGCTCACACGCCGTGCGTGTGTCGGAGGAAGCAGTTGAGGAGTTATAGGCCACAGGCGAAAAAGACCGCGCAGTTACCCGCGCGGTCTGAAGTTTTTCATGCAACTCGCTACTCATCAGGCAGCATGATGGTTTCAGTTCCGCTGATGATTCCGAAAAGCGGTACCAAGTCCTTCCGCACCAATACAGGGGGAACACGAATGGTCTTGGGCGCATTCTTCGAAGTCCCGGCTTCCCGCTTCCAATGTCCGCGTCGCCAGTGCGGTCGTTTGAAAGCGGTCGAGGAAACTTTTCCGAGATCCACATCAACGTAACGAGTAGGGTCTAGGCGCCCCTTACCGATGATCGTGCAGATGTACTCAGGACTCGTGATAATACCTGTTATCCCACGTGAGCCGCCAGGTGGTAGTCGCATAGTTTGGAGACTCTCTGACGAGATACTCTCCATATAGAGGCTCCACCCCACGACAAGCTTCAGCGTCAGAGACATGTATTCACTCCGCCAAAGAGCTTCCGCCCTCGGCAGAGTGGGTCCGATCACAGAGCTGATATAATTTACAAGATCATCAGGTTCGATGAGAACCCTATCGCCCGGCAACGCGATGTATTGCGAGCCGGGAATCGTAGAATAGAGTTCAGCGGATCGAAACCCTTGAGCGGTACCCATGTCATCGACGACTTTCCTCAAGCCGCGACGCATGACTCCTTGAACACGCTCAAACTGATTGTTTCTGAGGAATCTTTCAGCAAGACGCCTCTCTTGTTCGGGGAAGTTACCGAGAAGAGTCCCGTTTGAACGCCTGAGCAAGCGCACACGGAGTATCTTCCCCTTATCTTCTATAGGAATGTGAGATACGAGTAGTGTATCGAAGGATGACCACATTCCTGGATCTTCTTCGAGTCGGATGGGCTCCTCAAGGGTTAGCACAAACGCCTCATAGGGCCACAATATGTCTTCCCATCGGATACGTTTGTAGTCACCGCGAATGAGAAGGTACTGCAACTCACGAGGTATGTGTATCGTCCGACGAGACTTTCTGTTCCATTCGAAGAGTTCGATTGGAAAGAAAGTGAGAGTCTCCAACATGCGACCATGGAAGGTTTCGCGCTGGGAGGGCAGGGGGAACCACTCTCGTAGATCCAACTGCGTGATGCTGTTATTCAACACCATCCTCTCGTAGCTTCTCCAACGACTAAGGTGGGTCCTTGTGACTGGTCCCACGAGGTGAGGATGCGTTATCGGCATCACGACCTCACGGTAGTAGTTCAAGGTTTTCCACCAATTGAGCGTCTCTCTCAAACGCTCTGCGGCTATTCCGTACATGTGAACACCTCCTTTCCGGATATAACCTCAATAGCATCCTACCATGGGTGTTTTTTTGCACACACCTCACTGCAGTCAAAGGGCGAACCAAAATTTGCGATGTGGATTCTACAATGTGGATTCCTGCATTGCGGGCGTGGATGCACGTGCGACAATGTATATATGTCTCTCTTGCTTCGGCTCTCGCTCGGCGCAGCGCTTGCCGCGCCCGTAATTCTGGTCCTTCCGAGCGTGAGCAGCGCGGCACAGGTGAATGTGTCCATCGGCGACAGTTTCTTTTCTCCCAAAAACATCACGATCAATGCAAGCGATACGGTCGTTTGGACACATGTCGGCGGAGCAGGTCATACCGTAACCGCTGATGATGGTTCATTCAATAGCGGGTTATTGCAAAGTGGGCAGAGCTTTACGCGCACGTTCAGCACATCAGGTACCTACCCGTACTACTGCATACCGCATGGCTCGCCGGGCGGCGTTGGCATGTCGGGAACCATTACAGTCTTAGCAGCCGCGCCGCTCTCTGCGTCACCTCCCGCGCCGATACCAGTCCTGCCTCCTGTACCAGCACCAACCCCAGTCCCGCCGACCACTGCGGACAAGCTGCGCGCGCAGGCCGAGGCGCTTCTTGCGAAGGTTCAGCAGCTCCAAGCGCAG
>JACQKA010000006.1 GCA_016204805.1 Candidatus Kaiserbacteria bacterium | reverse complement strand
TGTATCTCATCTTCTGCAGCATATAGGCCGAATTTATTGATTTTATCTCACCATTTTGGTAGTTCAAATCCATCGCTTGCTTTCATGCATAAACTTGCTGCCGGTCTTGGCGTAAAGCTAAAAATTTCGGTCGTTTCATCGCATACACGCTGAAAGGACGTTTCGCTTCATTTCTGCTATACTTACTTTCTTAGCAACTAATTTTCTCATCATGGCAAAAGGGAATAATTCCCAGCAGCGGAACAAGAAAAAGCCGAAAAAGGACAGGAAGAAGTAGTCCTGCAATAACGTCGCCTCACCGGCTCTATGATATGCCGCTTCAAATCGGCTATGCTATACTGTACGTATGATCAAGAAACGCAGACGGTGTGATTGGGCCACGGCCGACCTTCAGATGCTGCGCTATCATGACGAGGAGTGGGGCACACCGGTCCATGATGACAGAAAACTTTTTGAATTTTTGCTCCTGGAAGGTTTCCAGGCGGGCTTAAGCTGGTCCACGATATTGCATAAGCGACAGAATTTCAGAGAGGCGTTTGCGCGTTTCGATCCGAAGAAGGTCGCGTGGTTTTCGGCAAAGGATAAAGCCCGCCTCATGCGGAACGCGGGCATCATACGGAACAAGCTGAAGATAGACGCGGCCATCAGCAACGCGAAAGCGTTCCTTGCGGTGCAGAAGGAATTCGGCTCGTTCGACAAGTACATCTGGGAATTCGTGAACCACAAGCCGGTCAAAACGAAGCTCAGGGACATCAAGCGGCTACCTGCCTGTACACCGCTTTCTGACACGGTCAGCGCAGATCTGAAAAAGCGAGGATTCAAATTCGTCGGCAGCACGGTCGTATATGCGCATATGCAGGCGACCGGCATGGTGAACGACCATCTCGTCTATTGCTGGCGTCATTGAAAGCACTGCTTCATAATTTTTTTCGATAACCGAGCAGAGCATATGGAAGGACAACGGCGAGACGAGATCATACCGGGTTTATTGGTGGATATCGTGGTGAAAGAAGACCAGCCCACCGGCAAACTGACCCGCGGCATCGTGGCGGACATTCTGACCAGCTCGTCGTTCCATCCGCGAGGCATCAAAGTACGCCTGCATACCGGTCAGGTAGGTAGGGTGCAGCAGATAGTGGAGTAAGAGTTTTTAGCTTCCAGTTTATTACGTCCGCCCGAATACCGCGCTTTTAAGCGCGGGGATACGGGCTTTGAAAATAACCCCGCGGAGCGGGCTCTCCTCGTAAAGAACCCGCCCTGATACCTCGCCCTTGCCGTTCGGCTCTGAAGAGCCTCGGGCTCTGAACGAGAGGGCGAGGTCGGGTTCATATTGTTTTGATACTACTATGTAAGCAAAGCTTTTGCGCTCCGTCTACAGATATGTCATCATACCTCTATGAACCCAAAGGCCCTCATCATTATCGCAGCACTGGCAATTCTGGCCTTTGTGCTGACGTACACCCTGCCAAAAGGCATGGTTGTGCCGTCGTATACTGCGAATACGAATATATATCAGAATACAAATACCTATCAGCCCACAGAGACAAAAACACCTACTACGAATACTAACACTACTACCGACACCTCAAACCAGCCGCAGCCCCAGGCGGTAGCTGCTGCGAGGGTCTATGCGGCCGGTACCAACAATGTCAGTGCAAATACTATTACGGTACTCAAGGTCACTCAGTACAACTGGCCAGATTCATGTTTGGGCCTTGCAAAACAAGGAGAGCTGTGCGCGCAGGTGATCATACCCGGTTACGAGATACAGCTGCTGGTGAACGGAGAGGTGAAAATATATCGTACGAACGAGGATGGAGCTCTTATTCGCGAGCAGACCAACAAGAGCTTCTTCATCAGGGAAGAGGCAGATCTGCCGCAGGTGTATACGAAATTGCACCGTTCATGCAAAGTCGACAGCGACTGCGATCCGGCAGTGCAATGCATCAGCTATTACGGTGTCGGCGGTCCGCAGGGCGGAACATTTCACAGTTGTGAGATACAGTGTACGAATAACGCACAATGTCCGGCGGACCTAACGTGCGGGACTATTTCTGATGGCCCAGGTCAGGTGTGTTTGTGACACACTGAGTGCCACAAATGAGCCTGTTTTTCGCTTGCCAAACGGCAAGTTTTTTGCTATACTTCCCTTGTTAATTCTAAGCTAACCTTAGCGTCAAAAATAGCTAATTTTAGCCCCTAAAATTACATTATTTTTTATGCCAAAAAAGGCACCAAAAATCAGTAGAAAAGCAGCCCAAAGCAACGGCTATACAGCCGAGCACATTACTGTTCTTGAAGGGCTGGAACCGGTCCGCAAACGGCCTGGAATGTACATCGGTAACACGGCTTCTGCGGGGCTTCACCACATGGTATGGGAGGTCGTGGACAACGCGATCGATGAGGCTATGGGCGGATACGCCAAGAATATTGAAGTGCGGCTTTTGCCGGATGGCATGGTTTCGGTTTCAGATGACGGACGCGGCATCCCGGTCGATATTCATAAAGTGACCAAAACGTCTGCGCTTGAAACGGTCATGACCAAGCTTCATGCAGGCGGCAAGTTCGGCGAGGGCGGGTACAAAGTGTCGGGAGGATTGCACGGCGTGGGCGTGTCGGTGGTCAACGCCTTGTCCTCATACATGCGCACGGAAGTTTCGCGAGACGGCAAATTGTGGGCGCAGGAATACAAGCGGGGCAAGCCGGTCGCAAAGGTCAAACCGGTCGGTAAGTCATCGGGGACCGGTACCAAACAATTTTTTAAAGCTGACCGTGAAATATTTACCGAGCTTGAGTACGACTGGCAGACGATCCTGGACCATCTGCGCCAGCAGGCGTACTTGACCAAGGGGATCACGATCCGAGTCTATGACGAACGCGATCCTGC
Source organism: Candidatus Kaiserbacteria bacterium (assembly GCA_016204805.1). GTDB lineage: Bacteria > Patescibacteriota > Minisyncoccia > Phycocordibacterales > UBA2100 > JACQKA01. Next base: position 2,923 of record JACQKA010000006.1, on the reverse strand, counting down.
AAAGAAACAGGATTATTCGTTTTATTTTGAGGGCGGCATTGCTTCATACGTGCAGTTTCTGAATCATAACACCGAAGCTAAGCAGGAAAAAGTTTTTTACGTTGATAAAACAGCTGATGCTATTCAGGTCGAGATCGCGGTTCAGTATACGGTTGAGTACCGCGAGGTGGTGTATACGTTTGCGAACAACATCCACACGACCGAAGGCGGCATGCATCTGGTGGGCTTTAAAGCAGCGTTAACGCGAGTGCTCAACAAATACGCCCGTACGAACGGGTATCTCAAAGAAAAGGAAGACAACCTGACCTCGGATGACGTGCGGGAAGGTTTGACCGCTATCGTGAGCGTAAAACTGAAGGACCCGCAGTTCGAAGGGCAGACCAAGGCAAAACTCGGCAATGCTGAAGTACGACCCATTGTTGAGGGCATTTTCAATGATTATTTCCAGGCATTTCTCGATGAAAATCCGCGTGATGCCAAGGAGATCCTCGGGAAATGTTTGCTCGCAGCACAGGCACGCTTGGCCGCGCGCGCTGCCCGCGATACCGTACTGCGCAAGGGCGCTCTTGAGGGCATGACCTTGCCGGGCAAGCTCGCGGACTGCTCGACGCGGGATGCTGAAAAAGGTGAGCTCTATATCGTGGAGGGCGACTCAGCAGGCGGTTCTGCCAAGCAGGGCCGCGACCGCGAGTTTCAGGCCATATTGCCCTTGCGTGGCAAGATCTTGAACGTTGAGCGCGCGCGGCTCGACAAGATGCTCGCAAACAATGAGCTGAAATCCCTGGTTATAGCGCTCGGCACGAATATCGGCGAACAGTTCAATCTGGAACAATTGCGTTATGGCAAGGTCATCATCATGACCGATGCTGACGTTGACGGTGCGCACATTCGCACACTGTTGCTCACGCTATTCTATCGTTATTTTCCCGATCTGATAACGACTGGCCATATCTATGTCGCGCAACCGCCGCTGTATCGCGTACAATTCGGGAAGGAAGTGCAATACGTGTATACTGATGAAGATCTTGCCAAAGTAAAAAAGCAGCTAGGCATTTCCGACCAGGATGTCCAGGCTGCTGTTGAGGCGCACGCCCAAAGCCAAGTGGAAGTCCCTGCGGAAGAAGAGGCCGCCGAGGCTGTTACGGCTGCATCGAAAGAAGTTAAGGCCAAGACTCCAAAACTCAATATTCAGCGCTACAAGGGTCTTGGTGAGATGAATCCCGAGCAGTTGTGGGAGACGACTATGAATCCGGTGAATCGGATGATGAAACGCGTGTCGATCATCGACGCGGCAAAAGCGGACGAAACGTTCGATATTCTCATGGGCTCAGACGTGGTTCCCCGCAAGCGGTTCATACAGGCGCACGCTAAGACCGTGAAGAATTTGGACATTTGACGCTGAGTGTCATTGCGAGGAGTGAATCCGCCTGCAAGCGGATGAGCGACGCGGCAATCCCCATGCGGCACGAAAGAACAAATGAGCAGTACGACTACACAATGGGATTGCTTCGGTCGTCCCTCCCTCGCAATGACGATTTAAAATATGCCCGTCTTAATCTCAGGATTTCTCGTTATAGCGGTATGGCTCTATGTTCTTTTCGTTTCTCGTTGGCGTGTTTTGTATGATCTGCCGTTGACACAACCCCTGAAGAACTTCATGCAGGGGCGAGTAACGATCACGCATTCCATGGTGATCGGTTTGGCGCTGCTTGCGATCGCCATTTCGATACTCACCATGTTTCGCGTGCGCGAGCAGAGCATGGTGGTAGGCAGCAAGAAAATGCTCTGTATCTTCGTCGTGTTGTCTATCATTGCAGCGGCCATGCTTATTCTCAAGGTCGCCAAAATAGAGGTCCCGCTGATCGAAGCGTACCTGGCGCGGCTCAGGAGCTGAACCCCGTATTATTCTCATTAGAAATGCGACATAGCGTATACTTAGGGTTTCTAACCAACCTAAGCAAACGACTATGCCGCCAAGAGATCGTATCACATCGATCCATATATGCTACAGCTTGTGGAAGCAGGGTATCTCGCCGGAGCGTATGCCATTAGAGCTCGGCGTCCATCGCGCTACGGTCTACCGGTGGTTGCGAGGATTCCAACGAAAGGGTCTTCAGAAGTTCATTCGTGACTATGTAGCTGCCAAGAAAGGGCATAGGCAGCCCAGGAAAACAGACCCGGTACTGAAAGCTCGCGTCTTTGCTATTCGGGATGAGTACCAGAAGTGCTGTGGCGAGAAAATTCAGTTCATTTTGAAACGTGATTACCAGACCGCCATTGCCGTCTCGACCATCTACCGCATCCTCGGTGAACAGTACCAATTACGCAGTAAGTGGAAGAAATACAGTATCCGGGGCTTTGTCAGAAAGGGCCAAAAACCACGAGAAGTCATTCAAACTGACACGGTTGACCTAGGCAGCCTCTATGCCTTCACTGCCATTGATACGTTCACCAAAGAAGCAAGTGTGGTCATTGCCAAACGCCTCACCGCTCTAGCAGGCAGAGAGGCTTTGAAAGCGCAGCTTCAACAGTTCGGAACGATTGACCATATCCAGCGTGATGGAGGATCCGAGTTCAAGCGAGAATGGCAGGAGTATGCCAGAAAGCACATCTCCAGCATCAGGACTGCTCGGCCCTACAAAAAGAACGAGCAGGCCTTCATCGAGCGATTCAATGGCATCCTGCGCAAAGAATGCCTTGGCTACCTACAGTACAAGAAACGAGACCTACGTATCGTGCAACAGCGAGTGGATGAGTATCTCACGTATTACCACACTAAACGACCTCACTTATCTCTTAATATGCAAACACCCAAGGAATTCGCTATGTCGCATTTGACATGAGAGAGAACGCGGGGTTGACGTGAACAAGGGCTTTTGCTAAGTTGTTTTCTTGTATGCTCTTTCTCGGGTGGGGTTAGCTC
>JACQKA010000069.1 GCA_016204805.1 Candidatus Kaiserbacteria bacterium | reverse complement strand
TCATAGTACTGTGAGAATCAGTACCGCTGAAAGGGCAAGGGTTCCTTGACAATGTAGATCAGTCAAGGGTTAGTCGGTCCTAACTGAACCCCCCACTGGGGTCTGTGAGGAAAGGGCAACAGGTTAATATTCCTGTACCATGTTTGTATGTGCGGCAACGCAGGCGTCATTTCCGACGCTTCGGGGTCGGTCGACACGCACCGTCGTGCGTGCTAAACGAGATACATCCGGGGAGTATCGTCATGATGAGAACCGGATGAACACCGTCAATGGTTCCGCCTTGCGGAATTCGGCTTATCCCTGGAGCCCATGAAAAGGGAATGGCGACAAATCAAGCATGTCCGTACCAAGAACCAGCACTGGTGCCCCTAGGTGAGAAGCCTCAAGTGTGAAGGAGACAACTCGGGCGAGGGAACTCGGCCAATTGGTCCCGTGCCTTCGGTAGAAGGGATCCCTGCGGCCGTGTGCATATGCATGGCGGCGGCAGGGCGCAGAGACCAGGGGTTCCCGACTGTTTAACAAAAACACAACTTCGTGCGAAGCCGAAAGGCTGTGTATACGAGGTGACGTCTGCCCAGTGCGAGTATCCGAATACCCTTTCCAAGGGGTTAAAGGACTTGTAAACGGCGGAAGTAACTATAACTTTCTTAAGGTGGCATTAGACTGCCTTAGTGAGGTGGAAGACCTCCTTGATCGGGACACGCGCGCCGTGTCCGACGAGAAAATCTGGCTATATGCTGGAACATCTGTCGTTGGACTTGAATTTTAAAACTCGTTCAACGTCAACTTCGGTTGATATCCGGACGTATTGGTAACGATACGGACGCAGACAATCAGCAGGAAAGAGCTTGAAGTGGAATTTCGGGAGGTAACACTCCCGAAGCGAAGCTTCAGACAATCCTCAGAGACTGCATGCCAGAGAATGATTTATGGCGGAAAAGTTTCCGACGTGCCAAACGGACGCAAGTCCATCAAGCACGGTGGCTCATCACCACCGACATTCGCAAGAATGGAATCATCCAAGATACAGTCCGACCTGCATAGCGATATGCAGAGCATGACAGAAATGATCATGCCTTGTAACAAAGATGAGCGAAATGCCTTGTCATTTGATTGGTGACGTGCATGAAGGGCGCAACGAGGTCCCCACTGTCCCCGCCCGAAATCCTCTGAAACCCCCTTCTGGTGCAAAGGCCAGAGAAGTCAAGTAGGAAGTGAAGACCCCGTGAAACTTTACTGTAGTCTGTCGTTGTGACATGGAGATCGTTGCATAGCGTATGCGGGAGCCGTCATGCACGGTCCTTCGGGATCGTGATAGGCGCCAATGTAACACCGCACTCCGATTTCCGTGCCGCTCACTCACTTCATTGTGGGGACACCGATTGATAGACAGTTCGGCTGGGGTGGCACTCCGATGAAAACATATCATCGGAGCCCAAAGGTCGGCTCAGACGGGTCAGAAATCCGTCGTAGCGCGCAAGGGCATATGCCGGCCTGATTGGAACCCGACCAAGAACGGTTCCAAACGCGAAAGCGTGGCCTAGCGAACCTCACTGCCCCTCTTGATGAGGGCGTGGGATGACCGAAAAGTTACTCCGGGGATAACAGAGTTGTCGCGCCTGAGAGTTCACATCGACGGCGCGGCTTGCTACATCGACGTCGGCTCTTCCTCTCCTGGGCGTGCAGTAGCGTCCAAGGGTACGGGAGTTCACCGGTTAAAAGGGATCGTTAGCTGGGTTCACAACGCTGTGAGGCAGTTGGTATACGATCCTCTTGACTTGCGTAACGTTTGAAGGGAAGGGAGACAAAGTACGAGAGGAACTGTCTCTCGTGGCCTCTAGTCTACCAGTTGTCCGACAGGGCATAACACTGGGCAGCCACGCCATATGGGATAAACACTGAAAGCATCTAAGTGTGAAACCCACCTTGAAAAGAAACGTTATCGGACCCTCATAGAAGATGAGGTTGATGGAAGCGGGGTGTACGCGGTTAGGTAACGAGCCGCTCAGCCTGCGCTCCCCAAAAGTCCGACTTCCTCCTTTTATTTTAGACTCATGCACGGTCGCTTCTTTTTTTTGATTCATTTTCAACACTATCTAGCTTCAGCTCTCTTCGATTCCGATCTTCACAGCCCAGCGTCAGCTATCTTCAATACTCAGTGATCTCAGCAGTCCAGCGCCAGCTCTGTTCTCGATCCTGATCACCGTATTTGCGGCAACCCTGGCAGGCACTGCAGCGCACCCCGAAGGGGCCAACCCCCGCGCTGCGTGCGCCAGGTTGCCGCGGAACCCCCTATATTCCAGAATATCACAAATAAATACCTCCCAGGACACCGTCGGTAATAGCTATCTTTATATACTTCTAAGAATCCATTAGCTATATGAAGAGCCGCAAGCTCATGCTCACCCTCAACCCGATCATCCACGAGAAGCTCGCGGAGCGCCAGAGGCGCGGCTACGGCTCTGTCCAGGAGGTCATCAACGAGATCCTCCGCAAGGAGCTCCTCAGGATCAACAAAGTCGGCAGGCCGCCGAAGGCAAAGAAAAGCATGGAAGATTATCTTACGAGGTGAATAAATGGACTCAACAACACTCACAGCACTCCAACTAGGCCTGTTCGGAGGCCTGGGACGCACGGTGGTTGGCAGCATCAAGGTGCTTCTCAACCGCAGACATCTCGACATGAAGGCGCTTGTGCTCCTGCTGTTACTCAACGGCGGCTCGGGCATGGTCCTCGGAGGCCTCGCGGGCGCGTATCTGGCGGTCAATCCCGTCATCGCCGGCTTCATCGGCTACGCCAGCTTCGACCTCCTCGACAGCGCCCACAAGCTCGTCAAACTCAGCGCCATCAAGATCCCGACAAAGACCGTCGGAATCATGAACGTGAAGAAAAAGAGCACGTTCGAGGAAGCGATGGAGTTCCGTTAAATCTTGAACCGACCGCTCCGCACCTGATGCTCCCAGATGTGAAGAATGCGCCAGCCAAGCGCTCGCACCGTCTTGTCTATCCGTTTATCCCGAGCTCTATTCGCTTGAACTTTCTGTCTCCAGAAAGAAACACGTGATTTTGGAGGTCGGTAACAGCGCGGACAACCATGCCAGAAGCAACCATCTACGAAGATTGCCAACTTTTTTCCGACACATGCAAAATCAACCCTGAAACCACCTATACGATAGTGCTCGCGAAACTTAAATCTCTTCTCTTTTAGATAAGCGCGGATTTTACGTTCAGGTACCGTGTTCTTTCCACGGATGCTAGACATGATTTTGCTGCGAATTTCCCGAGAAACTGAGTCCGCCACTTATAGAACCTGCTCTCATTGAAGATATAAATCTTCTTGGATCCAAATATTTATATACTACTTTCTATTTGATCTCAGTATAGAAGAAAAAGGTGATGAATGCGCGTTGCAGATTTCTTCTGCGGAGCCGGTGGCTTCTCGGAAGGCTTCAGACAGAAAGGCTTCGATGTAGTGTTCGCTCTTGATAATTGGGAACCAGCGGTCAAGACGCATGATCTCAACCATCCCGATTGCAAATGCGTCCAGATGGACATCCTTAATCTCGATACACCCGCGAAAATAGATGCTGTCGTCCCGGACGTGGACATCATCATCGGAAGTCCGCCTTGCGTCGCGTTCTCAGGGTCCAACAAAGCAGGCAAAGCGGACAAGTCATTAGGTATCAAACTCATAGAGGCATATCTTCGCATCGTCGCGTGGAAGAGCAAAGGGACGCTCAAATACTGGATTCTTGAGAATGTGCCGAATTCAGGCAACTACATCAAGGAGAAGTACTCCTGGAGGGAGTTAGGTCTGCCTGGCAAAGGCCCTGATTTGGAAGTACGACAACGCAATATTCTCAACGCAGCGTTGTACGGTGCTCCTCAGAAGAGAAAAAGATTCGTCTGCGGAGACTACCCTGTCCCTATTGAGACCAATCCCACAACTCGCGACTGGGTGACGATGGCAAAGGTCATGAACGCATTGACGAATCCACTCTGCAACAAAAAACCCGCCAAAATTACCGACCCGCTGTACGGATTCTCAATACCGTCATCGCAACTGACCGATCATTTCTATGATTCGCACGTCGAGGAATACGAGTGGTCGAGGGCCAAGCGTCTCAAGGAGGATCATGGATTCATGGGCAAGATGGACTTCCCAGAACGTCTCGACAGGGCAGCCAGGACCGTCATGGCGACGATGTCCGCATCGACGAGGGAGTCGATGATATTCGCGGCGAAGAAAGACGGGAAAGATGCGGGGTTCCGCTTGCCGACAATACGGGAAATCGCCACGTTCATGTCGTTCCCCATCAATTACCAGTTCGAAGGCGGCAACGAAGGGACGAAGTACAAGCTCGTGGGGAATGCGGTCTGCTGCAAACTCTCCGCCGCGCTCGCGGCGGCGATTGCGAAGAGGGAACGCATCCCCCTGTCGGAATGCGTGGCGTTTCCATCCAGGAAGCCGAGCGTAAATCTGAACGGGATGAAACGCATCGCGAAGAGCCCAAAACCAAAGAGACCTGACGCCCGCTTCTCGGTCCACATACCTTATTTGAAGATTAAAGGTTTCAGGGTGGAACTCACGAACAAGGGATTCGAGTTCGGCAACTCTAAATTCAAATGGACAGCAATCCTGCACCACGGCTCAGGAAAGGACGCCAAAAAGGCGACGCTCACCGAGAGAGATGTCGAATCGATGCTTTCGAAAGAGCCAGGTTTCAAGAGATTCAAGAAGCTCGTTGAAACTGAATTCAAGAATGTCAGGGTCACCTCAGCTCAATTGCAGGAATCCTACGTGCTCAACGACGCATCGAAGAATCTAACGCCGGACGGTGCACTGATGCTCATGAAGTCATTGGTCGACAAAGCATATCCTGAAAGCAAATTCGGCGAAACGTTCATCGAGAACACGCGCGCTTCAAAAGGAATTTCGCGTTCGCAGATACCTCTGAGGGTCCTCGCTGGCATGTATGCGTGTACAATCTTTGTGCACCGACTCAGTTAGGCTGGGAAAGATTATTATAGAAGGACTACTCTCGAATAGTCACGGGAAAAAATGGCGTGCGAACAACCATCCAGAAATCGAGAACTTGTTTTTAGACCCGATAATTTTAGTCTTATTGCATTTATCCACTGAGTAATTCAAAGCACTCTTTCTCGGAGTTATGCCAGGAACTGATCGCACACAGTAGGCAGATTCTGGCAAAATAAAGGAAAACCATTCATTTATAAATAGAAAACGTAATTAATAATCAATAAATAAAGATTACTTTCTATATTTAGATT